>JAOPWV010000066.1 GCA_025965475.1 Frankiales bacterium | reverse complement strand
CCGCGTACGTCCCAGGTCTGGAACTTGCCCTGGCCGCGGCAGCCGCCGGGCGGCGTCTCCTTCGTGTCGACGTAGTCCTCCTCGGTCACGAGCAGCGTGTCCTTCGTCGCGGACGAGCGCTGGCTGTTGTGGAGGATGAAGTCGTTGACGTCCGGGCGTACGCCGGTCGCGCCGGTGCCGGTGAGCAGGCGCGGTGCCAGTGGGTTGCGGGTGAGCCGGTAGCCGAAGACGCCGCCGGAGCCGGCCACCCAGAGGGTGCCGGTGCGGTCCCGCTCGACGTCGTGCGTGGCGCCGGTGCGGAGCTTGCCAGGGGTGCCGAAGCCGGTGCTGCCCATGCTGGCCGGGCTGTCGAACGCGCCGAGCAGCTTGGGCTTGGCCATGTCCTTGAGGTCGACGACCCAGACGCGGTGCCCGCCGGTCAGCCACAGGGTGGTGCAGGGGTTCGGGCCGGGGGCGACGCAGTTGGCGATGTGGCCGGGACCGCGCTCGCCGGTGTCGACGTTCAGGTCGAGCGTCGAGGCGAGCTTGGGCAGGCGCATGTCGCGCACGTCGACGACGTACAGCAGGCCGCCCTTGCTGCCGCTCTCGCGGTCGTTGCTGATGATCGCGACCCGGTTGTCGGCGTTGACGTCCTCGTTCTCGAAGTGCGCGATCGGCAGGACGGCCAGCGGCTTCGGCAGCGCGGGGTCGGAGATGTCGAAGGTGGACAGGCCGTCCGTCCCCGTGGCCACCAGGTTTCTGCCGACCTGGCGCATTCCGATGTAGGTGCCGGGGATCGTCGCGACGAGCGAAACGTTGTCGCTCGACACTGGCCCCGGGTCGACGGCCAGGGTCGTACCGAGCCGGGCGGCGGTGGCCTGGGCGAGGGACAGCGGGTCGTTCACGACAGGCGCCGCGTGGGCCGCCAGCGGCAGGGCGAGGGCGGCGGTTGCGGCGACGACGACAGCGGAGCGGATCCGCACGGGAGTACCTCCGGGCAGCAGGGGTGCGTCCAGGCCCGATTCGACGTATGACGGCGCAGTCCTGCCCGGCCCGGCATGTCGGGCCCGCTCCCTAGACTGGCGAGGGTGACCCTCCCGTACGACGACTACGCACCGGCGGTGCTCGCGCCCGCGCGCCCGGTGGTCAACGCCGAGCGCCTCCTCGAGGGTCTGAACCCCCAGCAGCGGGCCGCGGTCGTGCACGAGGGGAGCCCGCTCCTCGTCGTGGCCGGCGCCGGCTCGGGCAAGACCAAGGTCCTGACGACGCGGATCGCCTACCTGCTGGCGGCGCGCGGCGTGCACCCGGGTGAGGTCCTCGCGATCACGTTCACCAACAAGGCCGCAGGCGAGATGAAGGAGCGCGTCGCCGCGCTCGTGGGCAGTCGGGCGCGGGCCATGTGGGTGAGCACCTTCCACTCGGCCTGCGTACGGATCCTGCGCGCGGAGGCCAAGAAGCTGGGCTTCACCAGCACCTTCTCGATCTACGACCAGGCTGACGCGCAGCGCCTGATGACGCTGGTCTGCCGCGACCTCGACCTCGACCCGAAGCGCTTCCCGGCCCGCTCGATGAGCAACCAGATCAGCGACCTGAAGAACGAGCTGGTCGACTGGGAGACGGCCCGCGACAAGGCCGAGAACGTGCTGCAGAAGCAGGTCGCCGAGGTCTACCAGGCGTACCAGGCGCGGCTGCGCGAGGCCAACGCGATGGACTTCGACGACCTCATCATGACGACCGTCGACCTGCTGCAGGCGTTCCCGGACGTCGCGGAGCACTACCGGCGGCGGTTCCGGCATGTGCTGGTCGACGAGTACCAGGACACCAACCACGCGCAGTACACGCTGGTGCGCGAGCTGGTCGGTGCCAGCGCGGGCCGCTCGACCGGCCCGTCCACCGCCGTACCGACCGCGGAGCTGTGCGTCGTCGGCGACGCCGACCAGTCGATCTACGCGTTCCGCGGCGCGGACATCCGCAACATCATGGACTTCGAGCTCGACTTCCCCGACGCCCAAGTCGTGATGCTGGAGCAGAACTACCGCTCCACCCAGACGATCCTGTCCGCCGCCAACGCCGTGATCTCCCGCAACCCGGACCGCAAGGACAAGCGCCTGTGGAGCGACGCGGGCGACGGCGAGAAGATCGTCGGCTACGTCGCGGACAACGAGCACGACGAGGCGGCGTTCGTCGCCAGCGAGGTCGACCGCCTGTCCGACGACGAGGGCGTCAAGCCGTACGAGGTCGCGGTGTTCTACCGGACCAACGCGCAGTCGCGCGTGTTCGAGGAGGTCTTCGTCCGGGTCGGCCTGCCGTACCGGGTGGTCGGCGGCGTGCGCTTCTACGAGCGCAAGGAGGTCCGCGACGCCCTGGCCTACCTGCGCGTGCTGGCCAACCCGGCCGACACGGTCTCGCTGCGCCGCATCCTCAACACCCCGCGCCGGGGGATCGGCGACCGGGCCGAGGCCTGCATCGAGGCCTTCGCGTCGCGCGAGCGGATCGGCTTCGCCGCGGCGTTGCGCCGCTGCGAGGAGGTGCCGGGCATCGCGACCAGAAGCGCGAAGGCGGTCACCGAGTTCAGCGACCTCATGGACGAGCTGCGGACCCTGGTGGACGGCAACATGCCGCCGGCCGAGGTCCTCGAGGCCGTCCTCGACCGGACCGGCTACCTCACCGAGCTCGCCGCCAGTACCGACCCGCAGGACGAGTCGCGGGTGGAGAACCTCGCCGAGCTCGTCGGGGTGGCCCGCGAGTTCAGCGAGCGGGTCCCGGACGGCGGGGTGGCCGAGTTCATGGAGCAGGTCTCCCTCGTGGCCGACGCCGACCAGATCCCCGACCCGGACGGCGACGGTGGCGGCGTGGTCACCCTCATGACGCTGCACGCCGCCAAGGGGCTGGAGTACCCGGTCGTCTTCCTGAGCGGCCTGGAGGACGGGGTGTTCCCGCACCTGCGCACCCTCGGCGACGAGGGGGAGCTGCAGGAGGAGCGCCGGCTGGCGTACGTCGGGATCACCCGGGCCCGCCAGCGGCTCTACCTGTCCCGGTCGCACGTGCGCAGCGCGTGGGGGCAGACGTCGTACAACCCGCCGTCCCGCTTCCTCGACGAGGTGCCCGGGTCGCTCGTCGACTGGCGCCGCGGCGAATCGTCGGTGACCGCGCCGACACCCGCGCTGAGCAACCTGGCCGCCCGGATCACCGGTACGGCGCGGGGGAGGACCGCCGGGCCCGGCCTGCGCCCCGTCCCGAACCTCGAGGTGGGCGACCGGGTCAACCACGACGCGTTCGGGCTCGGCACGGTCACCGCGACGCGCGGTGCGGGGGACTCGCTGCAGGCGGAGGTGGATTTCGGGACGGGCACCGGCAGCAAGTGGCTGCTGCTGCGGTACGCCCCGCTGGAGAAGATCTAGAGCGAGATCCCGTGCCTGGCCAGCCACGGGGCGGGGTCGACAGGGGTGCCGCCGATACGCACCTCGAAGTGCAGGTGCGGGCCGGTCGAGCGCCCGCTGTTGCCCTCCTCGGCGATGACCTCGCCCGCCTTGACCGGTCCGCCCTGGACGAGGATCCGGCTCAGGTGGGCGTAGTACGTGATCACGCCGTCGGCGTGCTCGATCTTGACGATGTTGCCGTAGCCGCTCTCGGTGCCGGCCTCGACGACGACCCCGTCGGCGACGGCGCGGATCGGGGAGCCGTACGGACCGGCCAGGTCGATGCCGGTGTGCATGGCGCCCCAGCGCCACTTGAAGCCGGAGCTGAACACGCCGACGCCGGGCCGGACGTACGACGGGGCCGGCGGGGGCGGCGGGGGTGGGGGCGACGTGGCCCGGCGCGCGCGGGAGGCGCGCGGAGGCACCCGGGCCGGGGCGGGGGCCGTGGGGGCGGCGGTGACGCGATCGAGCAGGTCGAGGTTCTTCTTTCCGGCCACGAACGGGCGGCGCACTCCCGCGGTGACCGTCATCTGGGGCGCCAGGGCCGCGTCGGCCGCTGCGGCCGTGACGGACAGTGGCGCGGTCTTGGGCGGCAGGGCGGCCAGGCCGGCGAACGACGCAGAGCCCACGAAGAGCAGCACCGTCGGGAGCAGGACGGCGCGTCGTCGTGAGATGGCCGCGCTCGTATGGCGCGGGTGGGGCGGCTGCACGGTGGGCGGGCTCCGAAGTCGACGTCAGGGGAGCCGCATGCACGCGAGGGGCAGCACACGCGGATGACCCGCCGCAACACGGCAGGTTGTTACCCGTACGTTATACGACCGCTGTCCAGTCCCCTTTTGGGGTACTTCTGCCGGCTCCCGGTCAGGCCGGCGCGATGGCCTGCGAACCCTGTCGCGCGGGCGGTACCGGCGGGCAGGGCTCCTGGGCATCGACGGAGGTGGCCGGCTCGATCGACGTGACACCCGCCGTCCGCGTGCTGCCGTCCTCGCCGAGGTGCGCCAGCAGCGTCGTGATCTCGTGCACCACCGGGCCGTGGATGGGCAGGGACATGTGCCCGACGCCGCGCAGCGCCACGTTGCGGACGGTCAGGTCGGGATGGTCGATGCTGGCCGACCGCTGCGGGACGATCAGCTGGTCGAGGTCGCTCCAGAACGCGACGAACCGGGTGCGGCACCCGGGTGCCGGCTCGGCCAGCTCGCGCATGAGATCCGACCCGGGGCGCAGCTGGCGGACCGCGCCGAGCATCAGGCCGCGCGAGAACAGGTTGGCGGCGTACGTCCCGGCGTGCGGGGTCCCGAGCGTGCACAGGGTGTGGACCCGCGCGTCGCCGCCGAGGCGCTGGACGTAGTAGCGGGCGACGACGCCGCCGAGCGAGTGCCCCACGACGTGGACCCGCTCGTACCCGGTCTCCTCACAGGTCCGCTCCACGAGCTCGCCCAGCTGGGCGGCCACCGCGCGGATGTCCTGCGTGAACGGGCTGTAGTTGAGCGTGATGATCCGGCCGAAACCCCGCCGCCGCAGGGCCCGGCGGAGCAGGGTGAAGATCGAGCGGTTGTCGACGAGCCCGTGCACGAGAAGGATCGGCGTCCCGGCCGCGACGACGTCACCGATGAGCAGTCCGCGCTGCACCGGCGGCAGGTCGGCCAGGGTGAACCGGTCCAGCTCGTCCCGGCGCCGCCCCCGTGCGCGCTCGTTGCCGATCCCGAGCGGGTAGAGCGCCAGGTGGGCGGCGACCCAGGCGAGCTCCGTGCCCGCCCCTCGGAGGCCACTCGGGCTGCACAGCGTGTGCACCGCCTTTCCGGTACCCCTGGCCACGTGCGCCAGGGCGGATCGGGCGTCGAGCACGAGGTTGCCTCCACGGATGAGGGGTCAGGACGGTCCGCGTCGTAGACCGCCGACGTTAGCGTCGCATCTGCCCCGGATGGTGAACATCACACGACGGCGCGGTCTCAGATCCAGGTGTACGCCCTCGACCGGGCGGCTGCCATGGGTCGGAAGGGTCAGTTCGGGCACCCGTCGTGTGCGACCCGCGGGCTTGTGCGCGTAGTGTCCGAGCGCCCGAACCCGCACCCTTCGGAGGTCGCCGTGACCAGCCCTGCCGGTCGCATCCGCGTCGTGGTCGCCAAGCCCGGTCTCGACGGGCACGACCGCGGCGCGAAGGTGGTGGCGCGCGCCCTGCGCGACGCCGGCATGGAGGTCATCTACACCGGCCTCCACCAGACGCCCGAGCAGATCGTCGAGACGACCGTCCAGGAGGACGCCGACTGCGTCGGGCTGTCGGTCCTGTCCGGCGCCCACATGACGCTGTTCGCGAAGGTCATGCAGCTGCTGCGCGAGCGCGGCGCCGACGACGTGGTCGTGTTCGGCGGCGGCATCATCCCCGAGGACGACATC
>JAOPWV010000197.1 GCA_025965475.1 Frankiales bacterium | reverse complement strand
GCCCGGCGGGTTCGTGGGTGGCGGCCACGACCCGCAGCGAGTGGGTGGTGTCGGCCAGGGCCAGGCTGGCCGCGTCGGCGGCCAGCAGGGCGGCTATGTGGTGCAGCAGGGCCGGTGGGTCGACCGCGGCGCCGGCGACGGAAGTGTCGATCAGGAAGGTCAACAGCGGTTCGGTCATTGCGCCTCTTCCGGCCAGCAGTCGGGGGAAGGCGACTGCTGGAGCCGGTGACGCTAGGTGATCGCGCCGTCACTGACACTGGCCCCGTCCACCTGTTTGGGATGAGCCGGTTGGGTCATGACGCCGAGGTGAGTTAGGGGTGGCCCCGCGACAGGGCGTGGGTGCCCACGCCCGCACGAGACAGGCCCCGATGTCACCGTTTCCGGGTCCGGCTCTGCCGTTGCCGGACGACAGCGCACTGAAGGCGATGCCCCGCCTCAGGGCGTACGGGGAAGAGAATCCTCTGCGGGTTGCGGTACGGGCGACGGTTTCTGTGTCCAAGACCGGTCGCGACGTGGAAGCGCTGGCGCGCGAAACTCCGCCCGTCCCTGTGGACCGAAAGGGGGCGGCCGGAGCCACCCGGGCCCCAGTCACCGGGCCGCCGCGATCTCTGGCCCGCCTCATCCGCGGCTAGTACGGTCCGATGCGGACGGTGGTCGGGGCGGGCCCGACGTGCGCGTCGAGCACCGCGGCGAGCGCGACGGCCGCCGCCGCCTCCTGGTTCAGGTCAGACCGGGCGGGACGCGGCCGCGAACTCCCATCACGTCGATCGGCACGCCCAGCATCGGGCGGGACGGTGAGGCATGGTTCATGAGCAGCGGGTGTGTTCTGCCTTACCTCTTGCAGGCTCTTGCTGGCGCTGCCTACCGTCGACTGGGGGTCCCGAAAGCACAGGAGGTGAACGTCGTGAACAAGCTCGCCGTGACCCTGTCGATGGGTCTGATCCTTCCACTCTCGACCGTGGTGATGGCCGGACCCAGCTCGGCCAGTCCCGTCGGTCCTGCCAGCCCGAGCAGCACGCTCAGTGCCGCTTCCGTTCGCACCACTCCAGCCACGTACATGCCGGCGAGGAGGTGCCACGACAGGCAGGGCAGGGTCGTCAGGTGCCGCCGCCGCTAGTTCCGTCCGTCAGCTGAGCGCAACCCAGGGACCTCCCGGCACGCCAGCCGGGAGGTCCTGCCGCTGCGGGACCGTGCCGGCGGCCGCCCTCGGACGGCGCCTGCGCGTCGGCGGCGCAGCGCCGTCAGTCCGGCGGCGACGGCCGGCGGAACAAGCAGGACGGCGAGTAGGACGAGGCCGGGCAGCGCCACTCCGGCGCCACCCGGATGCAGGGCGACCGTGACGGCCTGGTCGGTGGCGTACGAGCGGTTGACCGGGTTCACCCAGGAGGCGACGCCGGAGGTGGTCGCGCCCGGCAAGGCGGACGGCTGAAGGGTGCGCCTGTCTGCGCCGTACCTGCACCCGGCGCCGACATGGTGGTTCCCGCGCCCGACGGCGCGGTGCCGCTCCCGGTCGTGGCAGGGATTTCGCTGCCGGTCGCGGGCGCACCGGCTTGCGCCCCACCGGGTATGCCGCCGTCGTGTGCCCCGGCGATCGTCGGGTTCGCGCACTGGTCGAGCGGCGGCGGGGTCGGCGCGCCGGGAATCTGCCTGACGACGTCGAACACGGTGCGCACGAGGTTGGGTGGCAGCGGCGACTACCCGAGGACGGCAGCCTTCTGCGACCGAATCACCGCTCACGAAACTCGAACTGGCCGGCGCGCCGCGGGGCTTCTCACCGCAGTACGTGCCGCTGGCGCTGTCGAGCCTGGTGTTCGCCTACAACGTCAGCGACGCCCTGTCACACGCCCGCATCCTCGACCTGGTCATGACGCCCGAGCAGCTCGCGAAGGCCTTCACCGGCCAGCCGGGCAGGTGGAACGAGGCCGGCATCCCCGCGGGCAACGCAGGGCCGGACGGCGCACCGAAGTACCCGTTCCCGCAGCAGCTGAAAGCGGTAGCCCGGGCCGACCGGAGCAGCGTCACCTCCGCCCTCACCAGGTTCTTCGTGGGCGCCGCCAAGACGGCGTACGAGGCGGTGCCTGCCTATCGGACCGCGGGGGCGGCCGACACGTACCCGAGCACCGGGCTGGTGGACCTGCGCACCGGCGGCACCGCCGTCGCGACCACGGTTCGCAACCCGACGGCTTCGACGCCGTCGCTCAGGGCTACATCGGCGTCATGGACGCCAGCCTGGCCCGGCTCTCCGGCCTGCCGACCGTCCGGATCGTCGATCCGACCGGCAAGCCCATCGCGAGTACCGCCGAGACCGTCCTCGCGCTCGTCGAGCGCGCCCTCCAGCAACGACCCCTGCGCCGACCTGACCTACGTCGGTTACGCGCGTGACGCCATCTCCTGGTGGCACTCGGCCACCGGGCCGTCGGCCGCCGTTGCGAGCCTCAGTCAGCAGCAGCTCAAGGACATCTACGCGGGCACGATCACCAACTGGTCCGCCGTCGGCGGCACTGACGCCCCGATCGTGGTCTACGGCGTCCAGAAGTCCTCCGGCACCGGCTCCGTGTTCAACGGCTTCCTGGGCAGCGGGATCGACCAGTACTCGCAGATCCCGGCGGCCAACAAGGGCAGCAACTGCGACGCGACGACGGGTGCGTACACGCCGTCGTTCCCGAACTGCCGCATCCTGAGCGAGAACGACGCCAGCCCGATCTTCACGCAGGGCAACGCGGCGAACGCGATCTACTTCTTCTCCTACGGCCGCTACACGCAGCAGCCGGACGCCGCCGGCGGAAGCGCGGGCACCGCCTCGCCGAAGGGCAAGCTCGGCCAGCTCGACAGCGTCACGGCCAGCCCGGAGACGATCAAGGACACCGCCAGCACGAAGTTCCCGCTGACGCGCAACCTGTTCAACGTCGTGCGCTACCCGAGCAAGGCCGTGGCCTCGTGGGTCGGCCCCGGCGGCGTGCTCTGCACGGCTGGTGGAACGACCCGCACGAAGCTGGCCGACGCCATCGCCGGCACCGGCTTCGTTCCGTTCGACAACGGTGTCACAGGCGGCGGCGTCAGTGGCACCAGCTACTGCCGGGTCTTCCGTGGCCCCGTCGACGAGCAGGCACCGGTCGTGAACAGCCTCGCCTTCACCGGCAAGGGCGTCGCGACCGCGCAGTTCAGCGAGCCCGTCATCAACATCACGCGCGGCACGCTCACCCTGCAGGCGAACGGCAAGACCGTGTCCTCCGCCATCACCTGCCTCGACGCCGCAGGCACCACGGTGCCGTGCACCATTGGTGCGGACGCGCCCGCCTCGGGTGTGCGGGTCTCGTTCAGCCCGATCCTCGGCGCGACATACGTCGTCAAGGCCACCAGCGGCATCACCGACCGCACCCCCCAACCCGCTTGCCCAGGCCGCGAGCGCCACCGGCACCAAGGTCACGGGTTCGGTCGACGGTCGCGACCGCGGCATCGCCTACCAGGGCGGTTGGTCCAAGGGCGCGACGTCCAAGAGCGCGGCACGCGGCGCGGCAGCCTCGATTCCGTTCGGCGGGACGGCGCTGACCTGGTCCTACGCCAAGACCGGCGGTGTGGCGACCGTGTACGTCGACGGTGTCAAGAAGGCCGTCGTCACCCAGAAGAACGCCGGGCGACTGCTCGTCAAGGTCCCGAACGGCCTGCACACGTTCAAGGTCGTCGTCACGAAGGGCACGGTCTCGCTCAGCGGCTTCAAGGCCTGAGCATGACCTGACGACCCCAGCGGGGCCGGGCGCTACGGCGTCCGGTCCCGCTGTCGTTGCTGCCCGTCACGGTCCGCACGCGGCTCGAAGGGTGCCTCGACAGGGGCCTCGTGCCCGGCGCACGATGGACCTCGCCGCCTGTTGTTGCTGGTGGCAACGAGCGTTGAGCGGAGACCTCACATGGCGACACCGGACACGCCCCAGAACGACAAGCCGGCCGGTGCGGACGAGGCCGGCGGCGGGCACCTGACCGGGCGGGCGACGGACGCGGCGCACGCGGCAGCCGGGCAGGCCCGCAATGTCGGGGCGGCCGCTCTCGGCGCCGCGACCATGGTGGCTACGGCTCCGATCGTGGTGGCGAAGGACGTTGCCGCGGATATCGCAGGGGCTGTCAGGCAGCCGGACACGGTGGCCTACTGGGCCGGGCTCGCGGCGCTGACCGTGGCCGGGGTCCTCGAGTTGCCGGTGGCTGCTGCCGTCGGAGTCGGTGTGGCGATCGCCAAGGGCGGGCGCTGGGGCAGCCGGCCCGCAGTCGCTGCCGGGACCGGAGCCGCGGCGGCCTGAGCCGCACGCGCCTGCCGTACGTCCGGCGACCCGCGCGCGCCTGGATGGACGTACGCCAAGAAGACCGGTCGCTCGTCGCCGGGACGACGTCGCGGGAGAGGTGGGCCGCGGATGCTTCCAGGGCTGCTGCGCACCGCCGTGGCGCGTGCCGTGCCCGGAGAGGAACACCGCCCCGTCCCGCTCGACCATCCTGCGCACCCGGCAGCCTTCGTCCGGGAGGCTTCGCTCGCCGCCCTGGACCTGGCCGGTCTCGGGCTTGCCCTGGCCGGGCGTGCGGCGCGGTTGAGGCCGCTGCCCGCGGCGGTACCGATCGTGACGGCACTGGTCGACTCCACCCCGCCGGTGCGACGCCTGCTGGAGCGGTACGCCGGACGGTCCGTGACGGACGCCGTGCTCGGTGCGGCAGGTGCGGCCTCCCAGACCCTGGCGCAGTGGCCGTTCGGACTGGCCCTCGACCTCGCCCACCGGCTCTGCCTGGCTGCCGAGGTCCGTGCCGAGCGGGCCGCCTGGGACCGCCTGCTGGCCGTGCTGCCCTCGGGAACCGGGCCGCACGAGACGACCGAGCCGGGACGTCGACCCGGCCCGTTGCGCAACGGACCCCTGGAGACCTACCTGCGGGCGGCCCTCCCCGCGGCGCTGACCGGCGCGGGGCTGACCCTGGCGCTCACCCGGCGCCCCGGCGCGGCGCTCGGCATCGTGGCCGGCGGCATCCCGCGTGGGGGCCTGCTCGCGCGGGAGACGTTCGCCGCGCAGTTCGGTCGCACCTGTGCCGCCCACGACGTCGTCGTACGTGACCGGCAGGCGCTGCGCCGGATGGACCGGATCGACACCGTGCTCCTCGATGCCTCCGCCCTGCTCACCGGTGACCGGCTGGTCGAGGAGGTGGTCGTGCTGTCGCCCGGCCTACCCGCCGACGAGGTGCACCGGCAGGTCTACGCACTCGTGGACATCGATCAGCTCGAGGCCCGGCGCGACGGACCGAATGGCTGGAGCGTGCTCCCCGTATCCGGACTCGCCGCCCCGCCCCAGGAGGTCGCGGAGCTCGCGCAGGCGCACGGGGCCCGCGGCGGCGTACCGCTCGCCCTGCTGTCCGGCGACCGCGTCGTGGCCTTCGTCGCTGTCGCGGACGAGCTGGATCCGCTCGCCGAGGCGTTGGTGGGGGCGGCCGGTCAGGCAGGCCGGGTCGTGATCGCCGAGGACGGCTCGCGGGTCGCGGAGCGGCTCGGGGTGGACGACGTCGTGCCCGGAGGCGGCCAACTGCTCGAGGGCGTACGGGCGTTGCAGGAGGACGGATCCGGGGTGGCGCTGGTGACGGCCGCGGACGGCGCTGCGCTGGCCGCCGCCGACATCGGTATCGGCGTCCTGCGTGACCCGTCCCAGGTGCCCTGGGGTGCGCACCTGCTGTGCCGCCGTGGCACGGTCGACGTCTACCGGCTGCTCGAGGCGCTGCCCGTCGCCCGCCGCGTGAGCAGCCGCGCCGTGGTGCTCGCCGTGCTCACCGCCGCGACGGCCGGACTGCTGGCAGCCCTCGGTGGCCCGAACCGGGGCGGCCGGCGCGCTCTCCTGCCGGCATCGGCCGGGGCGGCGGCGGGGCTGGCCGTCGGTGCCTGGTACGCGGCGGCCCTGAGCGCCCGGCCGCCCCCGGTCGAGAGCGACCGCACGGCCTGGCACGCCATGCCCGTCGACGCCGCGCTGCGGCTGCTGCGCTCGTCGTACGACGGGCTGGACGAGGACGAGGCGCACCGGCGGGCGGCCGAGGTCCCGGTCCTGCAGCCGTCCCGGGGGCGCTTCGTCCGGGCCACCGCCGACGAGCTCGCCAACCCGGTCACCGCGGCCCTGGCGGCCAGCGCGGGCGCCTCGGTGCTGGTCGGCTCGGCTCTGGACGCCATGCTCATCACCGGGGTCCTGGCCGCCAACGCGCTGATCGGCGGTCTGCAGCGCTTCGGCACCGACCGGGCGCTCCGCAGCCTGACCGAGGCCAGTGCCACCCGGGTACGGCTGCTCCGCGGCGGCACCCAGCGCGAGGTCACCGCCGACCTGCTCGTGGTCGGGGACGTGGTCGACCTGCAGGCCGGCGACGCGGTGCCCGCCGACTGCCGCGTGCTCAGCGCCGAGGCCCTGGAGGTGGACGAGTCCAACCTGACGGGCGAGTCGCTGCCCGTGGACAAGGTCCAGGAGGCCACCCCCGCGGCCGCCGTCGCGGACCGCCGCAGCATGCTCTACGAGGGGACCGTCGTGGCGGCCGGCTCCGGCCGGGCCGTCGTCGTCGCCACCGGCAGCCGCTCCCAGCTCGGGCGGACGATGCGGGCCGCCGCCCGTGCGCCGCTGCCCGGCGGGGTCGAGGTGCGCCTGCGCACCCTGACCAGGGTCACCCTGCCCATCTCGGTCGGCGCGGGCGCCCTGCTCTTCGTCACCGCCGCTGCACGCAGGCGCCCGCTCGTCCAGTCCTTCGGCACCGCCGTGAACCTTGCGGTGGCAGCTATCCCGGAGGGTCTGCCTTTCGTCGCCACGGTCGCCGAGCTCGCCGCCGCCCGGCGACTGTCCGCCCGCGGCGCGCTGGTACGACGGCCCGCGACGCTCGAGGCCCTGGGCCGCGTCGACGTGCTCTGCTTCGACAAGACCGGCACGCTCACCGAGGGACGCATCACCCTGCGGTACGTCGCCGACGGCACCCGGGACGCCGCGGTCGAGCAGCTCGACACGGGGCTGCGGGGGATCGTGGCCGCGGCACTGCGGGCCGGCCCCGAGACCGGGGAGGGACAGCCGCTGCCGCACCCGACCGACCGCGCTGTCGTGGAGGGGGCGCAGGCATTGGGGATTGCACCGCACGAGGGCCTGGCCGGCTGGCGCAGGGTTGCCGAGCTGCCCTTCGAGCCGGGGCGTTCCTTCCACGCCGTGCTCGGCGAGCACCGGGACGACGGCGGCCTGTGCCTGAGCGTCAAGGGGGCACCGGAAGTGCTGCTCGAGCGCTGCACGAGCTGGCGCCGCGACGGCAGCACGGTTGCGCTCGGTCCGACTGACCGCCAGCAGCTCGGCGAGGCGACGGATCGCCTGGCCCGTCGCGGCTACCGGGTGCTCGCCGTCGCCGAACGCCCTGCCTCGAGCCGCGGTGACCTGGACGAGGCCCGGGTCGACGGGCTGACCCTGCTCGGCCTGCTGGGCCTGGCCGACACGGTCCGGCCCACCGCCGAGGCCGCCGTACGCGACCTCCAGCAGGCGGGCGTCGAGATCGTCATGGTCACCGGAGACCACCCGGGCACCGCGGAGGCGATCGCCGCCGAACTCGGCACCCTGAACGGGCGCCGGGTGATGACCGGCCCTGAGCTCGACGGGCTGCGGGAGGACGAGCTGACCACGCAGCTGCCCGGGGTCGGGGTCTTCGCCCGCGTCACGCCCGGGCAGAAGGTGCGCATCGTCGAGGGGCTGCGACGGGCGGGCAGGACGGTGGCCGTCACCGGCGACGGCGCCAACGACGCGCCCGCCATCCGCATGGCGGACGTGGGGATCGCACTCGGCGAGCACGCGACCGACGCAGCCCGGGAGGCAGCCGACCTCGTCGTCACCGACGACCGGATCGAGACGACCGGGGCCGCCATCCTCGAGGGCAGGGCGATGTGGGCCTCGGTACGGGACGCGCTGGCCATCCTGCTCGGCGGCAACCTCGGCGAGATCGCGTTCACCCTGGGCGCCGCGTTGCTGAGCGGCGACAGCCCGCTGGGGACGCGCCAGCTGTTGCTCGTCAACCTGCTCACCGACGTACTGCCGTCGATGGCCGTGGCGTTGCGGCCGCCGCCGGGCCTGACGCCGGACGTGCTGGCCGCCGAGGGTCCGTCGTCCTCGCTCGGCGGCGCTCTCACCCGCGACATCGTGTTGCGGGCCGTCGCCACGGCCGGCGCCGCCACGCTGGCCTGGCTGCTCGCCCGCGCCTCGGGTACCCGCGGCCGTGCCAACACCGTCGGGCTGGTGGCGCTCATCTCCGCGCAGCTGGGGCAGACCCTCGTCATGGGGTGGCGCAGCCCGCTGGTGATCGGCGCGGTCGTCGTCTCGTTCGCGGCACTCGGCGCCATCATCACGACGCCCGGTCTCAGTCAGTTCTTCGGCGGGCGGCCACTGGGGCCGGCCGGCTGGACGCTCGGGCTCGGGGCGGCGGCCGGCGGCACCCTGGTGGCGGTGGCACTGCCCCCCCTGCTGGCCCGGCTACCCGTTCGCAGGTGACCCGCATTCATGCGCTGTTCATCGGGGTTGACCCTGCGCGCCACGTCGGTCACGCACCGTGGAGGTGTCACCGTTGTCCGCACGTAGGGAGTCCCCGTGTCCGCGTTCCTCGCCGTCGTCGCCACCAAGGCGGCGACGCAGCTCCTGCAGGCCGTCACTGCCTGGACCGCACGGGTCCTGGTCACCGCCTTCGCCGCCCGCGTCGCCGCCCGCGTCGCCGCAGCCTGACGCGCCGGCCGCCGAGGCGGGCCGCGC
>JAOPWV010000152.1 GCA_025965475.1 Frankiales bacterium | reverse complement strand
CGGACGGCGCCGTTGGCGTCGCCGAGGATCTCCTCGAGCTTGGTGTTGAAGTGCAGCTGGACGCCCATCTCGACCCAGGAGTCCTCGACGGGCTTGGCGATGTCGGGGTCGGTGGCCATCGACAGCGCCCACGGGGTGGGGTCGACCAGATGGGTCTCGATCCCGCGGTGCGCCAGCGCAGTCGTCATCTCCAGCCCCAGCGGGCCGGCCTCCAGCACCACGGCGCTGCTCACGGAGTCGAGGACCTTGTCCCACTCCATCGCCTCGCGGATGTTCTTCATGTAGTAGATGCCGGTCAGGTCCGCACCCGGCACCGGGGGTTTGCCGTAGTCCCAACCGGTGCCGACGATCAGCTTGTCGAACGCCTCCTGCTGGCCGCCCACCGTGAGGCTCTTGTCGCGCAGATCCAGCGCCGTGACTGCCGTCTCGTAGCGGATGTCGATCCCCTGGTCGGCGTACTGCTGCTTGGTCCCCAGGAACAGCCGCTCGAAGTCGGGGATCTCCTTGCCGTGCACGTAGGGGATCCCGCACGGGCTGTACGCGGCGTCCTGGTACTCGGTGTAGACGACGACGTCGGCATCCGGGTCGGTGCCCTTGGCCGCACCCGCCGCTCCGATGCCCGCCGCTCCGCCGCCGACGATGACGATGCACTGACCCACGGAGCAACTCCTTCGCCGAGCAGCGCGGGCGGACCGGGCTCGGAGCGACGTTGAGCATGAGGGATGACCTGTGCACTATCCTGGGCAGCCCTGCCGGGGCGCGTCAAGAGCCTGCGCCCGGGCGCAACACGAGCGACATGGTTCGATCTCCGGCGCGGGGCCGCTGGTTCCCGCGCGCGAAGAAGTGGGCCCGCACCGAGGAGACGGCGATGTCGGAGGAACTCACCCGCATCGTGGGGGGCATCGGCCCAAAGGTGCGCAACCTGCGCAAACAAGCCGGTCTGTCGCTGCAGCAGCTCGCCGACCAGTCCGACGTCTCGGCCGCGGCAATTCACAAGATCGAGCAGAACGGCATGGTGCCGACGATCACCACGCTGCTCAAGGTCGCCGGCGCCCTCGGCCGGCCGGTGGCGTACTTCGTCGACGAGGAGGACGTGCACGCCGACCCGACCGTGCACACGCCCCACGGCGAGCACCGGCCGATCTACACGTCCCACAGCGGTATCGACCTCGCCGGGATCAGCGGGACGTACGGCCGTTTCTTCCTGGCCGGCGCGCAGGCGACCGTGGCGCCGGGCGCGAGCAGCGGGGACAAGCCGCTCGAGCACCCGGGCGAGGAGCTGATCTACGTCCTCGAGGGCACGCTGGAGTTCGTCGTCAACGACCGCGAGTTCCTGCTCGGTCCGCAGGACGCG
Source organism: Frankiales bacterium (assembly GCA_025965475.1). Lineage (GTDB taxonomy): Bacteria > Actinomycetota > Actinomycetes > Mycobacteriales > SCTD01 > RYN-124. The sequence continues at coordinate 5,704 of JAOPWV010000152.1, read as the reverse complement.
TTGCACTTCCGGACCGTGCAACCGCACTCCTGGCACAACCCTGGCAAGACCGACGCGGTCGCGCTGTGGATGGCACTGCGTCCGCAGTAACGCCGATCCCCTTCTATCGCAAGGGGATCGGCGCCCCGCGCTCGCTCTCCGGACGCGGCCCGAAGATGCGGCGCTCGCCCTCGTCGATCGCCAGGTCGTTGATGCTGGCCTCCCGACGGCGCATGTAGCCCTCGGCGTCGAACTCCCACTGCTCATTGCCGTACGAGCGCCACCACTGGCCGTCCCGATCCCGCGACTCGTACTGGAAGCGCACGGCGATGTGGTCGTCGGTGAAGGCCCAGAGCTCCTTGCGCAGGGCGTAGTCCAACTCCCGCTCCCACTTGCGCCGCAGGAACGCCTCGATCTCGTCCCGCCCGGTAAGGAACTCCGCGCGGTTCCGCCACAGCGAGTCGGGGGTGTAGGCCTGCGCGACCCGGTGCGGGTCGCAGGTGTTCCAGGCGTCCTCGGCGGCCTGGACCTTCTGGCGCGCCGTCTCGATCGTGAACGGCGGAACGGGGGGACGTGTCATGCCCTGGCCTCCTGCTCGGGGAACGTGGAGACCGATCATGGCGTGCGAGTCGCTCCGGCGACAGCTCGCCTCAGTCGTCCCAGGGGCCGAAGTCCTCCATCACCCGCCCCCCAAGTCACGGGCTGGCTGGCGGTACGGCGTACGGACCAGCCCCTGCGCATCCGTCGTGAGGGTGCGCGAGGCCTGGTGGCTCGTGCCGCCGGGCCCCTGGTGAGATCCGCATCCGTACGCGCCAGTGCCGGCGCCGCACGGCTGCGCGTTGACCCGGTAGGCGGAGAACAGGTCGGCGACGTACGCGTCGCGGGTCTTCTTCCCTGACGGGTCGGTCAGCGGGGCCAACCCGAAGCGGTGCTCGATGGTGCTCAGGACCGACGTCGTGTCGTGAGGGGTGTGGTCGACGCCGCTGGCCGGCAGGCCCGGGTCGATGACCAGCGCCGGCACCCGGCTGCCCGGCCCGTAGACGTCGTGGATGCCGGGGTTCGCCGCGGTGCCGGGCGGAGCGACGTGGTCCCACTGGCCGCCGAACTCGTCGTACGTCACGACCACCATCGTGGTGGGCGCCTGCGGGCCGCTCCGGATCGTCTCGAGGAGCTCGACGAGGTGGTCGCTGCCCTGGTGCTCGGCCGCGTACCCCGGGTGCTCGTTCTCCGCCCCGACGGGCTTGACGAAGCTGACCGCCGGCAGGTTGCCCTTCTTCGCGTCGAGCAGGAACTGCTGCTCATCCTTGAGGTGCTCGACCCGTCCGACCGTGCCGTCGGCGTAGTTGGCGAAGTACCCGAGGGGCTGGTGGTGGAACTGGAAGCTCTTGTCCGGGCAGTTCGGGAACACCGCCTTCGCGGTCGTCACGGAGGTGTCGCACGCCGGGCCTGTGCCGTTGGTCCAGCCGGCGCCGAGCGGGTGCAGCACGTCACGGCCGTTGTTGCCGACGGCGTTGTCCCAGCCGCCGGAGTACCAGGACCAGCTGACGTTCTTCGTCGACAGCGAGTCGCCGATGTTGGCGCTGTGCAGGAGCGGGAGCATCTTGCCGACCTGCGTGCCGGGCGGGTACGGCTGCGTGAACGGCTGGATCGTGTTGACCGCATAGTCACCGCACAGCGTCCCGGTCGGCGTGGTGGCGGCCCCCGGGAAACTCGGAGCACAGGCGCCGTCGGCATCGGCCGCGACGGTGAGCTGCTGGTCCTTCACCGCGGCGGTCGGCGTGTAGTACGGCGCACTGTTCGGCATGCCGTTCGCGTCCACCACGGCGTGCAGGTCGCAGTTCGCGGTGCCCGTCGCGCACCCGGTGGTGCGCCCGCTGCTGTCCGCGCCCCTGAACAGCGGCGCCTGCGCCGACACGAGCAGCTGGTGGTTGAGGAAGCTGCCGCCCCAGGCGGCCTGGAAGAAGTTGTCGGCCAGGACGTACTTCGGCGCGCCCGCGCCGTGCAGGTACCGGTAGACGGGCAGCTGGCCGGTGGCGTAGTGGCCCATGACCAGGCCGGCGGCGTCACTGCCCGCGACGTAGCGGTTCTGCTTGCCGCCGTCGACCTGGTACTGCTCCTGGTAGAAGCGGTGGACGAGGTCTTCCGTGCAGCCACCCCGCTGCCCCGAGTCCTTGGCGACACCGTTGGCCGCGAACGCCCCTGGTGCGGGACAGGTCGTATCGGAGGGCTTGATGTAGTCGTCGATCAGGAAGGGCGCGTTCGGGAACCGGCTGTTCACGGTCTGAGCGGTGGCCGGGCTGCCCTGCTTCGCCGGATGCGCGGTGTCGGTGCAGGTCGTCGACAGCGGCGTCGGCGAGGTCAGGTTGACGTCGTTCTGGTACAGGCAGGTGAGGGCACGGCCGTCCTGGCCGAGCTGCGTGGTCTGCGAGGGCGTGGCGTCGGCCAGCCCCCTGACGTGCTGGCCGTTGACGTCGCCCCACTGGCCGTACAGGTTGTCGAAGCTGTGGTTCTCCTCGTAGATCACCACGATGTGGTCGATCCGATGGGGAGCGGTCGCGGCCAGTGCCGGCGCCGCGCTGGGTCCCGCCACCACGGCGGCGCTGCAACCGAGTGCCGCTGCGATCCCGGCGATCGTGATTCTCCGCATGCCTGACTGTCCTCCCGCCGCGCCCGCCGGTCGGCGGACGGGGCCCAGCCAAGCCAAGCCGGGTGGCCGTCGCGCCACGTGCAGGCGACCGCGCGGTGAACGCTCGTCGGGCCGGCTGCCACCGCGTCCGGACCAGGACCCGGTGGCGTCCGGACTCCCACGGCGTCCGCGAGTGGAGCGTCGGTGTCGTGACTCATCGGCGCGGCGCAACGGCACCGCTCCGTCGGGCATCACCGTCCGCCCGCGTCGAGCGTGAGCCGGGCCGCAAAGGGAGGTATGTCACAGTTGTCCACAGGATCCCGGCTTTGCCCGCCGGATCGCCTGCCAGACTAGGGAGGTGCCGGGCTGGTCCCGGACACGTTCCGAGCACGAAGCACCCCTGGGCGGCCCCCCGCCGCCTCCCCCAGCCGCCGAGCCCGTTGCTCGCGGCCCGCACAGACAGAAGGCCATCCCGTGGAGCAGACAACCGACGACGTCGAGTCGGTGCCGGCAGACGTCCAGGCTGCCGTGGACGCCGCCCTCGAGCGTGTCGAAGCGATGGTGGCCGCGGATCCGGAGCTCGTGCACGGCGACGCGGTCGAGATCGTCGCCCTCGAGACGCCCGTCGAGGTCGCGGTCGCGCTGTGCCAGCAGAGCATGAACTTCGTCCCGGACACCATCCGCCGACGGCTGTTCGAGGCCGAGAACGCCGACACGATCAGCGCCGGCGCCGCGGCCAGCGCCGAGCGTGACGCAGCGGAGAAGAAGGCCCAGCAGCGGTCGTCGCGGGCTGCCGCGACCCGTGCCAAGACGCTCGCCGCCGAGGCGGCCGTCGCGTCGGAGGCCATCAAGTCGGCCACCTGCCCGGTCTGCTTCACCGTGCGCGCCGCGTCTGGCGTCTGCGGCTGCGACTGATCCCCGGCTGATCCCAGGGCCACCGGAGGCCACCCGTCGGGCCCGTGGGCGGGCGACTTAGGCTTTCCCGGCCAGCCGCCACCCGGCTGCGCTACGGAGGAGCCACTGTGACCGAGACTGCTGACCGAACCACTTCCGGGAGCGTCGTTCTCACCCATCCGGGCGGGGAACTGCCGCTGGCTGTGGTGCCGGCAGTGGAGGAGCCCTCCGGGCTCGACGTGTCCAAGCTGCTCTCGTCGACCGGCCTGGTCACCTACGACCCCGGCTTCGTGAACACGGCGGCCTGCCGGTCCGCGATCACCTACATCGACGGTGATGCCGGCATCCTGCGTTACCGCGGCTACCCGATCGAGCAGCTGGCCGAGAAGTCGAGCTTCCTCGAGGTCTCCTACCTGCTCATCTACGGCGAGCTCCCGACGCAGGACCAGCTCGACGGGTTCGCCGGCCGGGTCCGCGAGCACACGATGCTGCACGAGGACTTCACGGCGTTCTTCTCGGGCTTCCCGCGTGACGCGCACCCGATGCCCGTCCTGTCGTCGGCAGTCAGCGCCCTGTCGACCTTCTACCAGGACAGCCTCGACCCGCTCGACCCGGACCAGGTCGAGATCTCCACGATCCGGCTGCTCGCCAAGCTGCCCACGATCGCGGCGTACGCCTACAAGAAGTCGATCGGGCAGCCGTTCCTGTACCCGGACAACTCGCTCGACTACGTACAGAACTTCCTGCGCATGACGTTCGGCGTACCGGCGCAGAACTACGACGTCGACCCGGTCAAGGCGCGGGTGCTCGACATGCTCTTCGTGCTCCACGCCGACCACGAGCAGAACTGCTCGACCTCCACGGTCCGGCTTGTGGGGTCGTCGCAGGCCAACCTGTTCGCGTCGGTGTCGGCGGGCGTCAACGCCCTGTTCGGCCCGCTGCACGGCGGTGCCAACCAGGCCGTCCTGGAGATGCTCGAGCAGATCCAGCAGGACGGCGGCGACGTCGACGCCTTCGTCCGGCGGGTGAAGAACAAGGAGGCGGGCGTCCGCCTCATGGGCTTCGGCCACCGCGTCTACAAGAACTACGACCCGCGCGCGGCCATCGTGAAGAAGGCCGCCGCCGACATCCTCGCGTCGCTGGAGCGCCCCGACCCGCTGCTCGACATCGCGATGCGTCTCGAGGAGGTCGCGCTGGCGGATGACTACTTCACCGAGCGCAAGCTCTACCCGAACGTCGACTTCTACACGGGGGTGATCTACAAGGCGATGGGCTTCCCGACGCGGATGTTCACCGTGCTGTTCGCGCTCGGCCGGTTGCCGGGCTGGATCGCCCAGTGGCGCGAGATGATGGAGGACCCGGCCACCAAGATCGGCCGGCCCCGCCAGCTGTACGTCGGTGCCACCGAGCGCCCGTACGTGGCCCTCGACGGACGCTAGCCGTACGGCGGTCAGCGCAGCCGGACCACCCAGGTCGTGACCTGGCCGCTGTTCACGAAGGCCAGATCCGCCACGACGGTCTGCCCGGTGGCCTGCACGCGCACCGCGTAGCCCAGCCCGTCCGCGAGCTGACACAGCCGCAGCGACCACTGGCCCGACGCGTCGGTGCTGGTGCTCGTGTCGAGCGGGCAGGCCGGAGTCTCGCTGGTGTCCGTGGGATCGGCCCGGCGCACCGTCACGGTGGCGCCCGCCACCGGCGCACCGTTCGCATCGACGACGCTGCCCTGTAGCGTGCCCGGCGCCCGGGGGTCCTGGCTCAGCGGCGGCCCCGGCCGGCTCGGGCCGTCGTCGCGTTGCTGTGGCGCCTGTGGCGGCTGTACCGGGTCCCCGCCGCTGTACGGCGGTGCCGGGACGGCCGGCAGCGAGTTGATCGTCGGGGAGGTCGCCGACACGGTGTGCGTGATCAGCGCGCTCACCGCGGTGATCAGGCAGAGGACGACCGTGGCGTAGGCGACGGCGAGCCCCGATCGGGCCATCACACGGTCGTCGTTCCTGCGCCGGCGCAGGGCGAGGTGACCACAGCCGGCGGCCACGGCGGCGATCAGCAGGGGGTAGAGCGCGCCGCGCACGAAGCCCAGGTGCTGCCAGCGGGCGAGCGCCAGGTAGCCGGCGAGCGCGATCCCGGCGAGCACGACGGAGGCCACCGCCAGCTGGCTCACGTCCCCGCGGTCCGGAGGGGCTGCAGGGGGCGCGGGCGGCGGCCCTG
>JAOPWV010000141.1 GCA_025965475.1 Frankiales bacterium | reverse complement strand
GGACGACGTGCCGGATCTGTCGCACGTCGAGGCTGCTGGCAGGGCGGTCGGCGAGCACGTCCGGCCGGGGACCTTGGTCGTCCTCGAGTCCACGTCGTACCCGGGGACGACGCAGGAGGTGCTCGTTCCGCTGCTTCTCGAGGCGTCCGGCTTGGGGGCCCACGAGCTGGACGTGGCGTTCAGCCCGGAGCGGATCGACCCCGGCAACCGGACGTACGGCCTGCGCAACACGCCCAAGGTCGTAGGAGCGGATACCGAACGGGCTCTCGAGCGCGCCGCGGCCTTCTACGAGACGTTCGTCGAGCGGGTGATGCCGGTGTCCTCCGCGGCGACGGCGGAGATGGCCAAGCTGCTGGAGAACACCTTCCGGCACATCAACATCGCCCTCGCGAACGAGATGGCGATCCTGTGCAGGGCGCTCGGGCTGGACGTCTGGGAAGTCATCGACGCGGCGGCCACGAAGCCGTTCGGGTTCATGCCGTTCTACCCGGGCGCGGGCGTCGGCGGCCACTGCATCCCCATCGACCCCATGTACCTGTCGTGGAAGGTGCGGCAGCACGGCGGCGCGGCACGCTTCATCGCGCTGGCCCGCGAGGTCAACGCGGGCATGCCGGCGTACGTCGTCGGCCGGGTCCAGGAGCTCCTCAACGACGTGGGCAAAGCAGTCCGTGGCTCTTCGGTGGTCATGATGGGCGTGACCTACAAGCCGAACGTGGCGGATCTGCGTGAGTCACCCGCTCTGGAGGTGATCGCTGGCCTTCGCCGACTGGGCGCGGAGGTCTCCTACTGCGATCCGTTCGTGCCCTCGCTGGCCGTCGGTGGTGTCGAGGTGGCCCACGCGACCGACCCTGCGACCGCGGACTGCGTGGTCATAGTGACCGCTCACCGTCACGTGGACCACGACGCGGTGGCCCGGACGGCCCGGTTGGTGCTCGACACCTGCAACGCCACGCGTGTCGACGGCACTGTGGTGCATCGCTTGTAGGCCCGGCCGGTCAGACGCCGCCCCTTTTCGGCGGTGGGGGCAGCGTTTCTAGGCGCCGAGCGCCGTCCAGGTCGCCGGCCGGACGATGCCGTCGGCGGGCAGCCGGTGGGCCCGGTTGAAGGCGGTGACCGCCGCCGCCGTACGCGGTCCGAAGGCGCCGTCGGCGGGCAGGCGCAGCGCCTTCTGCAGGGCCACGACCGCCGGCCCGCGCGCCCCCGTCCGCAACGTGAGTCCGGCGTACGCCGCCAGCGGGTTCGCGACCGGCTTGGGCACGGGCTTGGGCACCGGTACCGGGACCGGGACCGGCGTGGGCACCGGAACCGGCACAGGGCTTGGCGTCGGGCCGGGCGCCGGTGTGGGCGCACCGCTCGTGCCGCCGCGGAGCACGGTCCACGTGGACAGGTCGGTCGCCCCGGTCGCCGGCAACCCGGCGGCCTGCTGGAACACGGACAGTGCCCCGGCCGTCACGGGCCCGAACGCGCCGTCGACGGCCACCTTGAGCAGGGCCTGCAGCTGGAACACGTACGGCCCGGTCGAGCCCTGCGCCAGGACCGGCGTCCCGGTCAGCGACATGTCCGGGCCGGGTGCGGGACACGGGGTGGTCCGCGGACCGCTGTACGCCGGCGCCGGTTGCCCGGCCAGCAGCACGCACGGCCCGTAGTCCACCGGCGCGGCCACCCCGGTCCAGAACGAGGTCTGCTTCATCGCGCCGGCCCAGGACAGCGAGATGTGGATGTGGTCGCGGTGCGGCTCGCTGCCGGTGTAGGCCTTCCACCCCTGGGCGGCGCTGTACGAACCCCAGATCCGGCTGTCCCAGATGACGTACATGACGCCGAGCCGCCGCGCGTTGTAGGCGGCGACGCCGTCCGGACCCGGGGCGAGCAGCCAACCCAGGAACTGGTCGGCGAGCGCCTTGTCCGCCGGGTTCGTGACGTCCAGCCCCCAGTCGAACGCGCGGCCGTCCTGGTGCTCGGTGGTCCCCGCCGAGCAGGGGCGCACCGTGCTCAGGTCGCGCCCGCCGTACGTCGTGAGCAGGAGGGTCCGCAGCGCGTCGGTCCCGGGCTTGATCGTCGGGTCGCAGGAGATCTGCGGCAGGTAGGGGCTGAACCCTTCCACCGCGGCCGGCGCCGGCGCGGGGGAGAGCGGGTCGGAGGCGGCCTGGGCCGGGGCCGCCAGCAGCCAGCCGGTGCCGGCGAGCGCCAATGCCGCACCGGCGACACGGGTGAGCGGACGTGCCATGCGCGGGAGCTCCGAGGCTGGGGTGACCGGCGGGGTGGTGGCGGCGCGACGGCAGGCGGACCGGCCGGCGCACCTTTCCGTTGTGGTTCTCGCCGCGCGGGCGGCCGACCTTGAGCCCTCAATCTGCCGTCACTGATCGTCCGCGGATGATCGACACGCCGCTGGTACCGTCGCCGCCGTGTGCAGCGCGGGGTCGGGCGGTTTCGCTCAGTGACCGACACCCCCCTCGTCGGCTCCACCTGGCTGCGGCGCGACCTGCGGGACGCGCCCCGGGCCGTCTGGTACGCCGTCGCGCTCCACCTGCTGCTGCTCGTCGTCTACACGACGCTGCAGCCGACCTACCGCGGCCTCGACGAGGTGGCGCACGTCGCCATGGTGCTGACCGTGCCGTCCCCGCTGGACTGGCCGGCACCGGGCGCCAAGCTGGTCGACGACCGGGTGCGCGACACGTTCGGCGACGCGGGCTGGGACGGCATCCCGACGCGGCGGCTGGCCGCGGGCGACGCGCTGCCGAAGGCGGACCGCAAGACGTTCCTCGAGGCGGGGGCGACGGACCTGCCGATCGAGGCGAACCAGATGGTGCAGCACCCGCCGCTGTACTACCTCGTCACCCGCGGCGTGCTGGATGCGATCCCGCACAGCGAGAACTGGCCGTTCGACCGACAGGTCGCGCTGATGCGGTTCCTGTCGCTGCTGTTCGTGGTGCCGTTGCCGCTGCTGTGCTGGCTGGCCGCCCGGCGCCTGAACCTGCCCCCGCCGGCCGGGGTCGTCGCCGCGTTCGCGCCGCTCGCCGTACCCGGCCTGACCCGGGTCGCATCGTCGGTGAGCAACGACTCGCTGCTCATCCTGGCCGTCGCGGCGGCGGGGGTGCTGAGCATGGCCGTCGCGGCCGGCGACCTGCGCCGGCGTACCTCCGTCGCCCTCGGCGTCGTGTCCGCCGTGGCGATGCTCACCAAGGGCCTCGCGCTGGTGCTGCCGGTGGTGGTCGTCGCGGCGTACGCCGCGGCCGCGTTCCGGGCCGTGCGCCCGCGCACAGTCCTCCTGCCGGCCTCCGTGGCGACGCTGCTGACCGTCGGCCTGGCAGGCGGCTGGTACGTGCAGAACGTGAGACGGTTCGGCAGCGTGCAGCCCAACGGGTACGACGGCGGGGTGCTGCCGTACCCGCGCCGGCCCGGCGGCGGGCTCGCCGAGTGGCTGCCCGGCTACGTCAACCAGATGTTCTTCCGGTTCTGGAGCGCCCTCGGCCAGCCCGAGCCCCCGCAGCTCCCGCACGCGCTCTGTGAGGCGCTGTCGCTGGCGGTCGTGGCCCTGGCGCTCCTCGCTCTCGCGACCGCGCGGGGCCACCGGCTGCGGGTCGTGGTGGCGCTGCTGCCGCTGGCGGGGGTACTGCTGCTGGTCGCCGGGGCGTCGTACCGGAACTACCAGACGTACGACCGCTTCGTGGGCGTGCAGGGCCGCTACCTCTACCCCGCGGTCGCTGGTCTCGCAGCAGTCGTGGCGCTCGGCCTGTCCCGGCTCGCCGGCCGGTGGGGTGGCGGCCTGCCCGTCGTCGTCCTGGCAGGTGCCGGCGTCATGCAGCTTCTCGGCATGCACGCCATGCTCGTCACGTACTGGACGCCGCCGGACGCGCCGGAGAACCTGGTCAGCGGCCTCGGGTCCCTGCAGGCGTGGTCGCCGCTACCCGCCCGGATGGTCCAGATCCTCTGGGTGCTCACGCTGGCGGTCGCGTTGCTGACGGCGGCCGGAACGGTCCGCATGGTCCGCCGGCTGCGGCCCGGCCGCGCGCCGCGGATCCTGCCGCTCGGCCCCACGGCAGACCGCGAGTTCGCGGCCTGAGCCGGTGCCGCTAGCCGCGGCCGAGTCGTACGGAGGTCTTGCGGGCGTCCGAGCTGGGCTCAGGAACGGCAGCCGCCGCGGACACGCTCGGCGACGCGGACGGCTTCGCCGAGGCGGACGCGCTGGGGCTGGCGCTGGCCGACGTACTCGGGCTGGCCGACGGGCTCGCGGCCGGCGAGGACGACGGCGACCCGGAGGGGGAGGCCGACGGCGAACCCGAAGGTGCGCCGGACGCGCCGGGCTGGGCCCCGGGCAGCACGGTGGGCTGCGGGATCGGCTGCGGCGTCGGGACCAGCAGGGTCGGCGGGACGCCGGGGGCGGTGGTCGGCGCGAGCTGCGAGGCCGGCGGCTTCGGTGCGAGCGGCGCCATCGGCGTCACGGGCTGCAGCGCGTTGAGCGACGGCGGGAGCGCGTTGGGGGCCTGCCGCGCGGTCGCCGGGCCGTGACTGGCCGCCGTGCCGAGGCTGGGCTTCGGCGCCGGCCGGGCCAGCTCGGCGATCGACGGCAGGTTGGGCAGGTCGCTGCCCACGAGCGGGATGGCGCGCAGGTCGGGGCCGGACGACAGGCCGAGACCGACCACGAGGATGGCCAGCGCGACCGACAGGCGGCCGCTGTCGTTGACGACGCGGCGTCCCAGCAGGCGGGCGGTCGAGATGCCGTCGAGGTCCAGGCCGGGCTGCACCTGGGTGCCCGCGAGTATCCGGCGCAGGGCGCGCCGGGCCCGGAACAGCACGTGCTTGACCTTGTCCTCCGCGATCTCGAGCTCCTCGGCGATGACCGGGATGCTCTTCTCCTCGATCTCCCGCTTGATGAGCGCGTCACGGTGGATCGGGGACAGCAGGGACAGGGCGGCGCGCACCAGCGCCGCGTCCTCGGCGCGTACGACCGGGTCGCCCGGGTCGTCGTCCCCGAGATCCTCGAGCGGGATGCTCTCCAGGTCGACCAGCCGGGGGCGGCGCTGGTCGGCGCGGTAGCGGTCGATGCAGAGGTTGGTGATGGTGCGGCGGCAGTACGCAAGCGCCTGCAGCTCGGTCTCGAGCTCGGGGAGCGCGAGGAACAGCCGCAGGAACGCCTCCTGCACGACCTCGTCGACGTCCCGGCTGTCGCGCAGGAAGCGGCGCGCGTGCAGGGCGAACGACGTGCGGTGGCGGATGTAGAGGCCGGCGAAGTCGTGCGGGTCGGAGTGCAGACGCCCGTCGGGGAGCGGAACGGTGAGGTCGGGCTCACCCGCGATCGCGTCGTCCACTTGCTGGCTGAAGATGGGGTCGACGGCGAGCGGCGGCACCACGATCAGTGGCTGCTGCTCATCCGTACCGGACATAACTCGCATCTCCCGCAGTGATCCCCTGCTGGAGGCTACCCCGGGCAGGGGTGCCGTGGAGGTCGCTTTCCGATTGCTCCCCCGTGCGGCCGGTCACAGCCCCCGCCCTGGTCACCCGCACCCCGCCCGCCGCCCTTGCGTCCGGGTAACGGTGGCTCGGGAGCCACGATCAGCCGGACGCAACGGGGAGGTGGCCGGCCGGGACCAGCCGCGCCGGGACCAGCCGGCCGGGACCAGCCGCGCCGGCACCAGCCGCGCGGGCGTCAGACGCGCGGCGGAGGCGGCGGCTTGAGGCCGGTGCGGTACGCCAGCCGGCTGGCCGCCTTGGACGCGAACTTCCGCACGCCGCCGTCGCGCAGGTGCTCGATGGCGATCTCGGCCTCGCGGCGCATCCCGCTCTTGGGCCGGTACAGCCGGGCAGCACCTGTGGCGAGTCGGCGGCTGGCGTACGGGTCAAGCAGGTCGGGCGCGCGGTGCGGGGCCCGGCAGAACTTCACCAGCGGCGCGAGCACCCGCTCCCAGTGGTACTCCGGGGCCATCGCCGCGACGTTCTCGCGGCACTGCTTGGCGAAGGCCTCGTCGGCCAGCACCCGCTCGAGGGCGTCCGCCAGGCCGGTGATGTCTCCGGGCTCGACGGCGATCCCGAGCTCGCGGTCGGTGACCAGCGCGGCGAAGACGTCGCCCTTGGTGCACACCATCGGCAGCCCGGCCCAGAGGTAGTCGAGCATCCGGGTACGGAAGGAGAACGCCGTCTCGACGTGGTCCAGGTGGGTGCTGACGCCGATATCGGCGTCGACCAGGTAGTTGGCCCGGTCGTCGTACCGCACCCACTCCTCGTTGAAGAACACGTTCTTGCCCGTCAGGCCCAGCTTCTCCGAGAGCTCGCGGGCCGCGAAGGACATCCGCATCTCGGGCACGTGCGGGTGCGGGTGCTGCATGCCCAGGAAGAACAGGCGTACGTCGTCGCGGCGCTGGCTGAGCACGTCGACCGCGCGGATCAGCGTCAGCGGGTCGAACCAGTTGTAGATCCCGCCGCCCCACAGGATGACCTTGTCGTCCGGGCCGATGCCCTCGACGACGCCCTTGAGGGCGGGCCGGGTCTTGACCGGCGGCTCCGGCGCGATGCCGAACGGCGCCACGTCGATGAGCGAGCGCAGCGTGTTGTCGTCGTCGTAGCTGACGGTGTTGAGCCGGCCCAGCGCCGCCAGGTGCCCGAGCCAGAAGTCACGCTGCTTCTCGCTGGCGCAGACCAGGAAGTCGCCGCGCAGGCACTGCTTGTTGGCCTCGGCCACCGAGTTGCCGACGACCAGGCGCCGGGTCTCCGCGGGGTGCTCGCGGGTCTGCTCCAGCTGCTCGAGGTGGAACGGGTCGTACAGGTCGACGATCACGACCTTCTCGGTCCGCTGCAGGAACGGGAAGTCGTCGAGCACGTTGCCCTGGAAGAAGATGACGTCGCACCACGCCTCGAGGGCGCGGACCTCGGCCTCGGTCGACACCCGCTGGACGCTGAAGTCCGGGCTGTCGATGTGGCACTCGGAGGTCGTGACGAGCTGTACGTCGTGGTCGGCCGCGAGGGCCGCCGCAACCTGCCAGGCCCGGATCGCGGGGCCGGCCATCTGCGGCTTGAGGGTGTCTGCGGTGGCGACGACGATGCGGTGCCGACCGGTCGGGGCGGGGGCTGACTGCGGTGCGCCCAGAACCTGGGTCGTCACGAACTTTTCTCCCCATCTGCGTGTCGTCGTGCGAAGGCACCCCAACACTAAGGCCCCGGACCGGCGGCGCGGGTGGGCCTGGCTCCGGATGCCAGACTGTCCCGGTGCCCAGCCCTTCCCTGCCCCAGCGTCTTCGCCGCGTAGCCGGCGCCCAGCTCGACAACCTGGCCGTACGCCGGTTGCGCACCCTGGCCGAGCGCCTGGCCACCGCGCAGCCGGTGCCCGCGGAACTCGTACCGGCCGTGGTCGACGCCTTCGGCGCGGTGGCGGCTGACGGGGTCCGACTCCCCGCGCAGGCCGAACCGGCCGTGCTGCGGGCCTTCGAGGGCCTGTGGGACCGGGACTTCGAGGCCCGCCCGCCGACGCCGGCCGTGCGGGACACGATCGTCCGTCAGTTCCACCGGCTCTACTACCACTCCTACGCCCAGACGTGGAAGGACACCGTCTACCGCGGCGTGACGATCTGGAAGTGCCCGCTCGACCTGTGGCTGTACCAGGAGATGCTGCACGACCTGCGGCCCGACCTCATCGTCGAGACCGGCACGGCCTTCGGTGGCAGCGCGTACTACCTCGCCAACCTCTGCGACACCCTCGACACCGGCCGCATCATCACGATCGACGTCGAGCCGCAGCCGAACCGCCCCGAGCACCCGCGCATCAGCTACGTGACCGCGTCCTCGACCGACCCGGCCGTCGTCGAGCAAGTGCGCTCCGCGGCCGGCGACGGGACCGTGCTGGTCATCCTGGACTCGGACCACAGCAAGGGGCACGTCCTCGACGAACTGCGCGCGTACGCCGACATCGTCAGCGTCGGGTCGTACGTCGTGGTCGAGGACACCAACGTCAACGGCCACCCGGCGTACCCGGAGTTCGGTCCCGGCCCGATGGAGGCCGTGGACGCCTTCCTGGCCGAGGACGACCGCTTCGTCATCGACGAGGGCCGGGAGAAGTTCTTCATGACCTTCAACCCGCGCGGCTACCTCAAGAAGATCAAGGCCTGACAGCCGCCCGTCGCCCGTCGCCCGTGGATCGAGTTCACCCGCCGGCCTTGCGTCCGGGTGACGGTGGCTCGGGTGCCACGATCGGCCGGACGCAACGCCGGGGGACGGCTCACCGGTGCGTCGGCCGCGGGAACCGCCGCCGGTGGGGGAGCGACTGACAGATCCGGCCGCCCTCCTAGCCCGGCCTGACCGGACCTGGGCCGACCGCCCTTGCGGCACCTCGCCCTCGTCGGGTCACCCCTGGTGGAACTTCCACAGCATCAGGGTGCTGTGGAAGTTCCACAAAGGGGTCGTGCAGGCGCGGCGAGGCGGCGTGCCAGAACGGTGGCTGGGCTGGGCGCCCGGCCCGCCGGAACGGTCGCTGGACCGGGCCGCGCCGATCAGACCCGCGGAACGGGCGCCGGCGTCAGCCGAAGGACCAGGTGCCGTCGATGGCGAACACGCCCTCGACGTCCCGCGGCCGGCCGGCCCCGACGTCGAAGCGCAGCGCCTTCGTCCGGTAGTCGTAGGTGTGCAGGTTGCTCTCGTCGACAAGGGCCACCGTGACGTCGTAGCTGCCCGGTACGAGGGGGAGCTTGTCGATCGCGAAGTCGACGTAGCCCTTGCCGTCGATCTGGTCCGGGACGATCGTCTCGCGGCTGTTGACGCCGGTCGCGTGCGCGCCGTCGATCCGGTGCAGCCCGAAGCCCAGCACGGGCTTGCGGATCGGCTCGTCGGTCACGTAGTGGAACCGGAACGTGGCGGGCGCCCCGAGGTGGAGGCGCAGGGTCGGGCGGCCATCGGCGTCGAGCGCCTCGACCTGCTCCACGCGGGCGTTGCCGGCGCCCCAGCGCGAACCGCCGCCCTCGGTGCTGACCCGCTCGGTGTGGGTGTCCTCGACGTACTTCTCGATGAGCATGCCGGGGTTGCCGATGTCCTTGACCACGCCGTGCTCGAGCCAGGCGGCCTGGTCGCACATCGTGCGGACGGTGGCGAGCGAGTGGGAGACCACGACGATCGTCTTGCCGGCCTCGCGCATGTCGGAGAACTTCTCGTCGCACTTGCGCTGGAAGGACTCGTCGCCGACCGCGAGCACCTCGTCGACCAGCAGGACATCCGGGTCGACGTTGATCGCGACGGAGAACCCGAGCCGGACGTACATGCCGGAGGAGTAGTTCTTCACGGGAGTGTCGATGAACTCGCCGAGCCCGGCGAAGTCGACGATCTCGTCGAACTTGGCGTCGATCTGCTTGCGGGACAGGCCGAGGATCGAGCCGTTCAGGTAGACGTTCTCCCGGCCGGACAGCTCCTGGTGGAAGCCGGCACCGAGCTCGAGCAGTGCCGAGATCTTGCCGTTGACGCTGATGGTGCCGGTGTCCGGCCGCAGGATCTTGGCCATGCACTTGAGCAGGGTCGACTTGCCCGAGCCGTTCTGCCCGATCAGGCCGAAGGTGCCGCCGGTCGGGATGTCGAACGACACGTCCTTGAGCGCCCAGAACTCGTCGTACTTCGCCCGGCCGCCGCGCATCATCGCCGCCTTCAGCGACTGGTTGCGCTCCTTGTACAGCCGGAACTTCTTCGAGACGTTCTCGACGTGCACGGCGATGTCGGCGTCGCCGCGATGCACCGCGACGGCACCCAGCACTGCGGTCACAGCTCCTCCGCCAGGCGCGGCTCGAGCTTCTTGAACACGAACAGGCCGAATGCGAACACGACCACGGAGCTCACGATGGCGTAGCTGAACTCCGTCCAGTCGGGCCAGGTGAGACGGAAGAGCATCTGGTGGAACACCTCGACGAAGTCGGTCATGGGGTTGAGCTTGAACAACGTCAGCAGGTGCACCGGGCCCAGGGACCAGTCGTGGCCGCTGAGCAGCGTGATCGGGTAGATGATCGGCGTCGCGTAGAACCACAGCTGCAGGAAGATGCCGACGAAGTGCTGCACGTCGCGGAAGTAGACGTTCAGGATCGCCAGCAGCATCCCGACGCCGGTCACGAACAGCGTCAGGAACACGATGGTGATCAGCACCAGTGGCAGGAACTTCAGCCACATGTTGCCGACCGCGAGCAGGGCGATGCCCAGTACGGCCATCTCGATGAGCAGCGACACCGCCCAGGACAGGACGTTGGCGCCGATGAGGATCTCGCGCGGGAAGTAGACCTTCTTCACGAGGTTGGCGTTGCCGACCAGCGCGCCGATCGAGCCGTTGATGCCGTTGCTGACGAAGTTCCACGGCAGCAGGCCGCACAGCAGGTAGAGCGGGAACGCCGCGATGCCGTGCAGGTCGCTGTTGCCGGCGGCGGTCAGCTTGCTCTGGAACACGACGCCGAAGACGAACGTGAACATCGCGGCGAGCGCCAGAGGGTTGATCAGCGACCAGGCCCAACCGAGGGCCGATCGCTTGTACTTCCCGCGCAGCTCACGCTGGGTCAGGTTGCCGAGCAGCTCGCGGGAGCCCGCGTACTCGGCCAGGGTGGTCATGCGGTCAGGGCCCTTCGTCGGCGGGACGAGTCTAGAGGCGGCTCGTTCCGGAACCGCTAGTCCTCGCTGGCGCGGCTGGCGGCGATCTTCTCGATCTTGAGGTCGGAGTCGACCATGCGGTGCACGAGCTGCTCGAAGGTGACGGTCGGCTTCCAGCCGAGCTCGTCGGCCGCCTTGCTGGCGTCGCCGATCAGCAGGTCGACCTCGGCCGGGCGGAAGAACCGCGGGTCCTGGGTCACCTTGCTCGACCAGTCGTTGATCCCGACCCGGGAGAACGCGACGTCGAGCAGCTCACCGATCGAGTGGGTCTCGCCGGTGGCGATGACGAAGTCGTCCGGGGTGTCCTGCTGCAGCATCTTCCACATCGCCTCGACGTAGTCGCCGGCGAAGCCCCAGTCGCGGCGCGAGTCCAGGTTGCCCAGCGCGACGCTGGCCTGCAGCCCCAGGGCGATCCGGGCCACCGCGCGGGTGACCTTGCGGGTGACGAACTCGTGGCCGCGCCGCTCGCTCTCGTGGTTGAACAGGATCCCGGAGCAGGCGAACGCGTCGTACGACTCGCGGTAGTTCACGGTCATGTAGTGGCCGAAGGTCTTGGCCACGCCGTACGGCGAGCGCGGGTGGAACGGGGTCGACTCGCGCTGCGGCGTCTCCCGGACCTTGCCGAACATCTCGGAGCTGGACGCCTGGTAGAAGCGGACCTTGCTCATGTCGCCCTGGGTGTGGATGCGCAGGGCCTCGAGGATGCGCAGCACGCCCATACCGGTGATGTCGCCGGTCAGCTCGGCCTGCTTCCAGGACAGCCCGACGAAGCTGATCGCGCCCAGGTTGTAGACCTCGTCGGGCTGCGCGATCTCCAGCGCGCCGATCAGGCTGGACAGGTCCCGCAGGTCGCCCTCGAGCAGCTCGATGCTGGGGATGATGCGCTCGACGGTGCTGATCTTCGGGTTGCTCTGCCCGCGGACCAGCCCGAAGACCTCGTAGCCCTTGGCGGCGAGCAGCTCGCCAAGGTAGAGGCCGTCCTGGCCGGTGATGCCGGTGATGAGCGCGCGGGGCACGAGAACTCCGAGGATCGGGGTGCGGGACACACCGAAACTACTGCCCGACGGCGGCAGGAGCCCCGCGAACCCGCGTGCGCGGTTCGTCCTGGACCGGCCCGGATACCGTTTGCCGCATGCCTGCCTCGATCGACCCCGAGCGCCTGCCACCCCACGACAGGGTGCGGGACGACGCCGTCAGCCCCGACCCGAGCCCGCGGACCACCCCCGAGAAGCAGCGCGGCCCGGTCACGCTGCGCCGCGGCCAGGTGCAGGGCACCACCACGGACGAGCGGCTGCTGGACAGTCGCGGGCCCAGCGACTGGGTGCACAGCGACCCGTGGCGCGTGCTGCGGATCCAGTCGGAGTTCGTCGAGGGCTTCGGGCTGCTCGCCGAGCTGCCCCGGGCGGTCACCGTGTTCGGCTCGGCCCGTACTCCGCGCGACGCGCCCGAGTACGACCTGGCCCGCCGGCTCGGTGCCTCCCTCGCAGACGCTGGCTGGGCGGTCATCACCGGCGGCGGCCCCGGGATCATGGAGGCGGCCAACCGCGGCGCCGGCGAGGGGGGCGGCCTGTCGGTGGGCCTCGGCATCGAGCTGCCGTTCGAGCAGCACCTCAACGACTGGGTCGACCTGGGCCTGAGCTTCCGGTACTTCTTCGTGCGCAAGACGATGTTCGTGAAGTACTCGCAGGGCTTCGTGATCATGCCCGGCGGCTTCGGCACGATGGACGAGCTGTTCGAGGCCCTCACACTGGTCCAGACGCACAAGGTCAACCAGTTCCCGGTCGTCCTCATGGGCGTGGAGTACTGGACCGGCCTGCTCTCCTGGGTGCGCGACAACATGCTCGGGCACGGCTACCTCAGCCCCGGCGACCTCGACCTCATCACGCTCACCGACGACGTCGACGAGGTCATCGCACTGCTGGCCGCCGCCGACGCCAGCCGGCCGGACACCGCGCCGACGGCGACCGGTGAGGAACTGCTGGGGGAGGCGCCCTGATGGCGGCGATCTGCGTCTACTGCTCGTCCAGCACGAGGATCGACAAGCGCTACATCGACCTCGCCGCCGAGGTCGGGACGGAGATCGGACGCCGGGGCCACACGCTGGTCTCCGGCGGTGGCGACCTGTCGTGCATGGGCGCCGTCGCCCGGGCCGCCCGGGCCGCCGGGGCACACACCACGGGCGTGATCCCGAATGCGCTGCTCGAACTGGAGATCGGGGACCAGGACGCCGACGAGCTCCTCGTCGTCGACGACATGCGCACCCGCAAGGGCCTGATGGACGCGCGCAGCGACGCCTTCCTCACGTTGCCGGGCGGGCTGGGAACACTCGAGGAGCTGTTCGAGGTCTGGGTCGCGCGGTTCCTCGGCATGCATGCCAAGCCGGTGGTCGCCCTCGACCCGGACGGGCTCTTCGCTCCCCTGCGCGAGCAGGTCGACGTCATGGTCAAGCAGGGGTTCGTGCGGCCGCAGGCGGTGCAGGCGCTGACCTGGACGAGCACGGTCGAGGACGCGCTCGACGCGGTGGAGGCGCAGCTGGCCCGGCCCGCCGTGATCACTCCCGCCGTCGAAGAGGTCCTGGAGTCCGACGAGTCCATGTAGGCGTACGGCGGGGTACGCCGGCCCGACTCTCGGCGCGTGGCAGGATCCGGACGTGCTCACCGTGCTGTCCGTCCTGGGCGTCCTGGCGGTGCTGTTCGTCGCGGCCGTCGTCTCGACCCGAGAGGGTGGGGTCATGGCCGACGCGCCTCGCGACGCCGCCGACGTGAACCTGCCGGCCGGCCCGCTGCGGCCGGTGGACGTCCACCAGGTGCGGTTCGGGCTCGCCGTACGCGGCTACCGGATGAGTGAGGTCGACGAGGTGCTCGACCGGCTGGCCGGGGAGATCGCCGTGCGGGACAGCCGGATCGCCGAACTGGAGAGCGGGCCGGCCGGGTTCCGGGCGGCGCCGGCATCGCCGCCGGTCGTCCCGATCGAGCCGCCGCTGGACCAGCCGCCCGGCGGGACTGCGCCCCATCGCTCCGCTGGCGGGCCGGAGGGGTGGCCCGGAGACTGACGGCATGACCGTCAGCCTGGTCCTGAGCGTCGACGTCGCGGCCCCCGCGCAGGACACCTGGCGGGCCGCGGTCGACTGGGCGACGCAGGGTGACTGGATGCTCGGTACGACGGTCCGCCCGACCCACCAGGCCGGCCAGGGTGTCGGCGGCCGGCTCGAGGCGTTCACCGGCCGCGGGCGGCTGGGCTTCCTCGACCCGATGGAGATCACGCTGTGGCAGCCGCCGCGGGCGTGCCATGTCCTGCACACCGGCCGCGTCGTACGCGGCACCGGGGCGTTCGAGGTCGAGCCGCGTGGGGATCAGCGAAGTCGCTTCCTCTGGCGGGAGGACCTGGACCTGCCGCTGGGCGCCCTCGGCCGGCTCGGCTGGCCGCTGGTCCGGCCGTTCTTCGCGTACGGCGTGCGGCTCAGCCTCCGTCGCTTCGCCCGGTCGGTGGAGGCGGCTTCCGGCCGCTGAACGCCCGGTTGTGGGCCACCTCACGCCGATATCCGGCCTCTGTGGGCGACCTCACGCTGTGTGGCGGTTGTTTCACCGCTGTTGTCGAGCACCCTTGTGAGGACCACCTTTTCGCCGTCCCGGGAGTGCTCGTGTCCACCGCCCCGTCCCTGCTCGAGCCGCTCGGCACCCTGCCCCGGGCCCGCGTCGACGACGACGGTGCGGCCACCCGGCCGGGCGCCCTTCACGACGGTCTGACGCTGCGCGCGCTGACGGTCGAGGACCGCGAGGCCCTCGTGCGCACGGTTGCCCGCTGCAGCAGCGACACCCGCTACGCGCGCTTCCACACGGCGGTGCCGGTCCTGACGCCCGGTTGGGCCCGCGCCATGTGCCAGCCCGCCGGCAAGCGCGTCGCGGTCGGCGTGGTCGTCGAAAGTGCCGGGCACCGCCTGGCCGACGAGCCCGGAGTCTCGCTCGGCTCGCCCTGCGGGGACGAGATCGTGGCCCTGGCCCAGGTGGAGCCCGAGGTGGACGGAAGCGCGGAGCTCGCGGTCCTCGTCGAGGACGCCTACCACCGCACCGGCCTCGGGGCGATGCTGGTGCGCGCCGCGCTCACCGAGGCGGCCCGCAACGGCCTCCGGTCCGTGCGGGCGCACGTGCTGCCCGACAACGACGCGATCCGGCAGCTGCTGCTCTCGCTCGACCTGCCGGTCAAGCGGGGCTACGACGACGGCAAGATCTGCTGGACCATCGAGATCGCCGGGCTCGTCGCCGCCTGACGGCTACAGCTCGAACGGCTCCCCGCGGTCGAGGTCGCGCCACTCGGTGTCCTGTTCCTCGGCGAACCGGCTGTACAGCCCGTAGTAGAGCCCTATCCCGGGCGCGGCGAGCACCGACTCGTGCACGGGGAAGGCGACTCGGGGCCGGATCGCGCGCAGGTAGTCGATCGCCTCGGACGCCTTGAGCCAGGGCGCGCCGGTCGGCAGGGCGAGGACGTCGACCGGGCGACCCGGATCGGTGAACGCGTCGCCCGGATGGAAGACGCGGTCGTCGAACAGGTAGCCCACGTTGCGCACGCTGGGGATGTCCGGGTGGATCACTGCGTGCCACTCGCCGAACACCTCGACGCCGACGCTGCCGAGTGTCAGGACGTCCCCGTGCTGGACCGCCTTCGAGGGCAACGCGAGCCGCTCGGCGGTCTGCGCGTCGCAGATCAGCTGGGCGTCCGGGTTGCGCTCGAAGATCCCGCCCAGCCGGTCCACGTCCACGTGGTCCGCGTGCTGGTGGGTCAGCAGGACGCCGGTCAGCCCGGTGAGCTCCTCGAACCCGCTGGAGAACGTGCCCGGGTCGACGAGCAACCGGGTGTCGCCGTCCTCGAGCAGGACGCAGGAGTGCCGGAACTTGCGAATGCGCATGGGTCCGCCCTCTCTCCTCTGAGCGTCAGGGTCCCCGGAAACCCGGGAGTGCGCCAGGGCATGTTCGGTCGGCGCGACGGAACCATGCCGGTATGAGCACCGCCGAGAGCGACGTCCAGCGCGGCCGCGAGCTGGCCAGGGACGAACCGGCCATCGCCGTCTTCACCTGGCGGGCCAAGCCGGGCAAGGAGGCCGACGTCGCGAGGTGGCTGGAGGAGGCGCGCCGGACGATGTCGCGCTTCCCGGGCTACCAGGCCTCGACCGTCATCCAGGAAGAAGGCAGCCGGGACATCCACCTCATCGCGGAGTTCGCGAGCCAGGAGGACCTGGAGCGCTGGCTCCATTCCGACGAGCGGGCCGTGCTTCTCACCCGGGTCCAGAGCCTTGCCGAGCCGCCTGAGGTGCAGTCGCGGACCGGGCTCGAGACCTGGTTCCACGTCTCCTCTCACGACGGGGCGACGATGCGGCCGCCGCCGCGCTGGAAGATGTGGCTGGTCTCGCTGGCAGCGATCTACCCGTTGGTGCTGCTGTTCCAGGCGTTCGTCACCCCGCGGGTGACGCACTGGCCGCTCTGGGCCAGGTCCCTGCTCTTCCCGCTCGTCCTTCTCACGTTGATGACGTACGTCGTGATGCCGGTGGTGACCCGGCTGCTGCACCGATGGCTGTCCCCGGGCTGACCGTCAGCTGGCCTCTTCGCGCGGGCGCGGGAGGGGCGGGACCACCCGCCGCCAGTCGCAGTGGCGGCAGAGGAAGAGCCAGGCCCCGGACGGGTGCCTGGTGCCCTTGATGGCCCAGGGCTGGCGGCAGGAAGGGCAGCTGTGGGCGAGAACGCGGCGGCGGCGCTTTTCGAGGGGTGGCTGCTGCATGGCCACCAGCCTGCGCAATCTGGCGTGTAACGGTCCAGAGCCATTTCGGTGAGCGGGCACCGTCCGTCGTCGGCTGCTGGCAGTGGGTGAGAAACTGGCACGCTACCGCCGGAACTCTCGCATGTTCCGGACATTCGTCCGGCCTGTAACCCTCCTCACACGGACCCGTGACGTACGACGCCGCGGGCCGCAGGCCGCGGTCCTGCCGTCCTCAGCCGGCAGGCGCCGGCTGCTCGTGGCCGACGTGCCGCGCCGGGCCACCGAGGCCTTGCAGGCGCAGGCCGGCTCGCGGACACTGCTGCTCGGGCCTGGGGGCGCTGCCGAGGAGGTGCGTGATGGCCAAGTTCATGGACGTCCACCGCGGGATGGTGGGTCTCACGGCCGACCAGCTCAAGGAGGCGCACGACGCCGATCTCGCCATCCAGCGGGACGAGTCCGTCGAGTTCGTCAACGCCTGGGCCGACCCCGAGTCCGGCCTCGTCTACTGCATGTCGGAAGCCCCGTCGGCCGACGCGGTCCAGCGCATCCACGAGCGCGCCGGCCATCCGGCCGACGAGATCCACCCCATACCGCTCGAGGTGTAGGGACCGGTGGCTCCCGCTCAGCGGCGCGGGGGCGGCCGGCGCGCCGGCTCGGCGGCCGTCGGGTCCTCGGGCCAGGCGTGCCGGGGGTAGCGGCCCCGCAGGTCTGCCCGGACGCCCGGGTAGCCCGTCGTCCAGAACGACGCCAGGTCGCTGGTGACCGCGACGACCCGGCTCGCCGGTGAGAGCAGGTGCAGGCGCAGCGGCCGACCGGCCACGAGCGGCGCGCGGTTCCAGCCGAAAACCTCCTGCACGCGGACGGGCAGCGCCGGAGCGTCCGGGTCGGTGTAGTCGACGCGTACCCGTGACCCGCTGGGCACCTGGACGCGCTCGGGCGCGACGTCGTCGAGCTGCCCGGCGACCGACCAGGGCACCAGGGCCCGCAGGGCCGCCGTGACGTCGAGGCGCAGCAGCTCGGACCGGTTGCGCGCCGTCGAGAGGTCGAGCGCGGCGAGCAGCGCGGCGTCCTCGACGCCGGGCCACGGTTCCCCCAGGCCGCTGCGGCATGCCGCCAGCCGTAGCCGCAACTCCCGGGCCGCGGGGGTCCAGCGCAGCAGGTCCAGGCCCTCCCGGCGCAGGCCCTCCTGCAGGGCGGCCGCCACGGCCGCCGGGTCGGGACCGGACAGCGGGCGCTCCCGCAGGACGAGCGCGCCGAGCCGCTCCACCTGCCGGGCGCGGACGTCCCCGTCCTCCCAGACCACCTCCTGCTCGTCGCCGAGCAGCGTGGCGCCGGCTTCCCGGGCGGTGGCCTCGTCGGTCGCGACGGCGAGCCGGATGCGGGCGTCGCGCCGTCCCGGGCTGCGGTCGGCGACCGCCACGGCCAGCCAGGGCGAGCCGGTGAGCGAGGAGCCGGGCGGGAGCTCGGCCGCGGTGCCGCCGGCCATCAGGTACGTCGTGCCGCCGGGCCGGCGCTGCCGGGCGAGGCGCTCCGGGAAGGCGAGACCGACGAGCAGGCCGGTGGCCAGATCCGGCGGGACCGCGGGGGACGGCGCCGGCGGCACGGTCCGCGCGAGCCGGCGTACCTCGTCCTCCCAGCGCGCCGAGGCCGCCCGGTCCCGGCCGCCGCGCAGTCCGCGCAGCGCCGCGGCAAGGTCGTCGTCCGGACCGGCCAGGCTGTCGTCCGACAGGACAGCCACCACCTCGGCCGCCGGGCGCGCGCCCACGAGTGGCGCACCGTCGAGCAGGGCCCGGGCCAGGCGCGGGTGCACCCCCACCGCGGTCAGCGCCCGCCCGCGGGCCGTCACCGCGCCGTCGGCGTCGACGGCGTCCAGACCGCGTAGCACCTGGCCGGCCACCTCGGCCGCGCCGGTCGGGAGCGGATCGAGCAGCGCGAGCCCGCGGCCGCCGGGTGCACCCCAGCAGGCCAGCTCGAGCGCGAAGGCGGTGAGGTCGGCGGTCGCGATCTCCGGCTCGGCGTGCGCCGGCAGGCGCTCATGGTCGGCCGCCGACCAGCACCGGTAGACGCGTCCGGGCCCCTCGCGCCCGGCCCGGCCGGCCCGCTGATGCGCCGAGGCACGTGAGACCGGCACGGTGATCAGCGCGCCGAGGCCCCGCGCGAGGTCCGTGCGCGGCACGCGGGCGAGCCCGGCGTCGACGACGGCGCGTACCCCGGGCACGGTCAGGCTGCTCTCGGCCAGCGAGGTGGCCAGGACGACCCGCCGGTCGGGCCGTTGCTGCAGCGCGGCGTCCTGAGCGGCGGCGGGCAGCCGGCCGTGCAGGGGCACCACGTCGAGGTCGCGCAACCGTGCGGCCACCCCGGACACCTCACCGGCGCCGGGCAGGAAGACGAGCAGATCGCCCGCCGTCTCGGCGTACGCCCGGCGCACCACCGCCGCCACGTGGTCGAGCAGTCGCGGATCGACGCGCAGACCGAACGACGGGGCCACCGGCGGCACCGGGGGGCACCAGACGGTCTCGACCTCGTGCAGGGCGCCGTACGCCTCCACGACCGGGACGTCGCCCAGCACCTCGGCCAGCCGCGCCGCCTGGGCGGTCGCCGACATGGCGAGGAGCAGCAGGTCCGGCCGCAGCACGGCGCGGACGTCGATGCCGAAGGCCAGGGCGAGGTCGGTGTCGAGGTGCCGCTCGTGGCACTCGTCGAGCACCACCGCGGCCGTCCCGGTCAGCTCGGGATCGCGTTGAAGACGCCGTACCAGGACTCCGGTGGTGACCACCTCGATACGGGTCGCCGGTCCCACCGTGGTCTCACCGCGCACGGTGTGCCCGACCGTCCCGCCGGGGCGCTCGCCGAGCAGGACGGCCATCCGGCGGGCGGCGGCGCGGGCGGCGACCCGGCGTGGCTCCGCGACGACGACGCGGCCGCCGACCAGGCCGGCCAGAGCCAGGGGCACGAGCGTGGTCTTGCCGGTGCCCGGCGGGGCGACCAGGACGGCCGATCCCGCCCGGCGCAGCGCGTCCTCGAGCTCGGGCAGGGCCGCCCGGACGGGGAGGTCGGTGCCGGGCGTCCCGACGGCTGGCAGCACACCGTCAGTCTCCCGGACCGCCGCGGTGAGCCGCCCGTCGCGTAGGCCGGTTGACGTCCGACACCGGGTGACGCCGCCTGGCCGGCCCTGAGGCCCTGTGTACGGCGCTCGGCTGCCGGGCTCTAAGCCGGAGTGGCCGCTCCGAACCAGGCCGCAAGCACGTGAGGCAGCTCCGGGTCCGTGAGGTCTCCTGCCCAGGCGACATGCCCGTCGGGTCGGATCACCACGGCCGGCGGCGCGGTGATCTCGCCGAGGACCGGGAGCTCCCACGCGCCGTCGTGCCTGGCGTCGACCAACCGGACCCGATGCGCCCAAGGAGAAATGTCGAAGCCGCCGGGTTCACCGAGGTTGAGGAGCACGGGCCGGGCGTCGTGCAACAGGGCGAAGACGCGCGTGGGACCGTCGGCGGTGTGCACGTCGAGGTCGGGCATGCGCCGCCCGAGCAGCGGGTGTCCCTCTCCGAGGTCGTAGTGGATGTCGAGACCGGAGAGCATCGCGGCGATGCGCCTGCGCGGCTCGTCCATGCTCAGCAGTTCCGTCATGGTGTCGCG
This sequence comes from Frankiales bacterium, assembly GCA_025965475.1. Taxonomy (GTDB): domain Bacteria; phylum Actinomycetota; class Actinomycetes; order Mycobacteriales; family SCTD01; genus RYN-124. Next base: position 5,136 of record JAOPWV010000141.1, on the reverse strand, counting down.
GAGGGCCTGGTGACGGTCGTCGGGGCTGCCGAGTGCGACGGCCGCCATGGTGTTGTGCAACACCCGGGCACCGACCGGATGCCGTTCTGCGTGGTAGGTGTCCAGGAGGCTCCCGGGTGACGTCTTGTCGACCACCTGGGCCAGCTTCCACCCCAGGTTCACGGCATCCTGCACGCCCGTGTTGAGGCCCTGGCCGCCCTGCGGGGGATGCACGTGTGCGGCGTCCCCGGCCAGCAGCACGCGGCCCTGGCGGTAGGAGGCTGCCTGCCGCGCCATATCGGTGAACCTGGAGATCCAGTTGGCGCTGCGAAGCCCGTAGTCCGTCCCGTACACGGCGACGAGTGCCTCGCGAAGCTCGTCCATGCCGGGGTCGCCGGTGTGTTCGACGTGTCGTTCCGTCAGTACGACCCGGAACGGCCCTCGGCCCTCCAGCCGGTTGACGGGACCGATGCCACCGCCCTCGCGGCGCATGCCGAGCTCCGGCGCCTCGTCCATCTCGACCTCGGCGATCATCCAGCTGGTCGAGGGATCCAACCCGGGGAAGTCGATGCCGGCTGCCCTGCGGATCAGGCTGCGTCCTCCGTCGCACCCGACGAGATACTCCGCCCGCAGCGACGTGTCGCCGGACAGCTCGACATCGACGCCGGTGTCGTCCTGAGCGCAGCCCACCACCTCGCAGCCGCGAAGGATCGGAACCCCGAGCTCGCCGACCCAGCCAGCCAGGATGGGCTCGAACCGGCTCTGCCAGAGCGCGAGTCCGTAGTTGTGGCGGGTGGGGAAGTCGCTGATGTCCAAGGGGATCCCGGCGAACCCCTGAACCTGGGCGACCTGCCCCGCCGAGAGGAAGCGTTCCGCGATGCCACGCTGATCGAGCACCTCGATGGTGCGGGCGTGAAGACCCCCGGCTCGCGATCCGTCGACATCCTGACTGGCGCGTCGTTCGACGATGACGACGTCGATCCCCGCCAACGCCAGCTCGCCCGCCAACATCAGCCCGGTCGGGCCGCCTCCTGCGATCACCACCGCATGTTCGGTCATCGCCGCTCCCCGGCGAACGCCGTGCGCAGGCCACGACCGCGACGGTGCTCGTCGGCCTTCACGGGGCACCCGCCGCAGCGCCTTTCGTACACCGGGGGCTCAGCTGCCGCTGAACACCGGCGGCTGCTTGGCGAGGAAGGACCGGACCGCGCCGGCGTGGTCGGCGGTCGCGCCGGCCCGGGCCTGCAGCTCGTCCTCCTTCGCCAGCGCCGCCACCAGCGTGGCGGTGGCGGCGTACGCGATGGACTCCTTGATCGCGGCGTACGCGGCGGTCGGACCTGCGGCGAGCCGCCCGGCCAGCTCGGTGGCGGCCGCGAGCACCTGTTCGGCCGGAACGACCGCGTTGAGCAGCCCCATCTCCAGCCCCTGCTCGGTGGTGAACGGCTCGGCGAGCAGCAGCAGGGCGGTGGCCCGGCCCGCGCCGACGAGACGGGGGAGCGTCCAGGACAGCCCGGAGTCGGCCGTCAGCCCGATGCCGGCGAACGCGGTCGTGTAGCGGGCCCCCGCGGCGCCGATCCGCAAGTCGCACGCACAGGCGATGCCGAGGCCGGCGCCGGCGGCGGTGCCGTTGATGGCGGCGATGACCGGCTTGGGCATCTCCGCGATCGCGGTCACCAGCGGGTTGTAGTGATCGCGCACGGTCGACAGGGGCGCGGGGTCGCCCGCGTCCAGCAGCGCCGCGTGTTCGCGCAGGTCCTGGCCGACGCAGAAGGCCCGGCCCGTGCCGGTCAGCACGACAGCACGCACCGCCGGGTCGTCGGCCACCGACCGGACGGCGGACAGCAGCGCGGTCTTGGCCTCCACGGTGAGGGCGTTCATGCCCTCCGGCCGGTTCAGCGTGATGGTGGCGACGCCGCCGGTGACGTCGAGCAGAACGGTGTCCGACACGTGGGGCTCCCTAGGCGAAGAGACAGTCGTCGACGAACCGACGAGCTGCGGGCAGCAGCCTCTCAGCCTCCTGGTCGAACCATGCGCCCGCCTTCGTCCCGGGCCAGTCCGGGGGCAGCAACGCGGGCGGCAGGCCGGGGTCGACGAACAGGAACTTGCGCCACTTGTGCAGCAGGTGGCTGCGCGCGGTGAAGGCGCCCACGTCGCTCGAGGTGTCGATGTCGGCGACCAGCAGGGCGGCCTCGTCGAGGAAGCGCGCATAGGACCGGGCCAGGCCGTCGAGGTCCCAGGCACGGGCGATGAGGGCCTGGGAGTCGCCGTCGTGGACGGAGGTGAAGCGCTCGGCACGCGCGGTCGCGTCGGCCAGCGTCGTGTCGAGCTCGGGCGCCGCCCGGGGCGACATCCAGGTCGACCCGCCGATCGGGGCGTAGCCGAGGAACTGCAGCTGGGTGTGCAGCCGCTCGCGGTCGCTACGCCCGGGCGGCGGGGTGACGACGAGCAGGTGCCAGGTGCCGTCCCAGTCGCGATGCAACGAGGTCCGGTAGATGCGCTCCGCCGCTTCGTCGAGCCGGCGGATGGCGCGGGGGGTCAGCGCGTACCCGGGCCCGGCCGGCAGCCGAACAGCAGTCAGCCAACCCTGCCGCACCATCCGCGAGACGGCCGTACGCACCGCCGGGGCCTGCACCCCGAGCGGCCCGAGCAGGCGCACCAACGCGGCCACCGGCACCTGGCCGCGGAACGCGTCCGAGCGCCCGCGCAGGTGATCGCCGTACAGGTCGAACAACGCCGAACGTGCATCCACCGGACACCTCCCCCGAACTCGCCCAGGGCACCTTCCCACGCTCACGGTCCGGACCGGGACGCTCATGCGGAAGACCGCGTTTCCCCATCCGGCCGTCATGCGGGAGACTGTGACAACAACAGTGCGGATTTTCCCGCACCTGAGCTACGGAGGTTGGTCGATGGCGGCCATGAAGCCGCGGACAGGCGATGGTCCGCTCGAGGTCACCAAAGAGGGCCGCGGCATCGTCATGCGCGTACCGCTGGAGGGTGGCGGACGCCTCGTGGTCGAACTCAACGCCGAAGAGGTCAACAACCTCGCCGACGCCCTGAAGGCCGTCCTCTCCTGACCGGCCGGACGCGGGGGGCAACCCCCGACGGCCTTCCGGCAGCGCCCCTGCCGGAGATCACCTTGGCCGCGGACGTCCCGGACGCCGTCGTTCTCGCGCTGCCCACGCAGCCCGCGGACGACGGCGTCGCCGTGCTGGGCGAGTCCGTGCCGGACCTGCCGGAACTCCTGCGGCGGGAGAGCGCGAAAGGCGAGGCCGGCGAGGTCCTCGCGTTCCCGCAAGCAGGTGAGGGCGGGCCCGAGCGGCTCGTCGCGGTCGGCATCGGCGACGGCTCCCCGGTCGCGCTCCGCAAGGCGGGCGCCGCGGTGGCCCGCCGGGCCAAGAGTTCCGCGAGCCTGGCCGTCGACCTGCGCGGCGTCGCGCTGGACGGTGACCGGCTCCGCGCGTTCACCGAGGGCGCGCTCCTCGCGTCCTACGGCTACACCCGTAAGCAGAACGGCGCGCCGCGGGCGCTGCAGACGGTCACCCTGGTGGTCGCTGACCCGGCGGAGCTGCAGCCGGCTCTGGACCGGGCGGTCGCCATCAGCCGCGCGACCGCCGCCGCCCGCGACCTGGTCAACACCCCCTCGCTGGAGAAGACGCCGGACTGGCTGGGCGCCTCGGCCGCCCGGCTGCTGGACGGCCTGACCGTCACCGTCCGCGACGAAGCGGCGCTCGCCCGCGACGGCTTCGGCGGGATCCTGGCGGTCGGTCAGGGCTCGACGCGGCCGCCCCGGCTCATCGAGGCGACGTACGACGGCGGCGGCAACGGCCGACACGTCGTCCTCGTCGGCAAGGGCATCACGTTCGACACCGGCGGGCTCTCGCTCAAGCCGAGCGACAGCATGGTGGCGATGAAGACGGACATGGGCGGCGGTGCCGCCGTGCTCGGCGCCTTGCGGGCCGTGGCGGACCTCGGCCTCCCGATCAAGGTCACGGCGCTGGTGGCTGCGGCGGAGAACATGCCGAGTGGCACCGCGCAGCGGCCCGGCGACGTCATCCGGCACTACGGCGGGCGGACCGTCGAGGTGCTCAACACCGACGCCGAGGGCCGGCTCGTGCTCGCCGACGCCCTCGCGTACGCCGACCGGGATCTCGCCGCCGACGTCATCGTCGACGTCGCGACCCTGACCGGTGCGATGCCGGTCGCGCTCGGGAAGCGGCATGCCGGGCTCTTCGCCTCGGACGACGTGCTGGCCGAGCAGCTGCTCGCCGCGGCCGAGGCCAGCGGCGAACGCGCCTGGCGCATGCCGCTCGTCGAGGACTACCGGCAGGCGCTCGACTCGCCGATCGCCGACCTGCGCAACATCGGCCAGCCCAAGCTCAAGCTGCAGGGCGGCTCGATCACTGCCGCACTGTTCCTGCGCGAGTTCACCGGCGGGCGCCCCTGGGCGCACCTGGACATCGCCGGCCCCGGCCGGTCGGATGCGGACGACGACGAGCTGACCAAGGGCGGCACCGGCTACGGCGTACGCCTGCTCACCCGGTGGTTGGAAGCCCTCTCCGCCTGATCCGTCCGCAGGCGCGTGCAGGTGCCTGAGCCAGACCCTCGCGAAGTCTCAGGGTGAGGCGCCGGCGGGTCCGGGGACGCGGAGCCAGGGGACGCGTAGGTCGGGGAGGCCGAGTTCGGCGCGGTGCCATTGGCTGTGGTGCCGGCGGCACAACAGGACAAGGTTGGCGATGTCGGTGGGTCCGTCGTCGGCGCGGGCGCGCAGGTGGTGGACGTCGCAGAAGGCGGGTGGTCGGTGGCAGCCGCGGGCTGTGCAGGTCCGGTCCCGGGTGGTGACGGCCCGCCGTTGGGCGGTGGTGATCCGGTCGGTGGCGGTGGTGAGGCTGACGATGCTGCCGTTGGCGGTCAGGGTGAGCAGTTCGAGGCGGGCGTCGCACAGGAGCTGCTCGATCTGGGCGCGGGTGGCCGGGCCGGTCCACGGGGCGCTCGGGCACGGCGCGGGCCGGTCCGGGTCGCACAGCGGCCGGCCGGCGGTGACCGTGAGCGGGCCGAGGTGCCAGTCGGCCGGGACGATGTAGGACAGCCGGGGGCGTTCGCCGCCGGCGTCGGGCAGTGGGGCGTGCCGCAGGATCAGGTCGAAGCAGTCGACGA
>JAOPWV010000122.1 GCA_025965475.1 Frankiales bacterium | reverse complement strand
CTCCGCCGCCCGGCGCTGCTCCTCGGCCAGCGCGCGCAGGCGCTCGTCGGCGGCGGCCAGCAGGGCGTCGGTCTGCGCGAGAAGGGCGCGGACCGCGTCACCGCGCCCGGCCAGGTCCTGCTGCAGCCGGGTCTGGCGCGCCGCGAGTTCGGCGAGCCGCCGCTCGCCGCCGGACCGCTCGGCGACGACGCGGCCGGCCAGCCGGGCCGTCGTACGGTCGGCACCCACGACGCGGCGTACCGACTGGAGCCGGGAGAGCACGTCACCGATGTCGGTGCCCTGCAGGACGGTGGCGTACAGGGCAGGCGCGCCGCCGGACATGTACAGCGCCCGGACGCGGAGGTCGGCCGTCTTCCGGCGGCCGGCTGACGCAGCGACCGCGGCGTCCAGCGCCTGCTGCTCGGACAGGTGCGCCGTGACGACGCGGCCCAGCTCGTCGTACGCCGCGTCGTACGCTTCCGTGGCCTGTTCGGCCTCAGTGCGCAGCCGGTCCACCTGGACCCGCAGCGCCCGCGCGCGCTCCTGCGCGTCCCCGGCAGGGCTCGTGATCACCACGGCCTGGGCGGTGGCGGGGATCGCCAGGGTGGTGGCGACGAGGGCAGCTGCGACGAGCGCCGTGGCGCGGCGGCGGACCCGCGGTGTGGTCACGGGCTGGGCCGGCCCTCGCCGGTGCCGACCGCGTCCGTCCACGACCGCAGCGCCGGCACCTTGGCCACGAGCAGGGTGACCGCTTCGTGGTGCAGGCGCAGGGTGACGGCGCCGTCCGCCGCGACGCGGAACGTGCCGGTCTCGATGCTGTCGCCGCCGGCCACGGTGGCGTACGCCGCGTCGAAGGCGTGCTGGAGGTCCCGGCTCGTCGCGAAGTCCTGCGCGGCCGCGGTGGCCGCGGTGGCCGCGCGGTCGCCGGCCTGCAGGCGCGCCTGGACGAGCGAGAGGGCGTCGAAGCCGACCAGGGCGAGCACACCGAGGGTCAGGGTCAGCCTCCCGAGCCAGCCGAGGACGATGCCTCCGCGGTCCCCCCTCGCGCGCTTCACCGTTACGGAGTCGGCGCGCGACCGGCCCCCCTTGAGCAGGCCCTCAGCGGCCGAGCCGCGACAGCACCGGGCCGAGCACCTCGTCGAGTTCGGTGACCCGCATCCGGCGGGCCAGCAGCACGTAGCCGACGCCGAGGACGGCCGAACCCAGGAGGAGGGCCAGCAGCGCGCCGGCGGGCCCCTCGCCGAGGATGTGACCCACGAGCGCGACCACGAGCGCCGCGGCCAGCCCGGGCAGGATCGAGGCGACCAGGCAGCGGACCGTCGTGCGCACGACCAGCCGGCTGTCCAAGCCGCCCAGGCGCTTGCCCAGCACCCGGGAGCAGACGACCAGCCCGACGATGAAGGACGCGCTGTTGCCCGCGACCAGCCCGGCCACCTTGAGCCCGTCCGGCAGGACCTCGTAGAGGGTGACGCCGACGATGATCAGGGTGACGTTGACGCCGAGGTTGATGAGCGTGGGGGTCCGGGTGTCCTGCAGCGCGTAGAAGGCGCGGAGCTGGAGCTGGTAGGCGCTGAACGGGACCAGCCCGATCGAGAACACCGCCAGCAGCGTGCCGATGTACCGCGCCTCGTCGACCGACACGCGCAGATGCGCGAAGATCACCGTCGAGAGCACCTGGCCGAGCACGAGGAATGCCACGGCTGCCGGGACGAGCACCGAGATGCTCAGGCGCATGCCCCGGTTCAGCAGGTCGCGCATGTCCGGCAGCCGCTCGTCCGCGGCCGCCCGGCTCATCCGTGGCAGGAGGGCGGTGATGATGCTGACCGCGACCACGGCGTGCGGGAGCTGCCAGAGCAAAAAGGCGTTGACGTACGACGCGTAGCCGCGACCCTCGTCGTTGAGCGTCTCGACGTTGGCCAGGCGGACGAGTACGACGAAGGCGACCTGGTTCGCCGCGACGTACAGCAGCACCCACTTGCCCAGCGAGCCGATCTTGCCGAGGCCGGTGCCGCGCAGATCGGTCCGCAGCCGGAAGTGGAAGCCGCTCGCCCGTAGCGACGGCACGAGCGCGATGGTCTGCGCGACGATGCCGAGGGTGGTGCCGATGCTCAGGACGAGCACCTGGGTGCCGGTGATCGTCGCGGCGCTGAGCCCGTTGGTCCCGGGCAGGGCGAGGAACAACACACAGGTGCAGATCACCACGAGGTTGTTCAGCACCGGGGACCAGGTCGGGGCGGCGAAGCGGTCCCGGGTGTTGAGGATCGCCCCCATCACCGCCCCTGCGCCGTAGAACAGCATCTGGGGCAGGAAGAACCGGGTGAACACCACCGCCAGCTCGCGGTCCTTGTCGGCGGCGTTGTGCATGTAGAGGTCGACCAGCAGCGGCGCGAACAGGATGAGCAGCACGGTGGCCGCCCCGAGTACGAGGACCACGAGGGAGAGCAGGCGCTGTGCATACGCCTCGCCGTGGTCCCCGTCGTGCTTCGCGGCCCGGACCAGAACGGGGACGATGACGCTGGTGAGGATCCCGCCGAGCAGCAGCTCGTAGACGATGTTCGGGGTCGTGTTCGCGACGTTGTACGCGGCGCCGACGCCCTGGACGCCGAGCACGGCCGCGATCGCCGCGTTGCGCAGGAAGCCGGTCCCCCGCGAGGCGACGGTGCCCATCGCCATCGTCCGGGTGGAGCGCCCGAGAGACGTCACGTGGCGGTTCCGCGCCGCAGGGCCCGCCGGGTGATGCGGATGCCCACCGCGGCGAGGAGCACGCCGGCCGCGACACCGGTCACGGCCAGGGCGACCCGGCCGTACTGCGTGCTGCGCACGACGAGCTCCACCTCACCGCCGAACGGGTTCTTGTTGCGGTCCACCAGCTGGGCGCTCACCGCGAACTTGCCCGATGTCTGGCTGGTCACCCGCAGGTCGATCTGCCGGGCGTTGTTGGCCGGCACGGTGGTCACCGGGGTCTCGGCGGTGGACAGCCGGGCCCGATTGCGCGCGTCGAGCTTCACGCCGACCCGCACCGGCTGGGCCAGCTCGTTGACCACGTTGACGGAGATGACGCCGGTGGCGCCGGTCAGGGTGACCGGGCGCCGGCTCACCTCCAGGTGCACCTTGCCGCGCAGGTCCGCGAGGTCGTCGGACAGCAGGCCGAGCACCTGCTGCCCCCGCGACGCGTCGTCCCACCAGGCGCTGGACTCGGCCCGGGCCCGGGCGCGCAGCAGCCGGCTCGTCGTGACGCCGATCTCCGGGCTGTTGGGGTCGAGCACCTCGTCGGTGAACTGTGCCGAGTCGTCACGCAGGCGGGCGACCTCGCCGAGGAACCGGGTCGAGAGCGTCGGGTCCCCCGGGCGTGGCGGGTCCAGCTCGGCGGTCTGCGCCGGCGGGGTGTCCTGGGCGGTCTCGCCCAGGCAGGCCTCGGTGCCCGCGGCCACCTGCGCCAGCGAGACCGGGCACATCCACGGGAGCCGGCCGGAGTCGAACATGGCGTACGCCGCGACGCTGGCCACCACGTCGCTGCGCCGCGGTGGCGCGACGATCAGCGTCCGGGACACCGACGGGGCCTCGGCGGAGATCATCGCGGTCTCGGCCAGCCAGCGCTGCTCGACGAGCCGTGGGCCGGGGTCGTCGGTGAGCCTCGGGTTGAGCAGGTTCGACAGGCCCTGGTCCACGACGAGCGCGTTGACCGGCAGCCCGGTCGTGACCAGCCGGCCGGCGTGCGTGTCCGGGGTCCGGTTCCGGTCGGCCGCGGGCTCCGGCAGCGCGAGCGGGTCGACCACGGCTGCGGTGGCGCCGCCCGAGGTGAGCGTCTCCACGGCGGACCGGGTCAGCCGGCCGGCGGGCGGCCAGACGACGGAGGTCAGCGGTGTCTGGCCGGTGACGGCGCTCGTCTCGCGGATGCCCAGCTGGCGCAGCTGCGCCACGTCGTCGGCCAGTCCGGCGTCGCGGCTCGTGAGCCCGACGACGTCCGGGTCGGCGTACGGCAGGGCGAGCACGTCCTGGCCCGAGACGGCGGTGCGCAGCGTGTCGAGCCACTGCCGGGCGGGCGCGGTGTCCTTCACCAACCGGTTGTTGTCGGCGGACTGCCGGACCGAGTACGGCGAGGTCATGGTGTTGGCGGTGAACAGCAGGTCCGGGTCGACGGCGTAGGTGACCGGCACGCTCTCGCCGCGGCAGGGTTGCGTGCTCGGCCGCGGGGTCGCGCCGACGGGACCCTGCGCGACGTCGTCGCAACGCCCCACCTGGCCGGCGGCCGCGGCGCGCAGCATCCGGGACAGCCGTCCGCTCGCCATCGACCCGGCCAGCTGGTCGTCGAGGAGCCCGCCCCGCGGTCCTTGCCGCGGCTGGTCGACGAGCGGCCACAACCAGGCGATCCGGATGCGGCCGGCCGGTGGCCCGTCGGGGAACCACGGGACGTAGGTCTGGACCGAACCGAGCGGGCCGAGGAACGACTCGGGGCCGGACCGGCCGCGCACCTCGACCTTGAGGGGGTACACGCCGATGCTCTGCAGCCCGAGCAGCCCGACCCGCAGGCGGATGTCGAAGGTCGTCTTCGCCCCCGGCGCGAGTTCGGGCACGGGGAGGTCGACGGGCGTGCCGACGACATGGCTGGTCGCCGGGGGTTCCCGGTCGGCCGTCGCGAGCTGGCTGCGGCTCTGCAGGACGTCGCCGCGGCGGAGCCGGACGACCAGCCCGGTCAGCGGGCGGGACCCACGGTTGGTGACGGTGCCGGCGACCTGGAAGAACTCCTGAGGGTGCATCGGTGCCCGGGGCGCCAGCTTGGTGACGAGCACCTGCGCCGGCGCATCGTCGTTGACCGGCGCCGACGGACGGGTCGCCGGTGCCGGTGCCGGTGCCGTGGCGGTGCCGGCAGCCGGCCCGGCGTACGACGTCACCGGTGCCAGCTGCGGCAGCAGCACCAGGGCGACGGCGAGGCCGAGCCGCCCGGCCCGCCTGCGCGTGCGACGCGTCACGGCCGGCCGGTCAGGCCGTCTCGGCGAGCAGGTCGGGTACCCGCTCGAGCAGCCGGCGCTCGTCGGCGTACGCCAGGCGCTGGGCCACCTCGGACAGCGGCACCCAGGCCACTTCGCTGACCTCGACGTCCTCGTCGGACAGGGTGAGCCCGTTCACGGGGTCCTCGGCCAGGAGCAGGAAGTGGTGGACGGTCTTGTGGATGCGCCGCCCCTCGGCGACGAACCAGAAGTCGATGGTGCCGAGCTTTCCGACGACGATCCCGCGGATGCCGGTCTCCTCGCTGACCTCGCGGATCGCGGTGTCCTGCTCGGTCTCACCCGCTTCGACGTGGCCCTTCGGCAGTGACCAGAGCAGCCGGCCACGGCGGTCCAGCCGGCCGATCAGCGCGCCGTTGGCCTCCGGCCCGCGCCGGTCCAGGACCAGCCCCCCGGCGCTGGTCTCGTCCACGCGCCGCAACGGGCGGCGTGCAGGCGGCGTGGGGGTCGGAGACACCGGGCCACCCTACGGCGCGCAACCTGCGTCGGCGCTCAGCCGGCGGTACGGCGCGGACGGACGCGCCGGCCGGTCGCGAGGTCGACGACCCGCCCCTCCGCCCGGCCGGAGCCGGCGCCCGATTCCCAGTCGAACCCCTCGGCGGCGAGCGGCTGGACCGTCAGGGTGGTGACGCGGGCGCCCGAGGCGACGAGCAGGTCGCGGGTCCGGATGCCGAGAGCGACCCCACCCTCCCCGGTGGCCGTGTAGAGGACGTCGACGCCGCCGAGAGCCGCGTCCGCGAGCAGCCGGACGGGGGCCGGGAGGCAGAGCGGGCTGACCAGGGACGCGGCGTAGTCGGTCGCGGCGTTCGTCTCCGCCGCCGTGGCCGGGCGCACCGAGGCGACGCCGAGCGCGTCCAGCAGGCTGACCGGGTCGGGGGTGTCGCCGGCCCGCACCATGACCGCGGCGAAACCGGAGCGCCCGTCGGCGTCGCCGGTCGTGTAACAGCGCACCGCCACGCAGGAGCCGGCGTCGACCCCGAGCGCCCGGGGCAGGTCGTCCGCCGTGAGGATGCTGGAGGGCAGGCGCACCATCTCGTGGCTGACGTCCGTAGCCAGCAGGTTCCGGTGGACGTCGAGGGCGCTCTTCACAGACGGGTTCTCCAGGGCGACGGGGACCACGCGGGGGGCACGACACGCGTGACGGCGGTTACCCGCTCCTCAGCAGTTCAAACAGCGCCTAGGCTCGGGTCCCGTGTCCGCTCTCACCGAGGTCCAGCAGAACGCCGTCCGGGAGCTGATGCGGGTCTCCCCGGTGGCGGTCGAACTGGGCGAGCGCTTCCGCGCGGCCGGGCACGCACTGCACCTCGTCGGCGGCTCGGTCCGGGACGCCCTGCTGGGCCGGCTCGGCGACGACCTCGACCTGACGACGGACGCGCGCCCCGAGCAGGTGCTGGCGCTCGTCGAGGGCTGGGCCGAGCAGACCTGGGAGACGGGCATCGCCTTCGGCACCGTCGGGATCTCCAAGCGCGGCTTCAAGCTCGAGGTGACGACGTACCGGGCCGAGGCGTACGAGCCGGCGTCCCGCAACCCCGTCGTGACGTACGGCGAGTCGCTCGATGCCGACCTGTCGCGCCGGGACTTCACGGTCAACGCCATGGCCATCGCGCTGCCGGACTGGAAGGCCCCGACGGCGTTCGTCGACCCGCACGGCGGGCTGGACGACCTCGCCGCCCGGGTGATCCGGACCCCCGGCACCCCGGAGTCCTCGTTCGGCGACGACCCGTTGCGGATGCTGCGGGCCGCGCGGTTCGCCTCCCAGCTGGGCTTCGAGGTGGACCCGGCCGTCGTGGCGGCGATGTCCGCCATGGCGGAGCGGCTGTCGATCATCAGCGTCGAGAGGGTCCGCGAGGAGCTGACCCGCCTCGTGCTCGGTGAGCACCCGCGGGTCGGGCTGGAACTGCTCGTCGACACCGGCCTGGCCGACAGCGTCCTGCCCGAGTTGCCCGCGCTGCGGCTGGAGATCGACGAACACCATCAGCACAAGGACGTCTACGAGCACACCCTCCAGGTCCTCGAGCGGGCCATCCGGCTCGAGGAGGACGGGCCGGACCTCGTGCTGCGGCTGGCCGCGATCCTGCACGACATCGGCAAGCCGCCGACGCGACGGCACCAGCCCGGCGGCGGCGTCTCGTTCCACCACCACGAGGTGGTCGGCGCGAAGATGGCCAAGCGGCGTCTCAAGACGCTGACGTTCGGCAAGGACGTCATCGAGCCGGTCTGCCGGCTCATCGACCTGCACCTGCGCTTCCACGGCTACGGCACCGCGGGCTGGACCGATTCCGCGGTACGCCGGTACGTCACCGACGCCGGCGATCAGCTGACCCGGCTGCACAAGCTGGTCCGCTCGGACTGCACCACCCGTAACCGGCGCCGCGCCGCCACGCTCGCCGCGTCGTACGACGACCTCGAGGTGCGCATCGCCCGGCTGGCCGAGCAGGAGGAGCTGTCCCGGATCCGCCCGGACCTCGACGGCGCCGAGGTGATGCGCCTGCTCGACCTGCCGCCCGGTCCACAGGTCGGGGCCGCGCTCAAGCACCTGCTCGGACTGCGCATGGAGCACGGACCGCTGCCGCGTGAGGAGGCCGAGGCCGCGCTGCTCGCATGGGCCGCGGAGAACGGCCTGCGTACCGACGGATAGTCATTTCGGGTCATGGCCGGTCCAGGGGACGCCCTCGACCATGGGTGCATGACGGGCACGGTCGGACAGAACGGGCGCCGCCTGCGCGCGTCCGCTCTCACCGCTGTCGCCACGGCCGGTGGGCTGCTCGCGGTCGGCCTGGTGTCCTGCGGACGGGACGCGGCCGGTGCCGACACCGTCCTGCGGGATGCGCGGGCCGTCTCCCTGGTGCTCGCGGACGGCACCGCCCGGGCCGCGCAGGACGGGATGACCGTGCCTCGCGGCGCCACCGTCACGACGGCCGCGAGCGGTTCCGGCTCCCTCGTCACGGCCGGCCGGTCCGTGCTGCTCGGTCCGCGCACCGCGGTCACCGTCGTCGACGGTGCGCGGGAACGGCTGCGGCAGGGGTCGGTGATGGTGGACGCGCGCAAGGCCCCGGCCCTGTGGCTGGACGCCGGGGCGGCGACCGTGTCCACCCCGCGCGGCGGTCTGAGCCGGGTCGAGCGCGGGCCCCTGCTGCGCGTCGGGTCCTTCCGCGGGACAGCGGCCGTCCGTGCGTCCGACCGCAAGGCGCAGGCCCAGGTGCGCGAGCTGTTCCAGGTGCAGGTGCCGTACGGCGGCCTGCCGGGCCGGGTCACCGCGCTCGCCTTGACGCGGGACACCTGGGAGCGCCGGTACGCGCTGGACCTCGTGACCGCGGACGTCGACCTCACCGAGCTGGCGGCCGGGCTGGACCGTGACCCGGTGGCCGGCGGAGCGGTCGTCGCGGCCGTGCCGGCCTCGTTCTCCACCTCCACCCCCGCGCTCGCCGGGGAGAGCCGGGGGGAGCAGGCGCTGGGCTTCGTCCTGGCCCGCTCGGCCCGCCGGATCGGCGGCGAACGCGCGTACACGCAGGTGCGGCAGTGGCGGCAGAGCGGTGGGTCCTGGGGCGTCGTCGCTGCGCTCGCGGGTGCGGACGTCGCGACCGTGAGTGCCACGCTCGACGCGCTCCTCGGGACGGCCGGTGGGCCCGCCGCGGCCGCCGCCCGGCCGGGACCGGTCGACCTGGGTGCTCTGCTCGGCGCGGCTGTCTCCCCGTCCGCCGCTGGCCGGGCCGTCCCGGATCCGGCCGCAGTCGCTCCGGCGGCGGGGGCCCGGCCGGGCCGGCCGGTGACGCGTCCGTCCCCGCGCCCCTCGCCGGCCGGTTCGCCGCAGTCGTCGTCGCCGCCCCTCGTCGACACCGTCGTCGGGCTGCTCCCGACGGCCTCCCCGGCACCGATCCCGCCGCCGTCACCGGCTCCGGTGCTCCAGCTGCCGCCGCTGCTCCCCGTGCTGCCCAAGCCGGTCGACCCGGGCGGCCTGGTGGCCGGCGTCGTCGGCGGGCTCGTCGCAGGCCTGGGCGGAACGCTCGGTCTGGGGTCGGCGACTACGCCATGACGGGCTCGGGCGGTTCGCTGCCCGCCCGTCGCGCCGTGGAGGCGGCGTACGCCAGGGATGTCACCGCGTATCCGACGGCCACGATCGCGATCACGAGGTAGCTCTTGCCGTTGGGCGGCAGGAGAAAGGCCGAGGCGAGCCCGGCGGACACGAAGCTCAGGTTGAACAGCGTGTCGTAGAACGAGAACACGCGCCCGCGGAAGTCGTCCTCCGTCGTCTCCTGGATGAGCGTGTCGACGCAGATCTTCGACGCCTGCGCGACGAAGCCGAGGAAGAAGGCGGCGACCAGGAAGGCCCAGTGCGTGTACGGCGTCCCGAAGGCCACCTCGATGACGGCCGCCACCGCGAAGACGACCGCCACCCAGCGCTGGGTGCCCAGCCGCCGGGTCACGCGCGGCGTGACGATCGCCGCCAGCACCCCGCCCACCACCGACACGACGACGACCTGACCCAGCCCGGCGAAGCCGCGGTGCAGCGCGCCCTGGTCGGTGTACAGCAGCAGGGCCCCGACGAAGGACAGCCCGTAGAAGAACCGGTGGGCGGTGATCGCGGCCAGCGCGCGGGCGGCGGGACCGCGCTCGCGCACGTGCTGCGCGCCCTGGAGCACGCCGCGGGCGACGCCGCCCATCGCCACGAGCAGCCGCTCGTGCACGTGTGCGTGGGTCGGACCGAGTTCGTCCCGGCCGAGGCGCCGGGACAGGAGCGCCGACGCGACGTAGATGCCTGCCGCCACCAGGGCGGTGTCGGCCGCGCCGACGTCCCCGGAGCCGAAGACGGCCCGTAGGCCGAGGGCGGCACTACCGCCGATCGCCGCCGCGGCAGCCCCGAGGGTGGTGCTCACCGAGTTGGCCGTGACCAGTTGCGGCGCCGGGACGACGTGCGGGAGGCCCGCGCTGAGCCCGGCGAGGACGAAGCGGTTGGCCGAGATCGCGACCAGCGCGAGCCCGACGACCGGTGGGCTGGTCGGGCCCTGCAGCGCGAGCAGCGTGGCGAACGCGACCACGATGGCGGCGCGCACGAAGTTGGCGTTGACGAGCACCCGCTGCCGTCGCCACCGGTCGAGGAACACTCCGGCGAAGGGGCCGACCAGGCTGTACGGGAGCAGCAGCGTGGCGAAGGCACCGGCCGCCTCGCCGGCGGAGGTCGCCCGCTCGGGGTTGAAGAAGACCGCGGAGAACAGGGCCGCCTGGAACAGTCCGTCGGCGAACTGCCCGCTGAGCCGGACCGCCATCAGACCGCGGAAGCCGCGCGAGGCGACGACCTCCCGCAGCTCATGGCGGTCGGTGGTCACCCGCCTCAGCCTAGGCGCCGGACACGCCGACGGCCCGGCCCCCGCGAGGGGAACCGGGCCGTCGGCGTGTCCGGGGTGGCGGGCGACCGTCCTAGTCGACGGCGGCCTCGGCCTCGGACGCGGCATGCTCGCCGACACCCTCGCCGTTGATCCAGGCCTCGAGGGCCGGACCGGCGATGTCGTCCCGGACCTGCTTCGGCGGGGACTTCATGAAGTACGTCGAGGCGGGGTGCACGGGGCCGGCCTCGCCGCGGTCCATGGCGATCTTCGCGCAGCGCAGGGCGTCGATGATGACGCCGGCCGAGTTCGGGCTGTCCCAGACCTCGAGCTTGTACTCGAGGTTGAGCGGGACGTCGCCGAACGCGCGGCCCTCGAGGCGGACGTACGCCCACTTGCGGTCGTCGAGCCACTGCACGTAGTCCGACGGGCCGATGTGCACGTTGCGAGCGCCCATGTCGTGCTCCATGTTGGAGGTCACGGCCTGGGTCTTGGAGATCGTCTTCGACTCGAGGCGGTCGCGCTCGAGCATGTTCTTGAAGTCCATGTTGCCGCCGACGTTCAGCTGGTACGTGCGGTCCAGGATGACGCCGCGGTCCTCGAACAGCTTGGCCATGACGCGGTGCGTGATGGTCGCGCCGACCTGGCTCTTGATGTCGTCACCGACGATGGGGACGCCCGCGGCGCGGAACTTCTCGGCCCACTCCGGGGTGCCGGCGATGAAGACCGGGAGGGCGTTGACGAAGCCGACCTTGGCATCGATGGCGCACTGCGCGTAGAACTTCGCGGCCTGCTCGGAACCGACCGGCAGGTAGCAGATCAGGACGTCGACGGCCGCGTCCTTGAGCGCCTTGACGATGTCGACCGGCGCCTCGTCGCTCTCCTCGATCGTCTCGCGGTAGTACTTGCCGAGACCGTCGAGGGTGTGGCCGCGCTGGACCGTGACGTCCATCGGCGGGACGTCCGCGATCTTGATGGTGTTGTTCTCGCTGGCGAGGATGGCCTCGGAGAGGTCGCGGCCGACCTTCTTGCCATCGACGTCGAATGCGGCGACGAACTCGATGTCGCTGATGTGGTAGCCGCCGAGCGTGACGTGCATGAGGCCGGGGACGCGCGCGGCCGGGTCGGCGTCGCGGTAGTACTCGACTCCTTGGACGAGCGACGCGGCGCAGTTGCCGACGCCGACGATGGCCACGCGGATCGGCGTGCGGGTGGAACCCATGCGAGTGCTCCTCGGGTGTGGGACGGGTGGGACGGGTGGACTAGGGCTGTGTCGTGCCGGTGTTGCTCTGTGACCGTTCGGTCTCGATCAGCTCGGTGAGCCACCGGACCTCGCGGTCGACGCTCTCGAGCCCGTGTTCCTGGAGCTGGAGCGTGTAGCTGTCGAGGCGTGCGCGGGTGCGTGCGAGCGAGGCCCGCACCCCCTCGCGGCGCTCCTCGAGCCGGGACCGGCGCCCCTCGAGGATGCGCACGCGCACCTCCGGGTCGGTCTGGCTGAAGAAGGCGAAGTGGACGCCGAACGTCTCGTCCTCCCAGGAGGACGGTCCGGCTTCGGCGAGCAGCTCCTGGAGCCGCTCCTTGCCCTCTGCCGTCAGCCGGTAGACGACCTTGCCGCGCCGCCCGGTGAGGGGCGGCGCGCCGGCGACGACCTCCGCGTCGCCTTCGTCCTCGGTGATCCACCCGGTGTCGCGCATGCGGCGCAACGTCGGATAGAGCGAGCCGTAGGAGAAGGCCCGGAAGGTGCCGAGCGTGGCCTTGAGCCGCTGGCGCAACTCATAGCCGTGCAGGGGGGACTCGTGCAGCAGGCCGAGGACAGCGAGCTCGAGCACACCAGTCCCCTTCCTGCTCGTCCGATGTATCGCGGCGATACATCGCGCTGTCAGGGCGAGAGTACGTCGAGCCTGACGCGCGTGCAACAGCGGGTCGACGGCAGGTCGACGTGAGATGGACGGCGGATGGCCTCGCGGGGCTGCCCACGGCACGTAACGTGACCGTTCCGTGAGCAGCCGAATGCGTGCGGTAGCCGGACGAAGGGGAGCATGGTCGGGTGAGCCTGCGCGCATGGAGCTGGAAGAAGAAGCTGGCAGCCGGGACGGGTGGCCTGTTCCTGCTGTTGCTGCTGCTGGTCGTCATCGGGTACGTCGTGACGCCCATCCCGGAAGTGCAGGCGTCCGCGGGCGGCCAGGCGTCGATCATCCGGTACGCCGACGGCAGTGAGCTGGGCCGCATCGGCACGCAGAACCGCCGGCTCGTCCCGCTCTCTCAGGTGTCGGACCCGACCCAGAAGGCGGTCCTGGCGGCGGAGGACCGCGGCTTCTACACCGAGCCGGGCATCAGCCCGAAGGGCATCGCGCGGGCTTTCGTCACCAACCTCAAGGGTGGCGGCGTCCAGCAGGGCGGCTCCACGATCACGCAGCAGTACGCGAAGAACGCGTTCCTGACCCAGGACCGCACGTACAGCCGCAAGATCAAGGAGTTCTTCATCTCGCTGAAGCTCTCCCAACAGCTGTCGAAGAACCAGATCCTCGAGAACTACCTCAACACCATCTACTTCGGGCGCGGCGCGCTCGGCGTCGAGGTGGCGGCCCGCACCTACTTCGGGGTGCCGGCCGCCCAGCTCACCGCGGCCCAGGGCGCCGTTCTCGCGGCCACCATCCGCTCCCCCGCCGCGTACGACCCGAGCCGCCACCGGGCGCTGGCCGAAGCCCGCTGGAACTACGTGCTCGACGGCATGGTGAAGAAGGGCTGGCTGTCGGAGTCGGAGCGTGCCGGGATGACGTACCCGGCCGTCATCGACCCGAGCAAGACCAAGACGGCGACCGGGAGCGGTGCCGGCCCGACCAGCTTCATCATCGACCGGGTGGAGGCCGAGCTGGCCAAGCACGGTCTGACCGACGTGCAGCTCGCGACCGGTGGTTACAGCGTGACCACGACGATCCGCCGGCAGGCGCAGGTCTCGGCGCGCAGTGCGGTCGAGAACGCCGTCCCCGACCCGAAGGGCGACCGTACGGCGCCGGTGGCGGCGCTCGTGTCGGTCGACCCGCGCAACGGCGAGGTCTGGGCCTACTACGGCGGCCGCACCGATGGCGGGTTCGACTACGCCGGCGGGCCGAACGGCGTCCAGCCCGGCTCGACCTTCAAGGCGTTCACCCTGGCGGCCGCCCTCGAGCAGGGCATCGGGCTCGGCACCCAGGTCGACGGCTCCTCGCCCCAGACGTTCGGCTCGCAGACCGTCAGCAACGACGTCGGCGACCCGCCGTTCGGCTACATCGACCTGGTCACGGCGATGCAGTACTCGGTCAACACGGCCTTCTACAACCTGGTCAAGGAGGTCGGACCCCAGAAGGTCGCAGACCTGGCACACGCCGCCGGCATCCCGGACAACGTCAACCTCTACGCGCCCGGCGAGAACGGCGACAAGCCGACGCTGGGCATCACCCTCGGCATCTACAACGTCCACGTGATGGACATGGCGTCGGCGTACGGCACCTTCGCGAACGGCGGCGTGCACGCGCAGGCGCACTTCGTGAAGGCCGTGACCGTCGGCGGCAAGGACTTCTACACCGCCAGGACGGCGACGACCCGGGCGTTCAGCCAGGAGGTCGCCGCCGACACGTCGGCTGCGATGCAGGCCGTCGTGCAGGGCGGTACCGGCACGCGCGCGCAGCTGGCCGGGCGTCCGGCCGCAGGCAAGACGGGCACCACCGAGGAGAACCGGGGGGCCTGGTTCTCCGGCTTCACCCCGCAGCTGTCCACCGCCGTCTGGCTGGGCCGGCCCGACAACAGCCCCTTGAAGGGCGTTCTCGGGAGCAGCGGCGGCGTGTACGGCGCGACCATCCCGGCCCGGATCTGGAAGGACTACACCGACGGGGCGCTCCAGGGCCAGCCGGTGCTGGACTTCCCGCCCCGCGCGAACATCGGCAACTCCGGCAGTCTCGGCAACACCAGGACGAGGGCGCCGTCGCCGACGTCCACCGTCGCGAGCCCGTCGGCGAGCCCGTCGGCCAGCGTCGTGCCGTCCTCGCCGCCGGCCAGCCCGGTCCCGAGCGCCGTTCCGAGCGACGTGCCCACGGCGGTGCCGAGCGACGTTGCCCCGGCGAGCCCCCCGGCGTCCGTGGCCGCAAGCCCGGCCGCCGGGGGTTAGCACCCGAGGCGCTGGCGGCCGTTTGCCACCATGGGGCACGATTCGGGCGTGACCGCTGTCGATCCGGGGCCGGCCCCTGACGCGGCCGCCCTCGTGCTGCCGTCCGCCGACGACCCCGTGGTCGCGGGCGCGGTCTCGGCGGTCGGTGGACCGCCAGGCCGCCATGCGCGGCTGACCGGCCGCCGGCTGTGGACCCCGGTCCGGGTCATCGTCGTGCTGACCCTGTTGACCTGCACGCTGGGGTTCCTGCAGAAGGCGCCGTGCCGTACGCACGCCTGGGCGGACGAGTACCAGTACACCCGTGCCTGCTACACCGACGTCTACGCCCTGTACTTCGCCGAGGGCCTCAACGACGGCAAGCGCCCGTACCTGGACCACCCGGTGGAGTACCCGGTGGTCATGGGCGTGGCGATGGAAGCGGCCGCGAAGCTGGTCCGCGTCTTCCCGGCCGACGAGCGGCCCAAGCGGTTCTACGACGTGACCTGGGCGCTGCTCACGGCCTGCGCGGTCGTCGTCGCCGTGACCACCGCGCGGTTGGCCGGGCGCCGTCAGTGGGACGCGGCGATGTTCGCCCTCGCGCCGGTGCTGCTGCTGCACGGCACGACGAACTGGGACCTGATCGCGATGGCACTGGCCGGTCTGGGCCTGGTGGCCTGGGCCCGTCGCAGACCGGTGGCGGCCGGGGCGCTGCTGGGCCTGGCCACGGCGGCCAAGCTCTACCCGGTGCTGTTCCTCGTCCCGCTGGCCGTGCTGTGCCTGCGGGCCCGCAAGATCCGGCCGTTCGTCGTGACCGCGGTCGCGACCGTGCTCATGATCCTGGCGGTCAGCCTGCCGGTCTACGTCGCGAGCCCGTACTTCGCGGACGTGAAGGGTCAGCAGACGGTGGTCGCGACCCGGCCGCTGGACCGACTGGGGAGCGAGGGGCTCCGCGCGCTCTCCCCGCATGTCGACGTGCGGCTGCCGGACGGTACGACGGTGCACGGGGTCAACGCCGTGTACCGCTTCTTCGACCTCAACCAGCTGCGCGGCGCGGACTGGGACTCGCTGTGGTTCGCGCTCCAGACCGCGCGCGGCGGCACCCCTCTCGACCAGAACCTCGAGCCGGGACAGGCACCGAAGCGGCTCAACGACGGTGTCGCGGCGCTCTTCCTGCTGGCCTTGGCCGGCATCGCGGTACTCGCCTGGAAGGCCCCGCGGCGTCCCCGGCTCCCGCAGCTGTTGTTCCTGACCATGGTCGCGTTCCTGCTGACCAACAAGGTGTTCAGCCCGCAGTACTCGATCTGGCTGCTGCCGCTGGCGGTGCTCGCCCGCCCCAGGTGGCGGCCGTTCCTCGCGTGGCAGGCCACCGAGGTACTGGTGCTGTTCAGCCGCTTCTACTTCTTCGTCGGCAACGACAAGCCCGGCCAGGGCCTCCCCGTCTCGTGGTTCCTGGGCGCCGTGATCCTGCGCGACCTCGCGCTGCTGGGCTTCGCCGGCCTCGTCGTGCGCGACATCCTGCGTCCGGAGCACGACGTGGTGCGCGCCGACGGCACGGACGACCCGGCCGGCGGGCCGCTGGTCGACCCGCTGCCACGTCGTCAACGGGCTGCGGCGACCTCGTAGACGACCGCCTCGCCGACCACACTGCGCCGTACCGGCAGGCCGTCGATCGGCTTGGCCTCGGCGCCCTGCCACGAGGAGCCCGCGGCGTACGCCGGCAGCAGGACGACCCGCCGGATGCCGCGCTGCTGCAGCAGCGCCACCGAGGCCGGATCGGGGAACCCCGCGACGCCGGCGCGCAGCGTCTCGAGTTCGCGAGGGAGGAATCCGCTGCTGCCGTTGGCGATCGGGTAGAAGCCCGCCGTCGACCAGTACATCGCCCAGCTGTCGTGGAAGCTGTCGCTCGGCAGCACCAGCAGCGGACCGGATGCGCGGTCGAGGGCAGCGGGCAGTGCGGGGGCCGGCGGGGTCGGCGTCGTGCCGAGTGTCTCGATGCCGACGAGCAGGAGCGCGGCCGTGGCGACGAGGGCGCTGCGCGCCGTGGCGTCCGGACCTCGCCGGGCCGGCCCCCGCAGCCGGTCGACACCGGTGGCCGCGAGCAGCGCGAGGACCAGGGTCAGCGGGACCACCAGGCGGCCCGGCGTACGGATGCCCTCCCAGCCCGGCGCGTGGTGGAACAGCAGCAGGTACGTATAGCTGCCGCCGGCCAGGCGGGTGCCCATGGCCAGGGCGAGCAGGACGACCGCGCCCGCGCCCAGGGCGAACCGCCGGCGCCGGGGCCAGGTGCCGGCCACCACGCCGGCGACCGCCAGCACGACGAGCACGTTCCCGGGGGACAGCGTCATCTCCGGCTGGAACGGCAACGCGTCCCGGATGCCCTGCTGCCTCGCGCCCCACAGCCAGCTGTCCGCGGGCGCGACAAAAAATCCCTGCAGGGGCGGCGAGAACAGCTGCAGGTCGGCCACGGTCCGCTTGGACTCCGGGTGCCCGGTAGCCACGTGCAGGTACGGCAGCGCGAAGGCGGCCGCGACGACGAGGAACAGCGCCGCTCCGCCGGCCTCGGCGAGCAGGAGCCGTGGGCCGGGCGAGGGGGCGGTCCCGCGGCGGCGGGCGAGCAGCCAGCGGCCGCCGTACACCAGGGCCAGGACACCGAGCAGGTAGCCGAACTGCAGTCCCAGGCCGAACCCGAGCGTCACCTGCCAGGCCGCGACGGCCCAGCCGGCGAGCACGAGGAGGGGCCGCTGGGTACGGGCCCCGCGGCCGTAGCCGTGCCCGCGGGCGAGCAGGGCGAGGGCCAGTGGGATGCCGCCGGCGGACAGGATCTGCAGATGGCCCTCCTGGGCCAGGTGCCAGGGGGCGTAGGCGAATCCCAGGCCGGCCAGCGCCGCCGCGACCCGGCTGGTCCCCAGCTGCCGGGCCAGTGCATAGACACCGACGAACGACAGGGCGTAGGCCAGCAGGAAGACCGTGTTGTAACGCAGCAGCGCGTTGCCGAACCCGTCGCCGAACAGCACCCCGAGGGGCGCGTAGCCGAGCAGTGAGTCGGAGAACGCCAGCGTCTCCTTCAGCGGCCAGAACGTGTTGCTGTCCCAGACGTGCAGCGGATCGTGCAGCAGAGCGTGCGCGCCCCAGCCCAGCTGCCAGGTCTGCAGGAGCGGGTCGCCGAGATCCTCCGGGACGACGGACCGCAGATGCTTCGCGACCGGCCACTTCAGGACGACGGCCAGCACGATCCCGGCGACCGTCACGAGCAGCGCCTCCCGTCGTGCGCCTCCTGCCCGCTCCTCCACGGTTCGGGAGTCTGGCAGGCACGAGGCCCGTCTGGCCGCAGAACACGGCAGACGGCAGCCCGGGGTGCGACAGTCGGCGGGTGGAGATGACGCGCGCCGCCGCGGAGGCGTACGACGCGCCCGCGCCGCCCGCCCGGCTGCCGTGGCTGGGCCGGCTGGGCCAGCTGGGCCCCGACTGGACGACTGCGCTGCGCTACTGCCTGCTCGTCTACGTGTGTGTGCGGCTCGGACTGTTCGTCCTCGGTCTGCTCACCGTCTCGCTGGTCCCGATGCAGCCGCCGGTCGGGGTGCCCGGCTGGCCGGCGCAGCCACAGACCCCCGGCTGGCACAACGCCGTCACCGCCTGGGAACGCGCTGATGCCCTGTGGTTCCTGCGGATCGCCTCGAGCGGCTACCGGCTCGACGACAGCAGCGCGGCATTCTTCCCGCTGTTTCCGATGCTGGTGCGGGCGGTCGCCTGGCTCACCGGTGGGCGCTACCTGCTCGCCGGGTTCCTCGTCTCGAACGTCGCCCTGATCGCCGGCCTGACCGTGCTGTTCAAGCTGACCCTCGAGGAGGCCGGCGAGCTGTTCGCCCGCCGGACGGTGCTCTACCTGTGCCTGTTCCCGACGGCGTTCTTCCTGTTCGCCCCGTTCTCCGAGCCGCTGTTCCTGGCGCTGGCGGTGGGCGCGGTGTACGCCGCGCGCCACCGGACCTGGCTTGCCGCCGGGCTGCTCGGCGCGGGTGCGGCGGCGACCCGCAGCATCGGCATCCTGCTCTGCATGGTGCTGGCCGTGGAGGGCTTGCACCAGCTGCTCGACGACCGCCGGGCCGGCCGGACCTGGCCTCATCGGCGTATGGCGGCCGTCCTCGGCTCGAGCGCGTTACCCGCGGTCGGCACCGCGCTCTACCTCCTGTACTGGCAGCGCCTGGCCGGCGACTGGACGATCCCGTTCCACGCGCAGGGCGGTTGGGAGCGGCACCTGTCGTCGCCGTGGCACACGCTCTGGCGCGGCTTCCGGACCGGGACGGCCGACATCGGCGGCTACCCGGGCGGCTACTGGACGATCGACCTGCTGCTCGTCGCCGTCGCCTTCGGGCTGGCCGTCTGGGTCGCGCTGCGGACCCGGCCCGTGTACGGCGTCTACGCCTGGCTCAGCCTGGTTTTCCCGCTGTTGTTCATGTTCGAGGGGCGGCCGCTGATGTCGGTCCCCCGGTTCCTGCTGACGGTCTTCCCGCTGTTCTGGGGGCTCGCGCGGTTCAGCCAACGCTGGCGGGCGCACGACCTGGTCGTCGCGGCCAGTGCCGGCGGGCTGGCGCTCGTCGGCGTACTCGCGGTCAGCTGGCTCCCGATCTTCTAGACCGGCGCCGTCGTCCGCTCGGACGTGGGCTGCGCGGGGGTGTCCGCCGCCGCTGCCCGCCGTCCGGCGTACGCGAGTCCGCCGGCGATGCAGCCGAGGGCGATGAGGGTGAGCGCCCCCACCACCAGGTAGGCCAGCGTCCACAGCGATCCGGGCACACCCTGCTTGGCCTCGCGCTGCATGAGCTGCTTGTCGAGCTGGAAGGCCCGGGTGAAGGACGCGCTCGCCGGGATCTCCTTTGCGGGGATGGCGTCGTCGCGGGGCAGGTAGACCGGCAGGGCGAGCACCTGCGTGCCGCGCTGCAGCCGCAGCGTCGCCTTCCAGTCGTCGTGCACCGGCAGCGGCGTCGTGCTCTCCCAGGTACCGGGCCCGGTGCGGCGGAGCCGGTCGGTGATCTCACCGCCACCCTGCCAGGCGGTGGCGGTGAACCAGTCGGCGCCGTCCGCCGCGGCGGGGGGCGTGAGGTGGACCGTCGCGAGCACGGTGCGGTGCGGCGCCGGGCTCACCTCCCGCAGGCTCACCTGCGCCGACACCGGTGCGCCCGTGCTCATCGGCAGCGCGACGGCGAGGCAGCCGACGACGGCCAGCGCGCCGACCGG
>JAOPWV010000108.1 GCA_025965475.1 Frankiales bacterium | reverse complement strand
TCGACCCTTGCGGAATTTCCCCAGCACCAGAGTGCTGGGGAAATTCCACGAGCCGGTTGGCGGACGTCCACAGTTGCCGCCATCGATCTCTCCGTGCGGCCCCCAGGGCGTGATCGTGCTCGCCATGGCAGCTCCCGCTTTCGGTGTACCGAGCTGGCGTGAGCTCGCGGAGTCGCAGGCGGACGTCCTGTCGCGGCGCCAGTGGCTGCTCGCCGGCCTGAGCGAGGACTCCTGGCAGTGGCGGCTGGACACGGGCCGCTGGTCGACGGTGTTCCCGGGCGTCGCGGTGACCCATTCTGGGAGCGTCACGGACGAGCAGCGCGCCTGGGCCAGCGTCCTGTACGCCGGACCCGGAGCTGCCCTGTCCGGCGACGCGGCTCTCGTGCTGGCCGGTCTCCGCGGGCTCGAGGTCGCGGCATACGACGTCGCGATCCCCGTGCAGCGGCGGGTCCGCGCGCAGCCACGTCTGCGGCCGCACCGGGTCAGGAAGCTTGCCGGACTCGTGCACCCGCTCCGCCGGCCGCCGCGGGTGCGCCCGCCGCGCGCGGTGCTCGACGCGCTGTCGTGGGCCGCGGGCGACCGGTCAGGGGAGTGGCGGTTGGCTGCGGCCGTCCAACAACGCCTGGTCCGGGTGTCGGAGTTGAGGGCAGCGCTGGCCGAGGTGCCCTGCCTGCCCCGGCGGGCGCTGGTCGAGGCGGTTCTGGCCGACGTCGAGCAGGGGGCGCACGCGCAGACCGAGCTCGACTTCCTCGCGTTCCTCAGACGGTGCCGGCTGCCGCCGCCGGACCAGCTGCAGCTGCAGGTGCGCGTCGGCCGTACGCGCTACCTCGACGCCTGGTGGGAGCGGCAGCGGGTGGTAGCCGAGGTGGACGGCGCCCACCACCGCTTCGCGTCCAGCTGGGACGCCGACACGCTGCGGGCGAACGACGTCGTCGTCAGCCGCCGCCACGACCGGGTCATGCTGCTACGGCTGACCGGCGGCAACCTGCGGCACGACCAGGTGACCCTGGAGCGGCAGTTCCGCGCGGCGCTGCTCGGCTGAGCCGGTTGTGGAACTTCCCCAGCACTCCAGTGCTGGGGAAGTTCCACAAGTGGGTCGAGAAGCGGGGATCGAGGCGCCGCGGGGTGCAGGTGGCGGGGCGGCGGGTCAGGCGGGGGTGCGGGCCGGAACAGCGGCGGGTCAGGCGAGGGACCAGGGTCAGGCGAGGGACCAGGGTCAGGCGAGGGACCAGGGTCAGGCGAGCGACCAGGTCTGGCCCTCTTTGGTGTCGGCCACGGCCACCCCCAGCGCGGCGAGCTCGTCGCGCAGCCGGTCGCTCGCCGCGAAGTCGCGCCCCTCCCGCGCCGCCGCACGTGCCGCAAGCAGCTCCGACGCCCCAGCCGGGAGCAACGCCGGGGCTTTGCCGATGTCGCGGGCCAGGTCGAGCCCCAGGTAGTGGTCCACCCACAGGAACGTCTCGAGCTTGGAGCCGCCCGGGATCGCCTCGTCCTTCTCCAGCCGCCGCAGGACCTGCAGGGCCCGCGGAGTGTCCAGGTCCTCCTCGAACGCCTCCCGCAGCTCGCCGACGTACTCCGCGCACATCGCCTTCGACGGCTCCTCGGCCCACGCGGCGACGAGCTCCCGCCAGCGGGTCAGCTGCCGGGAGGCGCCCTCGATCGCCGCCCACGAGAGGTTCGCCTGCTGGCGGTACCGCGACGACAGGAACGCCAGCCGCAGCGCCAGCGGGTCGTGCCCGCGGTCCGTCACGTCGGAGACGAGTACGACGTTGCCGGTCGACTTGGACATCTTGCGGCCCTCGAACAGCAGGTGCTCGCCGTGCACCCAGTGCCGGACGACCTCGTGCCCGACGGCGCTGTCGCTCTGCGCGCGCTCGTCCTCGTGGTGCGGGAAGCGCAGGTCGATGCCGCCGGTGTGCACGTCGATCGTGGAGCCGAGCAGCTGCAGCGACATCGCCGAGCACTCGGTGTGCCAGCCGGGGAAGCCGGGCCCCCACGGCGAGTCCCAGACCATCTCGCGCTGCGCGCCGGCCGACTTCCACAGCGCCCAGTCGGCGTGGAAGCGCTTGCCCTCCATGAGCTTCTCGGCGTCCTCGCGGTGCCCCGCGCGCAGGTCCTCCAGCCGGTTGCCCGAGATGGCGCCGTACGACGGGAAGGAGCGCGCGTCGAAGTAGACCGACCCGTCGTCCCCGACGTACGCCGAGCCGCCTTCGATGAGCCCGCTGATCAGCTCGATCATCGCGTCGATCCACTCCGAGGCCCGCGGGTACGCGTCGGCCGGGTGGACGTTGAGCGCGGCCAGGTCGGCGTGGAACGCGTCCTCGTAGAACCGGGCGATGACGAACGGGTCCTTGTTCTCGGCCCGGGCCTGCGCGAGCAGCTTGTCCTCGCCGGACATGTCGATCCCGGTGTCGTCCTGCAGGTGGCCGACGTCGGTGATGTTCTGCACGAGCTTGACCCGCAGGCCGGACTGCTCGGCGGTGCGCCGGATCAGGTCGGACAGCAGGAAGGTGCGCAGGTTGCCGACGTGCGCGTAGCGGTAGACGGTCGGCCCGCAGGCATACAGGGTCAGCAGGCCGGGCGTCGACGGGACGATCTCCTCGACGCGGCGGGTGCGGGTGTCCATCAGGCGCAGCACCTGTCGAGGCTATCCGCTCAGTTGAGCCGGGCCCGGGCCTGCCGCGCGGACCGGCGGCAGGTCTGCGCGGCCGCCTCGTCCACGCTCTCGACGAGGTCGGCGTACTGCTCCAGCTCCGCGGCCCCGTCGAGGTGCGCCCCGAGCCGGACCAGCAGCTCACCTCGCTCGCGGCGCAGTGCCAGGGGGTGGCGGGGGAGCAGCAGCGACAGCTCGACCGCCCACAGGCGGGTACGGGCGGCGTCCATGGCCCGCTCCTGGCGCGTGGTCAGCACCCGGATGTTCGTGAGCAGCCGCATCAGCAGCTCGGGAACCGGGAGGGGCGCGACGACCGCCCCGGGGAGCAGCCGCCCGCCGTTGAACGGGTCGACGACCATGTGCACGTCCTCCGGGTCGCCGATGCCGACGACGACCTGACCGGGCAGCGCGCAGTAGTACGCCGCGACGCCGAGCCGGGTCGCGACCTCCACCCAGACGACGGACAGCAGCAACGGCAACCCGCGCCGCCGCCGCAGGACCGCGTGCAGCAGGGAGGAGCGGACGTCGTCGTAGTCGTCGGCGAACCCGGCGAAGCCGCCCTGCTCCCCGAGCGCGACGCGCAGTCCCTGGGCCGCCTCCGCCGGGGACGCCCCGACCGGAACGTAGGGGCGCGCCGCGGCGGCCAGCGCGTCGAGGACGGCGAGGGACTCGTCCACGTCGAGGTCGGACTCCACCTCGGCGCCGACGAGCAGGGCGGCGAGCCCGACGTCGATCGGCTCGGCGCGCACGAGCTCGGCGAACCGGCTGCGGGAGGCGTGCGTCACCGCGGTCGCCGGGGCGGCGGGGGCGGGATCCGCTTGGCCGCCACGACGTCCTCTTCGGCCACGGTCACCTGCGACCCGTCCCGCCGTACGATGACCACCACGCCGTCGGACCAGGACTCCAGGTCGCCCAGCACGTCGCCGTACCCGCCGTCAGGCAGGCGCCGGCGCAGCGAGATACGTACGCTGGAGTCGCCGGGCCCGACGTCGCGCGTGAACCGCACCCCGACTGGCTCATGCGCGTCCACGGCTGAGACACTAGGCGTGCTCTGATCCCTGAACGCAACACCCGAGGCAACACCGGAAGGACCCTGACGTGACCTACGTCATCGCCGAGCCCTGCGTCGATGTCAAGGACAAGGCCTGCATCGAAGAGTGCCCTGTCGACTGCATCTACGAGGGCAAGCGCTCGCTCTACATCCACCCCGACGAGTGCGTCGACTGCGGTGCGTGTGAGCCGGTCTGCCCGGTAGAGGCGATCTTCTACGAGGACGACACCCCCGCGCAGTGGAAGGACTACTACCGCGCGAACGTCGACTTCTTCACGGAGACGACCAACATCGGGTCGCCCGGCGGCGCCAGCAAGGTCGGTCCGGTCGACCTGGACCACCCGGTCGTCATGGCCGTCCCGCTCGGCAAGAACACCGAGGGTCACTAGCCGCATGAGGCCGGGCTGGGCTGCCCGCGCGGCCCTTCCCGCGTTCCCCTGGGACCGGCTGGCGCCGTACGCCGAGAAGGCGCGGGCCCATCCCGGCGGCGTGGTCGACCTGTCGATCGGTACGCCGGTCGACCCGACCCCGCAGGTCGTCCAGCAGGCACTGGCGCGGGCCGCCGACGCGCCGGGCTACCCGCTGACCATCGGCATGCCGGCCGTCCGGGCCGCGCTCGTCGACTGGGTCGGCCGTCGCCTCGGCGCGACCGTCAGCGAGCGGCAGGTCGTGCCGACCATCGGCAGCAAGGAGACCGTCGCGCTGCTGCCCTCCCTGCTGGGCCTCGCGCCCGGCACGAAGGTGCTGTTCCCGCGGCTGGCCTATCCGACGTACGACGTCGGCGCGCGGCTGGCCGGCTGCGTACCCGTGCCGGTGGACGACGTCACCGCGCAGGACCCGGCCGGCGTCGGGCTGGTCTGGATCAACTCGCCGTCGAACCCGACCGGCGCGGTGCTGCCCCCGGACGAGCTGCGGCGGATCGTCGCCTGGGGCCGCGAGCACGGCGTGCTGGTGGCCTCGGACGAGTGCTACCTCGAGCTCGGCTGGGACGCCGAGCCGGTGTCCGTGCTGCACCCGTCGATCTGCGGCGACAGCACCGACGGGGTGCTCGCCCTGCACTCGCTGTCCAAGCGCAGCAACCTGGCCGGCTACCGCGCCGGGTTCACCGTCGGCGACGCGGACGCGGTCGCCGTGATCATCGAGGCGCGCAAGCACATCGGGCTGCTCGTTCCCGCTCCGGTGCAGTCCGCGCTGGTGGCGGCCCTCGGCGACCAGCAGCACGTCGACGAGCAGAAGGCGCGGTACGCCGCCCGGCGGGCCCGGCTCAAGCCCGCGGTCGAGGCGGCCGGGTTCACGATCGACCACTCGCAGGCCGGGCTGTACCTCTGGGCGACCCGCGGCGAGCCCTGCTGGGACACCGTCGCCGCGCTCGCCGCGGCCGGGATCCTCGTCGGGCCGGGCGAGTTCTACGGCGAGGACGGGCACAGCCACGTGCGCATCGCCCTCACCGCCACCGACGAACGCATCGAGGAGGCGGTCGGTCGGCTCGCCGGGCTGGCGTGAGCTACCGCTGGGTCATCCTCGCGGTCGGTGTGGTGGCCCAGGCGGCCTCGGCGGCGCTCCTGCAGGGGCTGCCCGCGCTCGCGCCGCAGCTGCGCTCGACGTACGGGCTCGACCTGCACACCCTCGGCTTGGTGCTCGCCGCGGTCACCCTCGGCCTCGTCTCGACGTTGATCCTGTGGGGCATGCTCGCGGACCGGTTCGGCGAGCGCTGGGTGATGAGCGTCGGGCTGGTGCTGGCGGCGGCCGCGATGCTCGGCGCCTCCCGGGCCGGCACCCTGGCGGCGCTCCTGGTCTGGCTGTTCCTCGCCGGCGCCGCGGGCGCCTCCGTCAACGCGGCCAGCGGCCGGGCGGTGCTCGGCTGGTTCGGACCGGCCGAGCGCGGGTTCGCGATGGGGGTACGCCAGACCGCGCTTCCGCTCGGCGCCGGCCTCGCCGCCGCCGTACTGCCCCGCCTCGCCAGTCTCGACGTCGCTTTCAGGGTGCTCGCCGCCTCCTGCGTGGTCGCGGCCGTCGCGGTCGCCCTCTGGGTACGTGAGGCGCCCTCCCAGCAGCCGGGCCGGACCCGGGGACCGTCGCCGCTGCGCGACCCGCGGATCCGGCGGCTGTGGTTCGTGTCGCTGCTGCTCGTCGTGCCGCAGTTCGCGGTCGTCGCGTTCCTCGTCGTCTACCTGCACGACGAGCACCACGTGCCGGTCGCGACTGCCGCGCTGCTGCTGACGCTCGTGCAGTTCGGCGGGGCCGCCGGGCGGCTGGTGGCCGGCCGCTGGGCGGACCGGCAGGGGCTGCGCCTCGGCCCGCTGCGCCGGATCGCCCTGACCGTCACGGTGCTCTTCGTCCTGCTCGCCGTGCTCGAGGAGGCCGGGGCGCCGGCCGTCGTACCGCTGGTGCTCGTCGCCGGCATCGTCGCGATCTCCTGGAACGGGCTGGTCTTCACCGCGGTCGGCGAGCTGGCCGGCCCGGGCAAGGCCGGCGCCGCCCTCGGCCTGCAGAACACGGCGGTCGCGGCCGGCGCGGCCCTCACCCCGCCGCTGCTCGGGCGGACCGTCGAGCTGAGCAACTGGGCGGTGGCGTACGG
>JAOPWV010000099.1 GCA_025965475.1 Frankiales bacterium | reverse complement strand
TGGGCCAGCTGCGCCTTCAACGTGCCGGTCATCCCGCCGGGCAGCTGGTGGCGGTACGCGAACGTCGAGTACTCATTTGGCGTGCCGACCGGCCACCCCTCCTGCTGGGCGACCCGCTCGAAGTGAGCGGCCACCGGGTCGAGCCGCCCCGTGTCGAGCTGGTGGTCGTAGCCCAGCCAGCGCAGGTTCTCCACCATGATCTCGGTGGACGGCAGCGACGGGCCGTTGGCGAGCGGGCGCGAGGCCGTGTGCAGGATCCGGATGCCCGCCTCCAGCCCGGTCAGGTAGTTCAGCGGCGCGACGCCGATGGTGTTGTGGCAGTGCAGCTCGAGTGGGACGTCGCCGGCCGCCGCGACGAGAGCGGGGAGGAGCGTCTTGCCGCGCTCCGGCGCCAGGATGCCGGGGGCGTCCTCGACGTAGATGGAGTCGGCGATGCCCCACGAGGCCATCTCCTTGACGCGGTCGGCGAAGAACGCGTCGGTGTGCACGGGGCTGATGCCGAACATGACCGACGGCACGACCTTGGCGCCGGCATCGGCGATGGTCTGGCAGAGCCGCTGCATCTTGTCCATGTTGAACAGGCAGTCGTAGATCCAGAAGCTGTCGATGCCGTGCTTGACGAGTGTCCGCACCCAGAGATCCATCAGCGCGTCCGGCGTGAGCCCGAACTTCGCGATGCAGTTCGACCGGGCGCCTGCCCGCAGCTGCGAGTTCGGCATCCATTCGCGCCACAGGTCCAGGCCCTGCCACGGGTCCTCATGGGAGTAGCGCATCATGCACTCGAACATCGAGCTGCCCGTGACGTCGACGGTGCGGAACCCGGTGCGGTCCAGGTCCGTAGCGGCGTCCGCGGCCATGCCGGCGCGGATCCGCATGCCCCACAGGCTCTGCTGGCCGTCGCGCAGCGTCTGGTCGACGAACTCGACGGTGGCCATCAGTGGGACTCCTGGGCTGGGGCGGCGTGAGCGAGGCCGCGGGACCAGGCCGGCAGGAAGGTCTGCTCGACCCATCGCGTGATGACTCGGTGGGCCCGTACGTCGGCGTGGCGGATCAGGCCGCGGTGCAGCGGGAGCGTCGTCGCGACCCCCTCCACCCGGAACGCGTCCAGGGCGCGGGTGGCGAGGGCGAGCGCCGCGGCCCGGTCGGCGCCGTGGCAGATCAGCTTGGCCAGCAGGGAGTCGTAGTGGGCGGGGACCCGGTAGCCGGGGTGGCAGTGCGAGTCCGTGCGCAGCCCCGCGCCGGCCGGCGGCAGCCAGACGTCCAGCAGTCCGGGGGAGGGGGCGAAGTCGGCGTACGGGTCCTCGGCGTTGATGCGGAACTCGATGGCGTGGCCGGTGAACGTCACGTCGTCCTGCGTGATCGACAGCCGCTCCCCGGCGGTGATCCGCAGTTGCTCGCGGACGATGTCGATGCCGGTGACCATCTCGGTGACCGGGTGCTCGACCTGGACGCGGGTGTTTACCTCCAGGAAGCTGAACGTGCCCGTCCGCTCGTCGACGAGGAACTCGACCGTCCCCGCGCCGACGTAGTCCAGTGCGCGCATGAGGGTCACCGCGGCCTCGGCGATGGCGCGTCGTAGCGGTGCCGGTACCGCGATGGCCGGTGCCTCCTCGACCAGCTTCTGATAGCGGCGCTGGTACGAGCAGTCGCGGTCGCCGAGGTGGACGAGGTTTCCGTGGGCGTCGGCGAGGATCTGCACCTCGACGTGCCGGGCGTCGTCGACGAAGTGCTCGACGTACAGCCGTCCGTCGCCGAAGGCCGCCCGCGCCTCGGCGCCGGCTCGCTCGACCGCGCTGGGCAGGTCCTCGGCCGACCCGACGAGCAGCATGCCGCGCCCGCCGCCGCCGTCCGCGGCTTTGAGCAGCACGGGGTAGCCGACCTCGGCGGCGACGGCGGCTGCCTGTGCCACGTCGGTGATGGCCCCGGAGCCGGCACCGATGGGGATCCCGAGCGAACGGGCCAGCTCGCGCGCGGCGATCTTGTCGCCCCCGCGGCGGATGGTGTCCCCCGATGGCCCGATGAAGCTGACGCCGAGGCGGGCGCAGGCCTCGGCCAGCTCGGGCCGCTCGGACAGGAACCCGTAGCCGGGATGAAGTCCGTCGCATCCGGTGAACAGCGCGGCGCTCACGACTGCTCCGACCGACAGGTAGCTGAGGCTGGTGCTGGCCGGACCGATGACGACGACCTCGTCGGCGGTCCGGGCCGGCAGGCTGTCGCGATCGGCCTCGGAGACCGTCAGGACGCTGCGCACGCCCTCGTCGAAGCAGGCCCTGATGACCCGCAGCGCGATCTCGCCCCGATTGGCGACGAGCACCTTGGTGAGCCCGCTCATGCGTCGTCGGGACGAATGCGGAACAGGACGTCACCCTGCTCGACCTGCTGGCCGTTGCCGACCGGGGCCTCGACGACCGTGCCCGCCACCGGCGCTGCCACGTGGTTCATCAGCTTCATCAGCTCGATGATGCAGAGCGTGTCTCCGGCGGACACCCGGTCGCCGACCTCGGCGAACGGCGGGGCGCCGGGCCGTGCGGCCCGCCAGAAGATGCCCGGCGAGGGCGCCGGGACCGTGTCCGCACCGGCCGCGACCATCTCGGCGGCGACCGGCCGGGTGGCCGGGACCTCGGTCGCCACACCGCTGGTAGCGGTGACCGAGGGCTCTACTGGGAGCGAGACATCCCATGTCCGGGCCGCATTTGCGCTGGCTTCGACGGACAAGTGCAGTTCGACACCGTCGCTGGAGAGGTGGATCTCGTCCCAGTCACCTTGCTCGAATGCGGCGAGCACAGCGGCGATCTGCCGGTATTCGACTCCCACGCGAGCGGCTCCTGTCTGGCCCGAACAACGCGAACGGGTGTGACCCTAGACACATGAGAGGTCCTACGTCTACGTTTCCATCGCATTACCGGCGGCCCTCCTAAGAGACACCCGGCCCGGCATCGGTCGGTCGGCCCGCCGCACCCCTGCGACCAGGAGGTAACAGTGACGGGCAGGCTCGACGGGAAGGTGGCCGTGGTGACCGGAGCGAGCTCCGGCATCGGCCGTGCGGTGGCGGAACGGTTCGTCGCGGAGGGCGCGAAGGTGCTCGGCGTCGGACGGTCGGAGACGAAGCTGGAGAAGTTCAAGGCCGACGTGGGCGGGGGCGACAACGTCGCGGTGCAGGCGGCCGACCTGTCCGAGGACGAGGGCAGCCGTCTGGTGATGGACGCGGCCGCACGGCTGTTCGGCCGGGTCGACGTCCTGGTCAACAACGCCGGCGTCGGCTACTCCTACCGCAGCCAGCGACCGGGCAGCATGGACGCCCTCGGCGACAGCAGCGTCGAGGACTGGGACCACGTCATGGACATCAACCTCGGCTCGGTCGTGCACTGCTCACGGCGGGCGATCAGGATGATGCGGGAGCAGGGCAGCGGCTCGATCGTCAACGTCGCCAGCGTTCTGGGCCTGGTCGGCAACCGGGACGCGCACGCGTACACGACGGCCAAGGGCGCGATCATCAACCTCACCCGGTCGCTCGCCACGGCGTACGGCAAGGAGGGGATCCGTGCGAACGTGCTGTGCCCCGGCTACATCGAGACCCCGATGGTCGAGGAGTACATCGACTACCTGAACAGCGAGGACTACCGCTACCAGTGGAACCCGATGGGCCGGATGGGTCGGGCGGAGGAGATCGCTGCGGGCGTGCTGTTCCTCGCCTCGGACGAGGCGTCGTACTGCAATGGCTCCGTCCTCACCGTCGACGGAGGGATGCTCGCCAGTGCGCCGTGACCGGGCGGGCGTACGGCGGGTCGCCGGCATGAGCGGGACCCAGCCGGTCGTGGTGGCGGGCGTCGCCATGACCGCATTCAGGCGTGGTGGGCGCCGTGTGCGCGACACGGTGCAGGAGGCGGTGGCTGCCGCGCGCGCCGACGCAGGCGCGGGCGCCGAGCAGGTGCAGTCCGTCGCCTACGCGAACGCGGTCGTTGGGCTCGTCACCGGACCGGAGATGGTGCGGGCGCAGCCCGCCCTGCGTTGCACGGGTTGCTCGGCGCCACGATGGTGACCGACGAGGCGCCGTGCGGCTCGGGTGGTGCCGCCCTCCAGCTGGCCGTGACGGCGGTGGCGACCGGCGCGGCGGACGTGGCGGTCGCGGTGGCTGCCGAGCGGCTCACCTCCCCGGACCGTGCGCGCACGTTCGCCGCCATCGGGTCGGCGATGGACCTCGAGGAGGACGGCTCGGTGGGGGAGGAGGCGGCTGTGCAGGGGCGGTCGGGCTTCGTCGACGTCTACGCGCGACTCGCGGTCGACTACCTGGCGCGCACCGGGGCGGCGCTGGAGGACCTCCCGTGGGTGGTGGTGAAGAACCGTCGCTACGCGGCAGGCAACTCGGATGCCCAGCTGCGGGTGCCGACCACGATCGAGGAGGTCCTGGCCGCGCGGCTGGTCCGGGCACCGCTGACCGTCCCGATGTGCTCGCCGATCGGGGATGGCGCGGCCGAGATGGTCTCACCGACGACGCGGTGCGCTGGCTGCGTGATGGCACCTCGGCCCTCGGCGGACGCTGCCCGGTCAACCCGAGTGGCGGACTGATGTCGTACGGCCACCCGAGCGGGGCGACCGGCGCGGCCCAGATCGTGGAACTCGTGTGCCAGCTCTCCGGCCGCGCCGGCGGCCGTCAGGAGGTCGCGGGCGCGCGGGTAGCCGTGGCCGAAAGCGCGGGCGGCTGGATCGGCGCGGGCTCGGCGGCCGCTACCGCCACGGTGCTGGCGCCATGATCGGATGGACTCCCGACGGGGGAGTGGCGCAGCCGAGCAGGGACCCCGGCAGAGCAGGAGGCGCCGTGACGGTCGCGAACCGCACCATCCAGAACATCCGCGACCTCATCGCGAGCGGTCGCCTGGGTCCGGGGCAGCGGCTACCGGCCGAGGCGGAGCTGGCCGGCCAGCTCAACGTCTCGCGCAACTCGTTGCGCGAGGCCGTCCGCGCGCTGTGCGAGGCGCGGGTGCTGGAGGTGCGTCGCGGCGACGGCACCTATGTCTCCAGCCTGCAGCCGGAGACGCTGCTCGGCGGGCTGGGCTTCATGTTGGACCTGATGCAGGACAACACCGTCCTGGAGATCTTCGAGGTGCGCCGGCTCTTCGAGCCGCAGGCCACCGGGCTGGCCGCGCTCCGCGTCACCCAGCAGGACCTCGTCGAGATCACCGAGAACCTGCAGCGGATGCAGCACGTCGAGACGGTCGAGGAACTCATCAGCGTCGACTACGAGTTCCACCGCCGGATCATGCAGGTGACCGGCAACGCGACGCTGTGCACGCTGATGGACGCGCTCGGCACGCGGGCGATGCGGGCCCGGGTCTGGCGCGGCATCGAGCAGGGCGGCGTACGCAGTTTCACCCTCGAGCAGCACGGCCGGATCGTGGAGGCGCTCGCCGCCCGGGACCCGGTGCTGGCCATCGCCGCCTCGACCGTCCACGTCAGTGAGTCCGAACGCTGGCTGCGCCGGGTGATGCGGCACGACGGCAAGCCCCCGCTCGATGAGGGTGATCGGCGGCCGGCCCTCCCAGAGGCGTGACGGGTCTGGGGTCGGTTGACGTCGATGACGTTGATGCTTGGATCGTGCGCGGCTGCGTGGCCGACACTGGCCTTCGGCTGGTGTTGCCATCTGCGGCTCGAGCCGAGGTAGGTCTCACCCCTTTGAGTCGGCGCGCGACTCCCTGCGCACCCTAGCCTTCGGCCGACTGGTACGTGGCGGACTAACTGCGATCCCCTCGAGCAGCAATCGGGTGAAGCGCTCTGCGATCTCCTCGGGCGACAGGCCACCTTGGGGGTCGAACCAGAGATACGAGTAGTTGAACATGCCGAGGATGCCCTTGACGACGATCGACTCGACCTCCTGGAAGGCGCCAGCGTCCGCACCTTCCTGCAGGAGCGAGCGCCACAGACCTTCGTAGACCTCGCGGGCCCGGAAGATCTCCTCGCGACGCTCACCGGTCAGTGCGGAGAACTCGCGGAAGAAAACGGTCCATTCCGCGGTATGCGAGGCGATGTTGACCATGAGATTGCGGGCCATAACCGACAACTTCTCGAGCGGACTGTCGGCCGCCTCCATGACGACCAGTCCGTCGTGGACCAGTTGCTCGATCTGCGCCTTGCTGATCTCGTAGAGGACCGCCTCCTTGTTGCCGATGTGGTGGTACAGCGCGCCGCGACCCAGCTGCACTGCGTCCGACAACTCCGCGATGCCGGTCGCGTGATAGCCGTTTTTCGCGAACAGCTCGGCGGCCACTCGCCGGATCCGGTCCTTCGTTCCGTGCTGGTCCTTGCTCTCGACCATGCGTCTCCTCAGCACTGCCCGCCGCCGGCCGCGCACTCGCGTACCGGTTGGTCGCCAGCGACCGCCGCGCCGCGCCCACGCTGGAACTGCCAGCGCGGAGGCTAGGCGCGAATGTCGCACAAGGTCCGCCGACGCGCGAGACCGCAACGGTCCTCGCCGATCTCGCGGCCCCTTTCGACCCGGATTGCGAAGGTCGGCGGCACCGAATCGTCGCACGCACGTTGCGGGAGCGTTAGTGCGCTTGACGCTGTACCGATCGGTCCGTACGTTTCGCCCCACCCCAGGTGGATGAGATCCCGCTCACAGTCCCCGCGTACGGCCGCCTCCTGGGCGAGAGAGGCCGTACGCCGGCTCGGAGGAAGAGGAACCGTGGACATTGAAGCCCGCTTGGCCAGGCTCGAGGCAGCAGCCGACATCCGAGCAATGAAGATGAAGTACGCACGCTTGTGTGACGACGGCTACCCGTCCGACCAGATCGGCCGACTGTTCACCGAGGACGCGGTGTGGGACGGCGGCGAGGCGTTCGGTCGCTACGAGGGAAACGCGGCCATCCGCGAGTTCTTCGACAAGTGCCCCGACCAGATCTCCTGGGCGATGCACTACACCGTCTCGGGCGACATCGACGTGGCGCCGGATTCCCGTACGGCGGTCGGTCGCTGGTACCTGTGGCAGCCGATGACCCTCGAGGGACAGGCCGTCTACCTCATGGCGGCCTACGAGGACCAGTACGTCAACACCGACGAAGGCTGGAAGTGCAAGCACCTCGCCCTCGACGTACAGGCGCTCACTCCCCATGACGAGGGCTGGGTCAAGCGGCGCTTTCTCGGTTAGAGGGTGGCCGCGACGCGGCAGCGGTTCATCAGCGGAAACCTCGAGTCTTCAAGGAGAATGATGACTTTTCTTGGCAAGTTGCAGCTCGCATCGGTGACGGGTCTCGTCGCGCTGCTCGCCACCGCATGCGGCGGTAGCGGCGCGACGACGAGTAGTGCCGCTGCTGGCAGCGCGGGAACCGAGCAGTGCGTCGACCAGGCCCAGGCACTTGTCGCCGCGGCCCGCGTCGAAGCCGACCTCCAGATCGGCGCTCCGTTCGACATGGCCAAGAACAAGGGCAAGACCCTCTGGGTCATCAACGCCGCCCGCACTCCGTTCCTGCAGCAGATCTCGGACGGCGCCAAGGCTGCGGGCGACGCTGCGGGCCTGAAGGTGCAGCTCATCTATGGCGACGGCACGGCGGCGGCGTCACAGGCCGCCATCCAGCAGGCCGTGGCGCAGAAGGCCGCGGCGATCGCGCTGGTCGTCATCGACCCGGCCACCGTCAAGCCCGGCATCGCCGCAGCAAAGCAGGCCGGGATCCCGGTCATCGACGTCCTGAACCGCACCTCAGGTGCCCCGGTGCCGGACGGCCTCGCCGGCCAGTCCGTGGCCCAGCTGCAGCGCAGCGGCGAGGCCTTGGCCGGCTGGATGCTCGCCGACTCGGGCTGCGACGCGAACGTGCTCATCTACCGCGCCTCGGCGCTGCCGATCCACGTCACGATGGCCGAGACGGCCGAGGCGAAGATCAAGCAGTTGTGCCCGAAGTGCGAGGTGAACGTCAAGGAGCTCGACCTCGGCAAGTTCTCCAACACGCTGACCGCCGAGGTGCAGACCGAGGTTCGCCGCAAGCCGAACACCAACTACGTGTTCCCGGTGCTCGACGCGGCGGTGCCTTTCGTGGACGCGGGGCTGCGGGGTCTGTCCGACAAGATCAAGGTGGTGAGCCACGACGGCGTTGCGCAGAACCTGTCGGCGATGCGCAAGAGTTCGTCGCGTCAGCTGGCGGACATGTCGTTCGCTCCCGCCGCCGCGCTCGGTTG
>JAOPWV010000072.1 GCA_025965475.1 Frankiales bacterium | reverse complement strand
CGCCAACAGCGCCACGCTGACGGGTGGGCGGGTCTTCGGCGGGCCCTCATCCGTCTCCGACGCGGCCGTCGCGGCGGCCCAGACTGCTGGCCGGACCGTCCCCGCGTCGAACCAGACGTACTCGGTGAGCCCGGGCACCCCGCAGATGGTGAACACGTCCACGACGACCCCGGCCAACGTGCAGTACACCGTGTCCAATGCGGGTACGTCGCCGGTCAACATCGCGTTGTTCAACTGCAACAACGTCACGAACAGCAGTGGCACGGTGGTGTTCAAGAACAGCACCAACCCGGGTGGTACCGGCAACTACGCCGTCCCCGGGACCGTGTCGAACGAGACCATCACCGTCGTCAATGGCGCCTCGGTCACGGGCGCGCAGCAGGTAACGGCGGTGGCGCCCTCCAGTGGCACGGTGAGTTTCACGGTTCACAACAGCGGTACCCCGGGCGACTGCATCGTCCCCGTGGTGTATCAGCAGGGAGCCACGGGAACCCCGGCCGCGACCCAGCTACCGCTCGGCACCAACAATGCGCCGTCGGTCCCGTTCGGCGCGGGCGGCGCGACCACCTTCGTCACCCCCGCCTCGCCCGGTGCCATCCCGGTTGCGACGATCACCGGCGCCGGGTCCTCGACGTTCACCCAGGGTGGGCTCACCTACACCTACGCGTCGACTGACGTCTACCAGCTGGCGACGGGCGGGACCTGTGTGGCTTCCACCTTCGCCGAGTTCCAGCGGCGTCTCAGTGTCGGTGACAGCATCGCGTCCGGCTTCTACAACTCGCCCAACCAGAGCACCTTCTGCCTGAACGACCAGGCCCCGGCGCCGCCGACAACCGTGACCGCCGCCCAGAACGCCACGAACGGTGGGCTCACGATCACGATCACGCCTGCGAGCGGCAACACCATCCAGGGTGTCACCCAGTTCAACGTGTACCGGGCGACTGCCAGTAATGGCGGGGTGACCGGCGCTCCCTACACCTGCCCTGCCGTGCCGGGTCCGGCTGCCGGAGTATCGCCGCAGACGCCGCCGTCCACGACCAGCGCCTACACGCTGCTGGGTAATGTTCCGACGACGACCCCTGCGCCGTCGGCGGGCACGTACCCGTTCAACGACACGACGGCCACACCGGCGGCCGGCAGCACCTCACAGCCGTTGTACTGCTACGCGGCCTCCTCCGTCGGCCCCAACGCGATCGGCGGGTCGCAGGAGAGCACGGGCACCGCGGCGGACACGAACGCGACCGCCTCCAGCACTGCCGGTGGCCGCACCGCAGGCAACCAGGGCATCACCGGCGCGCCCGCGCCGGCGGCTGCTGGTGCACCGACGTTCGCGTCGGCCACCGCGGTCTTCACCGCGGGAGCCATGGGTGCTCCGGCGACCGAGGCGATCACTTTGACGTACAACCAGGCGATCACCTGCGCGAGCGTCGACGGCACCGCCCAGGCGGTCGCGGCCGGTGGCAGTGCGACTCCGGCGTCGTACGACTACACGGTGTCGAGTGGGACCGCCGGGGTCCAGACCGCTCAGAGCCTGAGTGGTGGGACCGTCACCTGCGGCATGTCCACGACTGCTGTGTCCGGGACCACGGTGACGCTCACCTTCGCGCCGACCGGCACGGTCACGGCGGGCAGCACGACGTTCACGGCCACTGCCCGGCAGGGCGCGGACGGCAACACCGTCGTGAACACCACCACACCGGCGCAGTTCCAGCCCGTCGGTGACGCGGTTCAGGCCACGACAACCTGACAGCAACACCTGCACGACGTTGTGGCCGAGGCCCGGCTCCCGATACGGGGGCCGGGCCTCCGGTCGGATGTTGTGCGGCCGGTAGTCGTGCCGGGCCCCAGGCAAGTGGCTCAGTGGCGGCTCCAGAAGTCCTGCGAGCTGGAGAAGAAGAACGACCGTGGCTGGGCCTCTGCCGGCCAGTAGCTGCCGGTGAACGCCAGCCACCCGTACACCCGCTGCAGTACGCCGACGCGGCGGGCGGTCGGGTTCGTGCGCGGTGCGGGCGGCCCGGGTGTGACCGCCATCGCCGCCTGGTAGATGTCCGCGGGGACCTGCCGGGTCAGCGACCGCCGGGGGTCCGCCGGCCAGGTCCGTGCCAGTTGCGGTCCCGGCGTGCCGAGGTCGGTCGACCACAGGGCCTGCTGGACCGCGCGCTGGTCGGTGTGCTGGTAGCGGTAGAAGTTCGGATCGGAGTCGTTGTAGTAGGCGGCGCCGATGACGTCGTCCTCGGCCTGCACCCCGTACGCGGGCCGCTCGGCGCGGGCCGCGGCGATGGCCGCGACGACCTCAGCAGGCGTCAGGCGGCCGTCTCCGTAGTCGAACACGAGCCGCGCCGTGTGCCGGCCGACGTACAGGTCATAGCCGTGGCGGGTGCCGACGTGCCGTGGGACGTCGAGGTGCCCGTCCGACTGGGCCATGCCGTCGAGAAACGCGTGCCAGGAGTCCACCCGCTCGGCGCTGCACGTCGCGGTCCGCCGGCCGGCGAACGGCTGCGGCTGCGGTACTCGCTCACCCGCATCGCTCTGCAAGCCCGCCCCGTTGCAGGCGCCGCCTGCTTCGCCGTGCGTGAGCAGGATGAACACGTCGTAGTGCCCGGTGTCCCGGGCGAGCAGGCTCCACGCGCTGAACTCGTCGTCCGGGTGCGGCACGACGACGTAGCGGACGCGGTCGGTGGGAGCGGCTGCTGGTCGTGCAGTGCCCGCGGAGGCGGCAGCCGTCGGGCCTGTCGTGGCGGCGCCGCAGCCGGCGGTGAGCAGGAGAAGGAGCAGCAGAAGCCGGCGCATGCGAACTAGTCTCCACGAGATGCAGCAGCAGGTTCGTGTCGTCCAAGGCGATTACGACCGGCGGAGCCCCGGGTGGGACTCACTTTACGACGGGCAGCCGGCCACGCTGCACGACCATGTGCTGCAGGAGCGGCTCCGGCTCGCCCTCGCCATGGTGCAGCAGTACGGGCCCGGGGAGGGGCGCAGCCTGGACGTCGGTTGCGGAGCTGGCCAGCTGGTCGCGGCGAGCGCCGGGCTCGGCTACCGCTCGTACGGCGTGGACGTGTCGGTGGCGCAGACCCGGTGGGCGTCCCGGCGGGCCCCCGGCCGGATCAGCCAGGCGGACGGAACCATGCTGCCGTGGGCGGATGCCGCCTTCGCGGTGGTCACCGGGCTCGGCTACCTCGAGTACCTGCCGAACCTGGCCGCCGGCGTCGCCGAGCTGGCCCGGGTCGTGGCCCCGGGCGGGCTGGTGGTCGTGTCCATGCCGAACCTGCTGCGGCTGCCCTACCTCGCCGATCCGGTCGGGGTGCTGCGGGGTCGCCGGAACCCG
Organism: Frankiales bacterium; assembly: GCA_025965475.1. Lineage (GTDB taxonomy): Bacteria > Actinomycetota > Actinomycetes > Mycobacteriales > SCTD01 > RYN-124. Next base: position 7,859 of record JAOPWV010000072.1, on the reverse strand, counting down.
CAGCACCGTGGCTACCCCCGCCGGTACACGACCCGCGGGGGCCTGCGGGCCCTGCTCACGCAGGCCGGTCTCCGGCCGGTTTCCGCGGTCGGCCACGGGCTCGGGCCGTTCACGCTCGGGGGACGCCGGGTGTTGTCCGAGCGTCAGGCGATCGCCCTGGACCGGTCGGTGCCGGCCTGGCTCGGCCGGTTCGGTGCCGACCTGGTCATGGCAGGGGTGCGGCCTCACGACGCTCGGAGCGGGACGCAATGAGCCGGGTCGCCAGCAGCAACGGTGGCTCGACTGCCGTCTCCGCCAGCCGCCACAGAACGGCGGCCGCGATGACGGCGGCCGGGGAACCGCCGGGCATCGCGCCCAGCGTGCCCGCCAGGGCCGCCTCCCGGACCCCGATGCCACCGGGGGCGAACACCGCGACCAGCCCGAGCGCGTACGCCGCGCCGACTGCTCCGATCACCGCGAGCAGTTCGGCGGGCGGCCCGGCCGTCGTGACGTGCAACATCGCCCAGAATCCGGCGGCGCGCACCAGCACCTTCAGGGCGTGCGCGGCGACGAAGTACCCGCTGGCCCGCGCGACCGCTGGGTGCCCCGGCAGCAACCGCCCACCGACGACGGCGGCCGCAACGATGCCCGCGGCAAGCCCGAAGGCGGCCAGCAGCATCCCGGTCACGCCCGGAAGCAGGAGCGCCGCGGCGACCGCGGAGGTGGCTGCGCCGACAGCCAGTTCGGCGGCCGTGGTTGTGACCAGCAGCCGGCGCGGGAGGCCGGCGCCGGCACCGACGACCAGGCGGCCGGGCACCGAGCCGAGCCCGGTCGGCACGAACCGGGCCAGCTGCCCGGCCCACCAGACGCGCAGGGCTTCTGGCCAGCTGACCTGCCCACCGCCGGCTCGGACCAGCTGCGCCCAGCCCGCCGCCATCAGCCCGTTGGCCACGGCGGCCGCCAGCGTGGCGCCGATCAGCCAGCCCGGTGACCAGTGCAGCTGCAACGCGCGGGCGTCGTGCCATTGCTGCCAGATCGACACGATGCAGAACGCGAGACCTGCCACCGCGGCCGCTGCCGCCAGCCTGCGGACCATTCGCTGCACGCAGCGCACGCTACCGGCGTGGTGACGGTCGGCGAGCGGATCGCCGGCGGCGCGGAGGCGGACGTGTTCGCGGCCGGTCCCGGCCGTGTGGTCAAGCTGTGGCGTGACCCGGCGGCAGTTCCGCGGGCCGCGGAGGAGGCGCGCCGGACCGAACTGGTCGCCGCAGCAGGCGTCGCGGTTGTCGCCGTACACGGTCAGGTCACGATCGACGGGCGGCCCGGGCTGCTCCTCGACCGCATCGAGGGATCCGACCTGGCCCGGCTGCTGGCCGCCCGGCCCTGGACGGTCGACCGGGTGGCTGCAGAACTCGCTGGCGCCCAGGTCGCGCTGCATGCGCGCGCCGCGCCGGCCGGCGTGCCCGACCTGCACGACGTCCTCGTCGGCCGCCTGGATGCCCTTCCGCACGGGCTGCGGGACCCGGCCCTGCGCCGCCTGGACGCGCTGCCGGCCGGTGATCGCCTGCTCCACGGCAACCTGCACCTGGCCAACGCCGTCCGGTCGCCCACCGGCCCGGTGCTCGTCGACTGGGGCGACGTCAGCAGAGGCGCGCCGGTGGCCGAAGTCGCGCACACCCTCGTCCGGTACCGGCTGGCCCGCCTGCGGGCCGAGGCGCCGGGCTGGGTCCATGCCGTATCGGCACCCGGACGGGCGCTGCTGCGGTCCCGCTACCTGCACCACTACCAGCGACTTGCCATGGTGGACCTGGCTGCGGTCGCTGCCTGGCTCCCGGTACGGGCGGCCGAGCGGCTGGCCGAGGGCAACGCGGACGAGGAAGCCACGTTGCTGGCGCTGGTCGGCGGTGGCAGGAACCGGTAGTCGCCGCGTGGTCTGCGCACCAGGCGGATCGCTGCCGTGTGCGGCTCGGCGCCGTCGTGCCCCGCTGGGCTACCGGAGCTTGGCGAGCACCGAGTCGGACACGCCCTTGGACAGCGCGGCCGTGCCACCGAAGAGGTGGGCGCCGGCGGTGGAGACGCTGCCCAGGTAGGCGGCCACCGCCGGTGACAGTGTGCTCGACCCGGTCAGGAGGAGGGGCTGCCCGGTTGCGCCCATTGCCGGCCCTGCGGCGAGCGCGTCGGGGAAGCTGGCGCCGCTCGCGAGTCCGATGCCGGTGGCGCTCGGGAAGAAGGTGCGCGCGACGGCGACGCCGGTGGCGTAGCGGTCCGCCCCGACGACAGGCTGGGCCTTCGGGTGGGCGCGCAGCGCGGGTCCGCCGACCGCGTAGATCGACAGGCCCGGATGTGCCGCGAGGAACGTCGCCGTCGCCGCCGCGGGCCGGTCGCCTGCGGTGAGCAGGACGGCGCCCTTCACCTGGGCGGCGGCCGCACCCGCGGCGAGGGCGTCGGCGAAGCCGGTGCCGGTCGTCAGCAGGAGCGGGCCGGTCGGGTTGATGGCGGTGGCGATCGCCGCGGCGGTGGCGTAGCGGTCGTTGCCGGCCAGCCGGGCGGTGCGGAAGCCCAGGGCCTCGACCTGGCGGGCCACGTCGGCGCCGACCGCCGCCGTACCGCCGAGCAGGTAGACGGTCCCGCCGCGCGGGAGGGCGCGGGTGAGCTCCTGCCCGGCGGTCGGGGCGAGGGCGGTGGAGCCGGTCAGCAGCAGCGGGCCTCCCTTGGCGGCGGCCAGCGGTGCACCGGCCAGCGCGTCGGCGTAGCCGTCGGACCGGGCGAGGACCGCGGCCTTGGCGGCGCCGGCGACGGTGGTCGCCTGCGAGACGGCCGCCGCCGTGCCGATCCGGTCGGCGCCGGCGATGCGGCCGAGCCGGTCCACCGCGAACGTCCAGTCGCCGCCGCTCGGGGAGGTGACCTTGTAGCTGAGCGCGCTCGCCGTACGGGCCGTGCTCACGACACACGGGCCGGTCGCGCCGGCGGTGCAGCCGGGCACCAGCGCGCCGTTGAGCAGGACGTGCACGTCGCTGGGCAGCGAGCCGGCGGGCAGGCTGGCCGGGGCGAGCGCGAAGGACAGCGTGAGCGCTCCTGCCGGGGCGGTCACCCGCGAGCCGGCGGCCAGGGCGCGCATGCCGGAAGGCACCTTCGGTGCTGTGACCGCGGCGAAGACGACCCGGCCGGCGGCCTTGCTCGTCACGCTCACCAGCAGCGGCTTGGCGGTCGTGGGTACCGACTGGCCGGGCACGCTGGAGACGGTGCCGCCGGCGGCGACCGGTACCCCGCTCGGGGTGGGGGACGGCGAAGGACTCGGGCTGGTCGTGGGACTCGGGGACGGCGAGGGTGCGGGCGCGCCCAGCGCGGTCCACGTCTCCGGGCCGACGATGCCGTTGGACGGCAGACCCTGCGCGGTCTGGAAGGCCATCACCGCGGCCTGGGTCTGCGGCCCGAAGTCGCCGTCCACCGGGGCGATCTGCAGGGCCTGCTGGAGCGCCGCGACGGCGGCCCCCTTGGAGCCGATCTGCAGCACCAGGCCGCTGTACGGCGACAGATCCGGCGGCGTGCTGGGCGTCACCGGTGCGGGCGGCGGGGTCCAGCCGTCGTACGTGAGGCCGGACAGGTTCGGGTTCGCTGCCCGGTCCAGGTCGACGGCCGGGCTGTTGATGCCCGGAATCTGCCCGGACGAGCTGTACTGCCAGAACGTCCATTGCTGCCAGCCGCCGGGCAGCGGCAGGGCGGGCTGGCTGTTGCCCGACAGGTCGCGGTAGTCGGCGATGAACAGCGGATAGCTGGTGAACGCGCTGCTGTTCCCCATCTGGTTCTTCCAGAAGTACGGGTAGGTGTAGATCAGCGCCTTGCGGCCGGTCAGCTGCTGCACGGTGTCGAGGAAGCGCTGGGTCCACGTGACCAGCTGGGCCGGGGTGAGCCCGTTGGCCGTCTCGAGGTCCAGCATCGGCGGCATCGCGCCGGGCTCGCGGCTGGTGCCGGCGGCCGCGATGAACGCGTTCGCCTGGTCGACGGCGGTCTGCGGGTTCGCGGTCGGCTGGGCGTAGTGGTAGGCGCCGCGGGCCAGCCCGGCGCCGTACGACGCCACCCAGTCCTGCGCGAAGTAGGGGTTGGTGTAGCTGACGCCCTCGGTGGCCTTGATGAACGCGTAGTCCGAGCCGGCGCCCTTGACGGCGTTCCAGTCGATCGCCGCGCCGCCGGGGTGCTGGTAGCTCGCAATGTCGATGCCGCGGCCGGTGCCGCTGGGGAAGATGTTCGCCGCGGACGCCGGGCCGGCGCTGCCGGGCACCAGCGCCGCCCCCACGAGAAGCACGATCAGAAGGGCAAGTCGGGAGCGCACGAACACAACCTCGCGAGGGCGTCTGGGGGAGCGGGTGTCCCATGGCGCCCGACCGTGGTCAGGCCTTACCGAGTGGTGCCTGCAACCAGCCGGAGTCCCGCGGCCCCCGGCGGCATGATCCACAGGAATGTCCCACACATCGGCGGAAAACGTGCGGAACCTCAACGGCTCAAGGTGACCGGCGCCGCGGCGTGCGTGGTGACCGAGCCGGACGGCCCGCTGACGACGACGTACGGCCAGTAGCTGCCGTTGCGCAGCCCGGCCGGCATGGTGATCGCGACGGTGTTGCGGCCCGCGCCGACCGGCCGGGTCGCGACCTTGACCGGCGAGGACCCCTTGCGGTCCCTCGCGAGGTAGACCGTGGCGGTCTGCCCGGGCAGGCCGGCCGTCTCGCGGAAGACGAGGGTGAACCGGCCGCCGGCGCCGCTGTCGTCCCGGGTCAACCGGACGTAGTCGACGTACCAGTTGCGCGCGCTGACGTCCTCGTTCGGGTCGAGCCGGAGGGCGGTGATGGTCTGGCCGGCCCAGCCGATCCGCTTGCCCTTCTGGGTCTCGTCGGTGACGGCGGCCGCCGGGTTGGTCTTCAGGTCGACCGTGATCGTCTGCCAGCCTGGGTAGACGACGAGGTCGCTGACGTTCTGGTCCGCCGGATTGCCCTTGACGTACCAGATCAGCCGCGCGACGGCGCCGCCGGTCGGCCCGCCGGTCAGGCCGAACGGCCCGTCGTAGCGCAGCCGCACCGTGAGGCGGTGCCAGGTGTTGCCGTCGATCGGCGTCGGGTTGGGCAGGTAGAAGAACGGGTTGTCGATCTCCGGGCTGCAGTTGCCGGCCGCGAGGACGCCGCCGGCCAGGATGCGCGCGTTGCAGACGTTCGCGCGGCGGCCCACGTCCTTGAGGCTGCTGAAGTTCCAAGCGGCCTTCCGGACGGTGGTCGCGTAGTCGGCGCCGCCCGCCAGGGACGGGCTGTCGATCACCGGCCGCGGGCGGGGGAGCACGGTCAGCGGGGCGGTGTACGGGCCGGTCGTGCCGCCGGAGCGGCTGAACAGCCGATAGGTGCCGGGCGGGAAGGCGGCGTACGGGAACTCGACGCTCGTGCCGCTGACCATGCCGAGCGAGCCGGACCGCGGGGTGGCCGGGTCGGTGCTGGTCGGGTCGCCGACGGACTCCCACAGCACCTCGTGGCGGCCGCCCCCGTTGGGCGGCTGGACGGTGAACCGGACCGGAGCGGCGTCCGCGTGCAGCCGCATCCAGTCGACCTTGACGTCCGCGCCCTGCTTGCTGGCGGGGATGAAGCGCAGCTGGAGCGCCTTGCCGGCCCAGGCCGCGCGGGCGTTGGGGTCGCCGGCCCTGAGCGTCCAGTCGTAGGTGTTCCAGCCGGCGGAGATCGGAACGCCCATGGCGCCGGTGCAGGCCTTGTCGCGTGACCAGTCGCAGGTCGACCACAGGACCAGGCCGGCGCCGGCCGCCGAGGCGTACATCCGGACGGACAGCTTCGTGTAGCGGCTCGTGTCGATGGGGGCGCTCGGCCCGTCCCGGTCCAGCGGGGTCGAGCCCGGCAGGTACGGCACCGGGTCGATCCACGGGTACTGCGTCGCGGCCACGAACTGCAGCAGGCCGTCCTTGACCTGCCCGCCGTTCGACATCTGCGGCGTGCCGACGTGGATGTCCGCGCTGTTGCTGTAGTCCCACGGGTCCGCGAAGGCCTCGCTGGCGTAGTCGGCGGCCTCGGTGACGGTCGTCCGGTCCGGGCCGCCGGCGACCTGCTCCGCGGCGGCGGAACCGGTGGCGATCGCGGTGACGAGTGTGCCTGCGAGCGCGGCGACGATCAGAGCGGCGGTACGGCGGTGAGGCGAGCGGGGCATGCGAGGCGGTCCCGGAGGTCGGCGTCAGACCTCCGCGGCGCGTGGGCGGTCCTGTTACTCCTTCGGCACCTTGTGCCGGGTCTTGAACCGGCTTGCGTCAGGCGGCCGGTGGCGGAGCCGCCGCGAACCAGACCGTGAACGGGAACGTGAACCGCCCGTCCGGCCGGTGCAGGAGCGAGAGCGCCTCCACCGACACCGTCGTGTCGACGAGCTGCCGGAACGAGCCGGCCACCGGCCCGTCCGGCAGGGACGTCGACGGCGTCGGGCTGAGGTAGACCAGCCGGCGGCCGGCGGCGTGCGCAGCCCGGTAGGCCGTCGCGAGCTCGCGGTTGGTCGTCGGGTCACTGACCACGGCGACCGGGACGTGACAGAAGGCGCCGATCGTCTGCGGCATGCCGGTCGACATCGGGGGCCGGCCGAGGATGACGACCGCGTCGTCCGGCTGCAGGGCGGCGCAGATCCGCGCGGTCGCGTCGAGCATCGGCACGTACTCCCGGTCGGTGGCATGCCCACGCAGGAACCACAGTGGCGCGGCGAGCAGTGCCACGGCGACGACCACGCCGACCGGGGGACGCAGGCGCCGCCACGACCCGGAGATGTTCGGCAGCCAGGCCGCGCACAGCAGCAGGCCGGGCAGGGTGGCCGGGAGGTACCGCCGGGTCGCCCAGTACTGCACCGGGATGATGCTCGGCTTCCACAGGTAGAGCAGCGAGCTCGCGCCGAAGACGAGCAGGAACGCCAGCCCCGGCAGCGAACCGTCGCGGGTCCGGAGCGCCCGCCGTACGAGCAGGGCGAAGCCCAGGATCCCGAGCGCCAGCGCCACCGGGCCGAGGTACCAGCCCAGCCAGTGCAGGCTCAGCTCGTCGTACGACCGGCCGGGCTGGACGGCGAAGCCCTCGGCCTGCTGCAGCGCCTCGACCGCGGTGGGCTGGCCGTCCGGGATGTTGTGCGCGGTCTGCAGGTGCGGTCGGGCGAAGTAGGCGAACAGGCCGAGTACGACGATCAGCCCGCCGGCCGCGGTGCCGAGCGCGGGCCGGGGGAGCCGCTCCCACAGCGCCAGTGCCCGGTCGCGCCACACCAGCGTGGCGACGGCGGCGAGTACGACGGCGGCGAGGGCCGCCCAGATCAGGTGCAGGTTCGCGGCCTGCAGCTCGAGGTAGCGGGGGCTGGCGGCGCGCAGGTCGACGTACCCCAGCGCGGCGGCCACGAGCACGCCGCCGGCCACGCCGGCGGCCAGCCGGGCCGCGCCGGCGACGGCCAGCACCGTGAGGAACACCGTCAGCGGCACGAGGTAGAAGAACGCGTCGATCCGGGCGATGCAGGAGGCGCCGAGCACCAGCCCGGCGACGAGCCCGGGCAGCAGCGGGGACCGCAGCCGCTCCCGCCGCCGGGTGACGTCGTACAGCAGGGTCAGCCCGGCGAACAGCAGCAGCTGCGCGGGGATCTCGCTGAACGTGTCCCGGCTGAAGTGCAGCTGCGGCAGCGAGACGGCGAGCGCCGTCATCGCCACCAGCGACCACACCGGGCGGACCAGGCGGGCCCCGAACGCGAACACCGCGAGCAGGGAGAAGCCGGCGAGCAGCGCGTTGGCCGTCAGCAGGGCGCGCGGTCCGCCGACCCAGGAGGCCACGGCCAGCGCCTCGGGCAGCAGGTGCAGGAAGGTCGGCCGGACGGTGGCGGTGTCGGGG
>JAOPWV010000029.1 GCA_025965475.1 Frankiales bacterium | reverse complement strand
CCGCGAACGGGTAGGGACGCGGTGGCCGTCCGAGCGGTGTGACTCAGGAAGCCGTCGGGCGCCGTACTCGTGCGAACGCCGAGCAGAAGGCGCGAGCTCAGCGAGCCGTCTGCGGCAGATGAGTGCGAGGCGGAAGTTGCGGAGTGACGCCGACGAACAATCCTTGCAGGATGCCTCTCATGGCGCGCATTCGGCGGTTCGATCATGTCGGCATCACGGTGGCCGACCTCGACGCGGTGTCGGCGTTCTTCGTCGCGCTCGGTCTCGAGGTCGAGGGCCGCACGTTCCTGGAGGGCGAGTTCCTGGACACCGTCATCGGCATAGCGGACGCGCGTACCGAGATCGTCCTGCTGCGGGCGCCCGATGGAGGCGCCGGTCTTGAGCTGGCGAGCTTCATTCGACCTGACCATCAGCCGGGATCGCCCGCTGCCATGGCCACCGAGCTGGGACTGCGCAGCGTTGCCTTCGAGGTGGACGACCTGCAGGCAATCGTCGAACGGCTCGCAAAGGACGGCTACGGCCTCGTCGGCGGCGTCGGCGAGTACGAGGACGCGTGGCGCATGGCCTCCGTGCGCGGGCCGGAGGGGATCGTCGTCTCCCTCGCTGAGCGGATCGACTGACCCCCGCCCGCCGAAGTCTCGATTCGCGGCATGAGCGGACGTCCCTCCGGCTTGGGCAGCGACGTACGGACCGGCCGTCAGTACCGTGCTGGGCTTCGCCCCCCGATGGCGCGGTCGAAGGCATGGCGAGCCTCCTGAGGCCGGCGTTCTGTCCGTGGCAGGTGCTTGGGTGGCCAAGTGACTCTCAAGCAGGCGGTTGAAATCCCGAACAGTCCGCAGGGATGTTCGCGAAAAAGAGGGGCGGCGTCCGCCAGGATGCCGCCCCTCTTCGCATCCCTGCGGCTTCCAGGTGCTGTCGGACCGGGACGAGCCGACGCGGGAAGCCATAGCGGCGGTCGCCGATTTCTCCGCGTCGCCCCGCTCATTGAAGCCCGGGGAGCTGTCCCTGGACGTCGAGGAGTGGGACGGACCTGACGTGCGGGTCCATGGCGACATCACCTGCGGCAACCTGCTGACACCGGACGGCTGGATCAGATCCGTCATCGGCTTCGGTCCGCTGGGCGTGGGCGACCCGCCGTCGACCCGCTCATCGCACGGAACTGCCGTCAGGACGCTCCCCGGCAGCTGTTCGGGGACGAGCTCGCCGTTGACGACGCGACCTGGGTCAGGGGCCGCGGTTGGGCCATGTCGAGTTGCCCTGTAACCGGCACACGAGCCCCGACATCGTCGCCGAGTCGAGGCAGAGGCCCGAGGAGGTTCTGGCCGACGTCAGGGGCTCGTGAGGACGACGAGCTGCTGGGTCGCTCGGGTCATCGCGACGTAGCGGTCTACGGCCCCTTCGATGCCCTTGCCGAAGGCGTCCGGGTTGACCAGGACGACGAGGTCGAACTCGAGACCCTTCGTGAGCTCGGGTGTGAGCGACCGCACGCGCGAGGTCGCCCGGAACGTGGGATCGCCGATGACGCAGGCGATCCCGTCGGCATGTGCGGTGAGCCAGCTGGCGAGGATCGATCCCAGATCGGAAGCTGAACCGTGTACGACGGGCACATCGCTGCTGCGGATCGAGGTGGGGACGTTGGCGTCCGGGAGCACGGCGCGGATGACTGGCTCGGCCTCCGCCATGACCTCCTCCGGCGTCCGGTAGTTGATGCTGAGCGACGCAAGGTCGATCTGTCTGAAGCCGACCCGCTCCAGCCGCTCCTGCCACGACTCGGTGAACCCGTGGCGGGCCTGGGCGCGGTCGCCGACGATGGTGAAGCTCCGCGACGGACAGCGCAGCAGGAGCATCTGCCACTCGGCGTCGGTGAGCTCCTGCGCCTCGTCGACGACGATATGGGCGAAGGGCCCGGCGAGGAGATCGGGATCGGTGCTGGGCAGGGCGGTCTCTTCCACGAGGATGTCCTGGGCCCCGAGCATCGTCAGGGCACCCTCGCCGTCATCGTCCGCCTCAAGCAGGTTGTCCACGACCTTGGCCATGTGCTCGCGTTCCGCCGCGACAGAGGCGTTGTGCCGGCGCTTGCGTCGTGATGCCTCGGGGTCGCCGAGGCGCTGACGGGCCGCGTCCAGCAGCGGGAGGTCCGAGACGGTCCAGGCCTGCGCGTCCCCGCGCTGCAGCTCCTGGATGTCATCAGCCGTCAGCCAGGGAGCGCACTTCCTCAGGTAGGCCGGCACGGACCAGAGGTCACCCACGAGGTCGGCGGCCTCGAGCAGGGGCCAGGCGCTGTTGAAGGTCCTGAGCAGGTCCTGGTTCTGCAGCAGCGACTTCCGCAGGAGCGTCTCCGAGGCGTCACCTTCGTGCTTGTCCGTCAGGATCGTGAGGATCTTCTCCCACACCTGGTCGCGCGCCTCGTTGTGCGGCGTGCCGGGCTCGGGTGCCTCGAAGGCCTCGGCCCAGTCCTCAGGGCTCAGCCAGATGTCGGACCAGGGGGTGAGGACCGTCATCCCCTTCGTCGGCGGCTCCTCGTAGAACCTGACAGCCGTTTCGACCGCCCCCACGAGCTCTGCTGACGCCTTCAGGGCAGCGACGTTCCGATCGGCCTCCGCGACCGCGCTTGCTCCCTCAGCCACCACGTCCCGCAGCGTGCAGGTCTGCACACCCTCTTCGCCGAGGCTCGGCAGGACGTCGGCGACGTAGGCCAGGTAGGGCTGGTGCGGACCCACGAACAGCACGCCGCCTCGGCGGTGACCGAGGCGAGGATCGGCGTACAGGAGGTAGGCGGAGCGGTGCAGGGCGACGACGGTCTTGCCCGTACCCGGACCGCCGTCGACCACGAGGGCTCCGCGTGAGCCCGCTCGGATGATGGCGTCCTGGTCGGCCTGGATGGTGCCGAGCACGTCCCGCATCCGCGGCGACCGGTCGGTCCCGAGGCTGGCGATGAATGCCGATTGGTCGTCGAGCGCTGCGTGGCCCGCAAAGCCGTCCGAGGTGAAGACCTCGTCCCAGTAGTCACTGATCCGGCCGCGCTTCCAGCGGTAGCGGCGGCGGCTGGTGAGGCCCATCGAGTTCGCGTGAGTTGCCCCGAAGAAGGGCTCAGCCGCCGGGGAGCGCCAGTCGAGCAGCAGCCGACGGCCCGCGCTGTCGGTGAGGCCGAGCCGTCCGACGTACACGGGCTCCGGGTTGTCCATGCTGACGATGTGGCCTAGGCAGAGGTCGAGGCCGAAGCGGCGCAGGGCCCGCAGTCGCGCGGTCAGCCGGTGGATCTCGAGGTCGCGGTCCATCGCCTCCTGGCCTTGGCCGCCGGGTGCCTGCCGCTCGGCATCCAAGCGGTCGGACAGGTCCGCGATCGAGTCCTCGAGGCTCTGGGCGATGGCGGCGAAGTGCAGTTCGTCGCGGCCGATCAGGTCGCGATCGGCCTTGGGGGAGAGGTGTTCGGGAAGTTCAAACGCGCTGGTGGTCAGGGGGTTCACGTCATCAGTTCCGATCTGAGGCTCGTGACCTTAGATCCAAACTTTGGCGCTCACGAAGGCGGCTGGACTCTGCGAGAATGGAGATCGGGGCAGCGGACGTCGACCACCCAGGTCCAGTCCTTGGTCTCCGGCACGATGCTCATGCCGGGAAGCTAGGGACGTCGGCGTTGCCGGGGCCGGGTGGGAAACCGCCGACCACCGGACGGGTCCTGCCGACCTGGGCGACGTGCCGGACCCGCTCTCCCGCTCTCCGGCGGTCCCGGTTGAGACTCCCCGCAGCGGAG
>JAOPWV010000024.1 GCA_025965475.1 Frankiales bacterium | reverse complement strand
CCGACCGTGCCGCAGGCCGCGACAGCGCCGAAGCCGGTGGCCGCCCCGAAGAAGGCCCGCCCCGCCGCCAGGCCGGCGGCTCCGAAGCCGCCAGCAGCGCCGCCCAAGCCCAAGCAGGTGGCGCAGTCGTACGGCGCCCTGCTGCCGATGAGCGCCAGCCTCGGGTTCGGCAACGACCGGCCGGCCCTGGCCTCCCTGCCCGCCATGGCCGCGCTGCCCGGCGTGCTCCTCGCGCCCGAGGTCGCCCAGGCACCGCAGCTGGCGCCCGTCGTGGAGATCCGGAACGCCGCCGCCGAGCGGTCCCCGATCTCCTCGGTCCCGGGCGGCCTGCCCGGGCTCCTGGTCGCCGCCGGTGTCCTCGTCGTCGGCGCCGCCGGTGCCGGCCAGCTGGCCCTGATGCGCGCCCGCCGCCGTACGACCGCCTGAGGCCCCCAGTAGCGTGATCGCGTGTCCGAAGGTGTGATCTCGATCGACGACCCGCGCGGCGACGATGTCCGCGAACTGCTGGAACAGCACCTCGCGTTCGTGAACACGCAGAGCCCGCCCGAGGACGTCCACGCGCTGGACCTCGACGGTCTCCTGGATCCCGCGATCACGTTCTTCAGCTTCCGACTCGACGGCGAGCTTCTCGGCGTCGGGGCGCTGAAGGAGCTCGACGCGCGCCACATCGAGCTGAAGTCGATGCACACCGCGGTGCGGGCGCGGGGCCAGGGCGTCGCCCGAGCCATGGTCGAGCACCTCCTCGGCGTCGCCCGCGAGCGTGCGGTTCACCGCGTGAGCCTGGAGACAGGGTCCATGGCGGGGTTCGCGCCGGCGCGCGGCCTCTACGCCCGTGCCGGTTTCACCTCGTGCGGGCCCTTCGGGGACTACCAGCCGAGCCGCCACAGCACGTTCATGACGCTGGCGCTCCACGAGCCCGGGGCTACGGTCGGCGGATGAGAGCCATCCGCATCCACGAGTTCGGCGGCCCCGAGGTCCTCAAGGTCGAGCAGATGCCCGACCCCGTCGCCTCCGACGGGATGGAGGTCGTCGACGTCCGTACGGCGGGGGTGAACTACGCGGACACCCACCAGGTCGACGACAGTTATCTGTCCCGGAGCACGCTGCCGCTGATCCCCGGCTCTGAGGTCGTGGGCACCACGCCGGACGGCCGCCGGGTCGCGGCCTTCACGATGGAGGGCGGGTACGCCGAGAAGGCGCGCGTGCACCCGGCGATGACGTTCCCGCTGCCGGACGGCGTGGAGGACGGACAGGCGCTGGCCCTCATGGTGCAGGGCCTCACCGCGTGGCACCTGCTTCGGACGAGCACGCACCTGCAGCCCGGCGAGTCGGTCGTCGTGCATGCCGCCGCCGGCGGTGTCGGCACCATCGCCGTACAGCTGGCCAAGGCCTGGGGCGCCGGCCGCGTCATCGCGGTGGCCTCGACCGAGGACAAGCGCCGGCTCGCGCTCGACCTCGGAGCCGACGTCGCGGTCGACGCCGGTGCGGCCGACCTCAAGACGGCGCTGCAGGAGGCCAACGAGGGCCGGAAGGTCGACATCGTCCTGGAGATGGTGGGCGGCTCGACGTTCGACGCCTCGCTGGCCGCGCTGGCGCCGTTCGGGCGGCTGGCCACCTTCGGCATGGCGTCGCGCACTCCGCCCAAGCTGATCAACCCGGGCGAGCTGATGGCCCACAGCCGCGCCGTGATCGGCTTCTGGCTCGCGCACTGCTTCACCCGGCCGGAGATGCTCCAGGGCCCGATGGCGGAGCTGCTCGAGATGGTGGCCACGGGGAGGCTCAGGCCGATCGTCGGCGGCAGCTATCCGCTGGCCGACGCGGCCCGCGCCCATGAGGATCTGCGCGCCCGGCGCTCGACCGGCAAGCTCGTCCTCGACGTCAAGGGCTAGTCAGACGGCGGCCGGCCCGAACTCCACGATCAGCGCGATGCCCGCCGCCACCAGCAGGACGCCGGCTGCGGCCAGGGCCCGGCCGTACCCCGCGTCGGTGAGCCGGTGGCGTCCGCCGGCCACCAGTACGGCCACGGCGATCTTCGCCCCCACCAACGTCACGTAGAAGCCCGCAACCAGCGCCACGGCTCCCCCGGCGCCCTGCCGCCACGTGGCGATCGTCAGCGGCCCCAGCGCCGTCGCCCACGCCACCCACGGGTGCGGGCTGAGCAGATTCACGACCGCCGCCTGCCGCAGCGCACGCCGTGGCGAGCCGGCCGCCGGAACCAGTCCGGCCGTACGGGCCTCGCGCAGCACCCGGATGCCCGTGCCGACCACGACGGCACCGCCGATCACGCCGAGGACGCCGAGCGCCCGCGGGGGCAGGTGGTCGAGCACCAGCAGCGTTCCGGCGACCACGACGACATCGGTGACCAGCGGCGCGCACGCCGCGACCGCGCCCGCGCGCCACCCGGACCGCAGCGTCGAGGTGATCACCAGCACCAGCAGCGGGCCCGGACTGATCCCGGCGGCCAGACCGATCGACAGCCCCAGCAGCAGCGCCCGCACTAGTCGACCGCCGACCCCTCCGGAAGCGACTCCAGGGTCGCGATCATCGGCGGCCCGAACAGCGTCCCGGGGCACGAGCAGTACTTGTCGTGCCAGGCCCGCCTGCAGTACGGCGGGTACGTCAGCGGCCGTACGACGCGCGCGGGGTTGCCGGCAACCAGCACGTCGTCGGGGACGTCCTTCGTGACGACCGCTCCGGCGGCGACGACCACGCGGCTGCCGATGGTGACGCCCGGCATGACCATGGCGCGCGCCCCCACCCAGGTACCCGACCCGATGACGACGGGCGACTCGACGGGCTCGCGGCCCTCCACGCCGTGGCTGGAGGTGTCCATGATGTAGACCTCGTTGGCGAGCGCGACGTCGTCGCCCAGGGTGACGCCGACCTCGGAGAAGACGACCGCACCGGAGTTGATGAAGACCCGGTCGCCGATCCGGATGCGTCCCGAGCCGCTGACAAGCGTCTGCCGGTGCCCGGACCAGATCATGAACCGGTCGCCGATCTCCACGTCCGTACCGTCGACGATCGGCGTGCCCAGCACGATCGGCCCGCTCCCGACCCGGCGGACGGTGCGCAGGTGCCGCTCCGCGTGCCGGCGCTGCTTGCGCTCAGCCTGCCGCTGCTTGACCGCCCCCCATCCACGCACGTCGACAGGCTAGGGGCTCCCCCTCGCCTAGGCTGCACCGCGTGGAGGACCTGCTGGCTCGATGCGCACACAAGGGCGTCCCGGTGGCGCCCGAGACGGACGCCGCCGTACACGCGGGCGAGGCGCGCCTCCGGCACGGCACCGCCGCCGACGAGGTCCTGGCGCGCGAGGTGACGGTGGCCGCGCGGGTGGCCGGTGCCAGCAGCGAGACACGCCCGCTGACCGTGCCGCGCTTGGGCCGCTTCCAGCGCCCGCACCGCGGCGGGGACGAGTGGTGTACGCCGCTGCCGCCGTGGGGCATGCGTCTCGCGCGGCTGCTGCGCGGCGTACGCCGAGCCGTCGGCGACGCCGATCTGGTCGTGCGGTGGGCCGATGACGGCCGCACCTGCCGCGCGGTAGCGGTGACGCGCGCATGAGCGACGAGCCCGTGATCTGCTCGGCGAAGGGGTGCCGCGCCCTCGCCTCGTACGTCATCGTCTGGAACAACCCGAAGGTCCACACGCCCGACCGGGAGAAGACCTGGGTGGCCTGCGAGGAGCACCGCACGTCGCTCTCGGAGCACCTGGACGTGCGCGGGTTCCTGATCCGCGTAGACGTTCTGCCACCTACCTGAAAACCCTTGCTCCGCAAGGGATTTTCCGTACCGAAACTGTCGTACCCGGATCGTAGGGTCACGTCATGTCGCTGACCTCGCTGCTCGACCCGGTGTGGGACGAGACGCTGGACGAGTTGGAGGTCCTGCAGCGGCGCCGGGCGAAGGACTTCGCCGCGGAAGCCCGGTTGCTCGCCCGGCTGTCGGCGCGTACGACGAAGGGCGGCTGGCAGACGGAGGCGCCGTACGACTCCCTGGTGCTCGACGTGGCCGGGACGTGCGTCGTCGGCCAGCACGCAGCCGCCGGCCGACTCGCCGACGCCGAGCACCTGGTCGCTCGGCTCCCCCACACCCTGGACGCGCTGGACCGCGGGTTCGTGCTCGTGGGGCAGGCCCGGGTACTGGTGGACGAGACCCGCGCGCTGTCGTCCGCGGTGTGCGCCGAGGTCGAGTCACGCGTGATCGCGGACGCGGAGCTGCTCGCCCCGGGTGCGCTGCGCCGCAGGGTCCGCCGCGTGGTGCTGGCCGTGGACGCCGAGGAAGCTGCCCGCCGCGCGGCAGCGGCCCGCAAGGACCGGCGGGTCTGGTCCCAACCCGGTCCGGACGGCACGCGGCTGCTGTTGGCCGAGGGTCCGGCCGAACAGGTCCACCGGCTGGAGTTGCGTCTGGACGCCCTCGCGCGCGGCCTGATCGCGGACGGCGACCCCCGAACCATCGACCAGGTGCGCTTCGACCTGCTCTGCGAGTCGGGCGGTCCGGACCCGACCGGATCCCGCCGGCCGGTCCAGGTCCAGGTGCAGGTCCCCGTAGCAACCGCCCTCGGCCTGTCCGACGTGCCGGGGACGTTGGTCGGCTACGGCCCCCTGGCGGCCGCGCAGGTCCGCGAACTGCTCGCGGACGCCGAGTTGCGCAAGGTCTGCGTCGATGCCACCACCGGCCGGGTTCTCGGCGCGGAGACCGCCGTCCTGGCATCCGCCGGTGGCGACGTCGCCCTCCTGCGTCGGCGGCTGGTCGAGATGGTGGCCACGCCGACCGTCGTCGATGACCGGCCCGAGCCGGAGCACGACCCGTCCGCCGGGCTGGCCCGCCGGGTCCGGTTCCGCGACCACAGCTGCGACGGGCCCGGCTGCTCCGTCCCGGCGGATCGCTGCGAGCTCGACCATGACCTGCCCTGGCCGGCAGGTCCGACCAGCTTCGCCAACCTCAAGGCCCGGTCGCAGCGCTGTCACCACGCGAAGCACGGCGGCTGGCTGGTGAGCCGCCAGCCCGGCGGCAACAGCCTGTGGACCAGCCCGGGCGGGCGCTCCTACTACGTCCTCGCCCAGGACGAACCGCCACCGCAGATCCGCGCGGGCCAGGAACTGGAGCCACCCGAACTGGTGGCCGACCGGGACCGCCGGCTGCTGTCAGGGAAGGGTGCAGGCGGCAGGCACAGCCGGCGCTAGCCGTTCTCGGTGAACGGCTCACCTTCCGGCTGGGGTTCCCCGCCGGCAAGCCGGTCCGACACCCGCCCGCCGACCTGCGACTGGGCGCCGCCCGACGACCCGGTCCCGGCCGGCGACGGACC
>JAOPWV010000013.1 GCA_025965475.1 Frankiales bacterium | reverse complement strand
GGCCGCCTGGCGTAATACGACAGGTCGGCTCCTTCGCAGTGGCGAGGTTTACCGCCCAGGCTGGATGACCCTGTCCCCGGCCGGTGAAGGTCCAGAGCGAGTTGAGGCTTGGAGGCCGGTGTGGCGCGACAGGCAAGTAGGCGGGGGCTGCTCCTCGCTGCCACCTCCACGGCCCTCCTCGTAGTTGTCGGCCTCTGGTGGGCGCTGGGTTCCTTTTCTGCTCCGTGCCGTTCCGACACGTTCAAAGCACCTGACGGCACCATCACGACATCCGCCGCCTGCGCTCCTGCTCCATCGAACTTCGAGAACGACGGATTGGTTGGCGTGCTCTGGTCCGGGGTCCCGGCGGCACTCGCCCTGACCGCGGTGGCGCTGACGCCGGTTGCGCGGGTGCGGGCGCCCGCGCGATGGGCTGTCGGCGGAGGTGTGCTCGCGCTGGCGCTGCTCACAGCGTTCACGCCGTTCATGCTCCTGCTGCTGCCCGCGGCTGCGCTGATGCTCCTTGCAGCGCTCCACGCCGACGTGAGGTCTGCGCCCGAGCACCGAGTCGCATCTCCCGGTAGCAACTCGCAGGGGGCCTAACAGCCGCCCACCCTGATGCGAAGGGGACGAGCCGCGCCGCCGACCCGACTGCGCTACCAACAGCGGGTCGTGATGGTCACCGGCAGCGCAAGAGCCGGACCGCCCGGCCCGCGTGCGACTTCTGTGCCGCTCGCGGTGCAAAGTGCCCGGGACCTGCCCGCGTGCACCCGGGAACCGCCAAGTAATGGCGGTAGCCACAACCGGCTCGTCGACGTCCTGGCCGAGCAAGAGGGTCTGACCGGCAGCGAGGGGCGCTGGCGAAGAGCTTGGCAAGCGTGGAGGCCTTGACCCCGTCGCTGACGTAGGTCAGCGGGTTCCACCACCAGCCGCCCCGGCTCGTCGACCTTGCCTTGCGGGTCATACACCCCACACCCCGCCCAACTGCTGAGCGGGGGGCCGCGGGTGGCGCCGACCATGTCCCGCTTGTTGCTGATAGTCAGCACCGCGCCCGGGCGTCCAGGACCGCCGGGGTCGCCCGGCTGGTGGTCTTGCCGGTCCGCGGGCCCCAGATGTAGACCGAGACGTCCTCCCAGGAGCTGTAGAGCGTCTGGCCGCCGGCGACGGATCGCCTGGTGGTCGGGCCGCTTCACGCGCATCGGAAGCACGACACGAGTTCTTTTCAACAGGTCGACGTGCCCGCTACCTGCCCGATCGGTGCACACGGGTAGGAACACCGGCGGACGGCCTCGGAAGCGCCAAGGTGTTTGACCTGCGGTTCTGCACTTCCACGGGCGCCTGCGGACCCCCTTCGGCGCAGCTTCCCAAGCTGTGCACCGAGCTGTGCCTGAGGCGCCTGGCAGAGCGCCCACCCCGGGCTGGCCGAGATCGGTGCCGGGCGCGAGAGCGCCGCCGACCGGGATGTCCAGGGCGCTTACGCGCCGCCACCGGTCCTGACAGCTCCTGACCGCAGCTCGACGCCGGCCATTCCCACATCACCCTCCACCGCTGCGCGTCCGTCGTCTCAGGCAGGGCACCCGCTCGTCGCTCACCCGAAGGTCACGGCCGGGGGCGGGGCCGATCACTCCTCAGCCGCTCGCCATGTCCACGAACCGGCTGTAGTGCAGCTGGCTCGACACGGTGATCGTGTTCGTGGGGCCGTTACGGTGCTTGGCCACGATGAAGTCCGCCTCGCCGGCCCGCGGGCTCTCCTTCTCGAAGGCGTCCTCGCGGTACATGAGGATCACCATGTCGGCGTCCTGCTCGATGGCGCCGGATTCACGCAGGTCGGCCAGCTGCGGCTTCTTGTCCTGCCGCTGCTCGGGACCACGGTTGAGCTGACTCATCGCGATCACGGGGCACTCGAGCTCCTTGGCCAGCAGCTTGAGCGACCGGGACAGCTCGGACACCTCCTGCTGGCGGCTCTCGGCCCGCTTGTTGCCCTGCATCAGCTGGAGGTAGTCGACGACGACGAGGCGGAGGTTGTGCCGCTGCTTGAGCCGGCGGGCCTTGGCCCGGATCTCCATCATCGTCAGGTTGGGGGAGTCGTCGATGAACAACGGGGCGTCGGCGACCTCGCCCATCCGGCGTGCAAGTCGAGCCCAGTCGTCGTCGGTCATCGTGCCCGAGCGCATGTGCGCCAAGGGCACCCGCGCCTCGGCCGACAGCAGACGCATGGTGATCTCGGTCTTGCTCATCTCCAAGCTGAAGACGACGCTGGCCATCGAGTTCTTGATCGAGCAGGACCGGGCGATGTCGAGACCCAGCGTGGACTTGCCGACACCGGGGCGCGCGGCGATGACGATGAGCTGGCCGGCGTGCAGACCGTTCGTCAGCGCGTCCAGATCGGCGAACCCGGTCGGCACACCGGACATCGAGCCGCCCCGGCTTCCGATGGCTTCGAGTTCATCCATCGTCGGCTGCATGAGGTCCTCGAGCAGCGAGTAGTCCTCGCTCGAGCGCTTCTCGGTGACGTCGTAGATGGCCTGCTGCGCACGGTCGACGACGTCGTCGACGTCGCCCATGCCGGTCGCGTAGCCGAGCTGGACGATCCGGGTGCCGGCCTCGACGAGACGGCGCAGGATGGCCTGCTCGGACACGATGCGGGCGTAGTAACCGGCGTTGGCAGCGGTCGGGACGCTCGACATCAGCGTGTGCAGGTACGGCGCCCCGCCGACCCGGGCCAGCTCCCCCAGGCGGGTCAGCTCCGCGGAGACCGTGATGGGGTCGGCCGGCTCACCCTTGCCGTACAGGTCCACGACGACGTCGAAGATCGTCTGGTGGGCCGGCCGGTAGAAGTCGGTGGACCGCACGACCTCGACCACGTCGGCGATCGCGTCCTTGCTGAGCAGCATGCCGCCGAGGACGGACTGTTCGGCCGCGATGTCCTGCGGCGGGGTGCGCTCGAACTCCGGAGCGTTGCCGTTCTGCCGAGGCAGCTCGACGACCCGTTCGGTCACCCGGAGAACCCCGTTTCGCTAGCTCGTGGGCAGCCCGACCGGACCGCCCACAAGAAGTTTTACCGGTTACCGCTGACAGTTCGGGGAGGCTTGCGGTGTCAGTCCGCACAGGCTGTGGATAGTCCTGTGGACCGGGTGGGGAGCGCCCGGCGCGCCCCTGTGGACAGCTGTCGGCGAACCTGGGGACGGGGGACGCCGCACGGGGCTCAGCCCCGCCCTGACCTGCGTCTTTGCGTTACCCACGGCCTGTGGACAAAGAAAGATGGGCTCTCCGCTGCCCTGACTGACCGTGCCCCTGCGCTCACTGTGTGGAGGCACACCCGGCCCCGGAAATACCCTCGCGGCGCAAACGCGTCGAGGCCCGGCACCCCAAGGGGTACCGGGCCTCGAAGGCGCGTGGACGTTACGCCGGGACGACCTCGACGGTCACCGTGGCGTCGACCTCCGGGTGCACCCGGACGCTGACCGTGTGCTGGCCGAGCGACTTGATCGGCGCGGTCACCTGCACGAGGCGGCGGTCCAGCTTCGGGCCACCGGCCTTGGTGACGGCGTCGACGACATCCGCCGACGTGACCGAGCCGAACAGACGCCCGCCGTCGCCGGAGCGGGCCGGCAACGTGACCTTCAAACCCGCGAGGGCCTGCTTGATCTCGTTGGCCTGGCCGAGGTCGCGGACCTCACGGACTTCACGGGCGCGGCGGATCGTGGCGATCTGCTTGTCCGCGCCCTTGGTCCAGGGCTGGGCGAAGCCACGCGGCACGAGGTAGTTACGGCCGTAGCCGTCCTTGACCTCGACGACGTCGCCGGGGGCACCCAGGCCGGGTACCTCCTGGTTGAGGATGAGCTTCATATGTCCTCGTCCCCTATCGAGCGGTGCTCGTGTAGGGCAGCAGCGCCATCTCGCGGCTGTTCTTGACCGCCATGGCGACGTCGCGCTGGTGCTGGCTGCAGTTGCCCGAGACGCGGCGGGCACGGATCTTGCCGCGGTCGGAGATGTACTTACGAAGAAGGCCGGTGTCCTTGTAGTCGACGTAGGTCACCTTGTCCTTGCAGAACTGGCAGACCTTCTTCTTGAGCTTGCGGGGCGGTGGCTTGGCCATCGGGGGTTCTCCTGGTCAGGGAAAGAGAGTGAAGACTGCTTAGAAGGGAGGCTCGTCGGACCAGCCGCCGCCGCCACCGGAGGCACCGCCACCGGTGGCACCGCCGCCCGCGGGCGCGCTGGCCCACGGGTCGTCGCCGCCGCCACCGGAGGAGTTACCGCCACCGGCCTGGCCGCCGCCGTACCCGCCGCCCCCGCCACCACCGCGCGAGGTCTTGTTGACCTTCGCGGTCGCGTACTTGAGCGACGGACCGATCTCGTCCACCTGGAGCTCGACCACGGTGCGCTTCTCGCCCTCCTTGGTCTCGTACGACCGCTGCTGGAGCCGGCCCTGCACGATGACGCGGGCGCCGCGCTGGAGCGACTCGGCGACGTTCTCCGCCGCCTGCCGCCAGATGCTGCAGCGCAGGAACAGCGCGTCGCCGTCCTTCCACTCGTTGGTCGCCTTGTCCAGCGTCCGGGGAGTGGAGGCGACGGTGAAGCTCGCCACCGCTGCACCACTGGGGGTGAAGCGGAGTTCGGGGTCGTTCGTCAGGTTTCCGACGACGGTGATGACGGTCTCGCCAGCCATGGCGTTCCTCCTGGGGCCCTTCCCGCGCGAGGCGGGAGTGTCGTTGTTGTGTGCGTGCGCACGCGAAGGCGCACAGGGAACGGGGAAGGGTGCGGTGGTGCGGGCAGCTGCCCGACGAGGGACTAGCGCAGCTCGGGTCGGAGGACCTTGGTGCGCAGGATCGACTCGTTGAGGTTGAGCTGACGATCCAGCTCCTTCATGACAGCCGGCTCGGCGTTCAGGTCGATGACCGCGTAGATGCCCTCGACCTTCTTGTCGATCTCGAACGCGAGGCGCCGGCGTCCCCACACATCGACCTTGTCCACCGTGCCGCCGCCATTGCGGATGACATTGAGGAACGTGTCGAGTGAGGGAGCGAGAGTGCGCTCCTCGAGGTCGGGATCGAGGATGACCATGAGCTCGTAGTGACGCAACAGACCCACCTCCTCCTGTGGACTATGCGGCCACGGACGGTCCGTGGCAGGAGGGTGTTCGCGTCAGCAAACAGGCCGAGGCTACCAGCGTGGCCGGGCGGGGCCGGGTCGGTCGCCGGAGGCTCACTCGCCGGGCGGTACGCCGGGAGCGCCGTCCTGGCCGCGCGGGCGGCTGTGCCCGCCTTGCCGGCCTTGCCGGCCTTGCCCGCCTTGCCGGCCTTGGCCGTCTTCTCGGCCTTGACGGCCTTCTCCGTCGTGCCGCTCTTGTCGGCCTTGCTGGTCGAGTCCT
>JAOPWV010000160.1 GCA_025965475.1 Frankiales bacterium | reverse complement strand
GCCGCGCCGAGCGGCAGCAGTGCCGCGCCGAGAAGGGCGGATCGTGAGGGAGACATACCGGGCCCCGTTCCCCGCAGGAAGCGCGCAGCGGGCGCCACGGCTCTCGTCCCTGTCGAGTCGGCCGCGGCGTCTCGGATACCGGCTACCCCGCCGGGTCGCCCCGGGTGGCCTCGACCCACTCGGCGAACCGCGCCTCGGCCGACGGCAGGTGGTACGGGTCGTGCGGGCCGGAGTGCCCGACGGCGAGCACGCAGACCAGCCCGGGTTGGTCGGGGGTCAGCTCGCCGCAGACCTCCCGCTCGGCGTAGAACCACCGGTCCGCGGCGGCCTGGAGGGCTTCCGCGGTACGGCGACTGTCGTGATCGGTCGTGGGTGGCTCCTCGTCCGGCACCAGGATGCTCCTGCTACGCAGCGTCCCCCGCGCGCGGCGGGCTTGTCACAAGCGTCGGTGGACGGCGGCCCGGTGCGTATCCCCCGATAGGAGCCCTTGCCGATCCGGTCAGACTAGATGTTCATGATCGCTTCTACCCTGGCGCGGAAGTGCCATTGATCTTCCTACGGGAGGCTCGGCCGCCTCGTCGAGCAGCGCCTGGATCGCGTCGGGCTCGCCGGGCCGGCCCAGCAGGAAGCCCTGTGCCTCGTGGCAGCCGAGCTCACGCAGTACGTCGAGCTGCTCGGCGGTCTCGACGCCCTCGGCGACGGTGCGCAGGCCGAGCTCGCGGGCCAGCGCGATGATGCCGCGCACGAGTGCCCGTGCCTCGGGGCTGTCGCAGACCGTCGAGGTGAACGACCTGTCGATCTTGAGGATGTCGGACGGGATGCGCTCGAGGTGGCGCAGCGACGAGTAGCCGGTGCCGAAGTCGTCCACGGCGACCGAGACCCCGGCCGTCCGCAGCACCAGGGCGACCGCGGCGATGGGCTCGAGGTCCGCGATCGCCGACTGCTCGGTCACCTCGACGGCGAGCTGCCAGGGCCGCAGGCGGTGGCGAGTGAGCAGCCCGAGGATCCGGTCGGCGAGGTCACCGCCGGCGACGAACTGGCGCGGGGAGACGTTCACGCACATCACGAGGGGGGCCTGCGGGTGGGCCTCGGTCCACGCCGACAACTGGCGCAGCGCCGTCTCCAGGACGAAGTCGCCGAGCGACTCGATCCCCCCGGTCTGCTCCGCCAGGGGGATGAACGTCGCCGGCGGCACCGGGCCGAGGACGGGGTGGTTCCAGCGCAGCAGCGCCTCGGCGCCGATCAGCGTCCCGGTGCCGATGGCGAACAGGGGCTGGTAGTCCACGTGGAACTGCGTCAGCTCGGGGTCGGCCACGTCGTCGCGCAGCCGCAGGTAGTCCGCGGCCTCCCGGCGTCCCTCGGGGTCCAGGACGACGACGCCGTCGCCCCGGCCGGCCTTCGCGCGGTAGAGCGCCACGTCGGCGTGGGACAGCAACGCGGACACGTCGTCGTTCGCGCGGGTCGTCGCCGCCCCGATGCTGACCCGGGTCCGGTACTCCCGCCGGCCCAGGTCGAGCGGTTGCGCGGCGGCCACGCGCAACTGCTGCGCGACCTCGATCGCCGTCTGCGCGTCGCCCCAGACGAGCACGCCGAACTCGTCGCCGCCGAGCCGGGCGACCGTGCCCTTGCCGCCGAGGGCCAGGCGCATCTGCGTTCCGACGTGGCACAGCACCCGGTCCCCGCCGAGGTGCCCGTGCGTGTCGTTGATGGCCTTGAACTCGTCGCAG
Source organism: Frankiales bacterium (assembly GCA_025965475.1). Lineage (GTDB taxonomy): Bacteria > Actinomycetota > Actinomycetes > Mycobacteriales > SCTD01 > RYN-124. Next base: position 3,783 of record JAOPWV010000160.1, on the reverse strand, counting down.
TCGGCGAACATCACCGTCGCCAGCCGGCCCGCGGTGAGGGCCCGCTCGACGGCCTCGGTGAACGCGCGCCGGTTGGGCAGCCCGGTGAGCGGGTCCTCCAGGGCCTGGGCGCGGTAGCGCTGCTCGCGCAGCGCGAGCTCGTCGAGCAGCCGCCCGGCGTCCCACGTGGCGATCGCCTGACGGCAGCCCATCGCCAGGCCCACGAGCAGACCGAGCAGCACGTCGACGCGTCCGAACTCGCGGCCCCCGAAGGTGAGCACGGCGTACACGCCCAGGGAGAGCGCGATCGGCAGGTACGGCAACAGGGCCACCCACCGCGCGCGGGCCGCAGCTCCCGCCAGGCCGCCCGCCGAGGCGGCGCCCGCCACGATCAGCAGCAGACCGAGCTCGGACAGGACCGCGCGCGTGCCGTGCACACCGACCCGGCCGACCGGCTCCTGCACGACCGCCAGCGCGTACAGCACGTCCCGCACGCTGAGCAGGACCAGGCCGGCCGAGGTCAGGGCCACGAAGCGGCGCAGCACCGGGACGACCCGGGGCAGCAGGCTGAGCGCGACCGCGAGCAGGAAGACGTCGGCCAGCGAGTTCAGCGACGCGAGGAGCTGCCGCGGACCGCCGTCACTGACATGCGGCACGAACACCAGCAGGTTCACGACACTGCCCAGCGAGGCCGCCGCGACGGCCCCGTCGGCCACCGCGCGCAGCCGCCCGCCCGGCCCGGAGCGCAGCAGCGGCACGGACAGCAGCCCGGCCGCGATGAACGGGACGTGAGCCAGGTAGAGCGCGTCGTCGAACCCGACCGGCAGGCTGCTCCAGCCCGCGCTCTGGGCGACCGCCAGCACACCCGAGACCACGCTGACGAGGAGTCCGAGCACGATCAGCCGGCAGGCCCGCGCTACCCCGGAGGGGCCGCGGCGGGCCCGCCTGAGCAGGAGGCCGAGCGCGGCGAGCACCGTCCCGGTCCGGACGACGTACGACGTGATGTCGCCCGCGCCCGAGGACACGAGGCCGGCCGTGGGGGCGGCGACCGCGAGCAGACCGGCTGGAAGGAGGAGGAGGAGGCGCGAGTTGGGCAGGGCGAGCACGCAGTAGGTCTCGGCAGAACCGGCTCCGGCCCGCACCCCCCGATGGGAGGGGTCGGCCCGGTCGGCGGGACTAGACAGCGGTCACCACCTGGGCCCCCGTGCGGTCGTCCCGTGGGACATCCGACTCAGAGCGATCGGCCGTGGCAGCGAGCAGCAGGCCGCCGAGTGCGCAGGTGGCGAGCGCGTACAGGCTGACCAGCAACAGCGGCGGCAGGACAGGCGACCACACCGGGTGCAGCAGGCCGAGGTCCTGATGGCCGAGCCCGACGGTGTACCGCGACAGGGCCGTGACGAACGCCCACACCTGGGCCGTCGCGGCCAGTACGACGACCGTGACGTCGAGCCGCCGGTCGCGGCCACGCAGCGCCCAGGCCGCCACCACCGGGAGCCCGGCGGCGAGCGGCAGCGTGTAGCGGCCGGACCAGATGTAGCCCAGCCGTCCCGCCTGGCTGGCCTCGATCGCCACCGGGACGGCGAGCGTGAGCAGGACGAGCAGCCCGACGGCGACGGCCCGGCGGGCCGGCCGTGCGGCCAGCGCCGGTACGACGAGGGCCCCGAGACAGAGCAGCCACACGTAGACGGTCCAGGCCGGCGCCGGTGTGTCGAGCCAGCCGAAGTTGCCGATCATCTGGTGGATCCGGTCGTCCGTCGAGGACAGCGCGGTCTGCACCGCGAGCCCGAGACCGGCCGGCCGCCGCGGGTCGGACGACGGCACCACCCGCAATGCGTCCACCGCGAGCACCCAGGTGACCGCGAGGACCGGGGCCAGCCCGGCAGCCAGGCCCGCGACCTGGACGCGCCGGATCCGGACCGCCTCGCGCAGCGCCGGCCACGGGGTCACCACGAGGACCACCAGCCCGATGCAGGCCAGCCACAGCGGGGACATCGGCCGGGTCAGAGCCAGGGCGGACGCCGCCACCGCGGCCCGTACGGCGAGCCGGCGCGAGGCCAGCGCGGGCGCCTGCAACAGCGGCAGGGCGGTGACCCACAGGCAGATGGCCGCGGCGACCTCGAGCCCGGACGGGTTGACGGTCCCGGCCAGGAACAGCGCCATCGGGCTGATCGCCAGCGCCAGCCCGGCCGCGGCCCGGCCCTGCCGCCACGACCGCAGGGAGACGACCGCCGATGCGAGCAGGGCCGCGCAGGCGAGGGCGCCCCCGAGCCGCTGCAGGCGGGCCTCGTGTGCTCCCCCGGCGATGCGGCCGGCCAGCCCGACGGGCACGTAGTACAGCGGCGGGTAGTGGCCGACGTACGTCGTCGCCGGGCGCAGCGCGGTGCTGCTGCTCACCGGCGGCTGGCAGGTCGCGGGCCGGTCTGGGTGGAACGCGAAGCAGGCGTTGTGGCCATCGGCGAGCGAACGCGGCACCTGGACCCGGGTCGAGGGGCTGGTCGGCGAGACCTCCTGCCCGACCACCTGCCCGCGGGCCAGCGCGGCCGCCCGGACCGCGTGCGCCGGCTCGTCCGGCGAGGCGAACAGCGGCAGCGCGAGAGCCCACAGGAACGTGAGGACCGCCAGGCCGGCGAAGGCGCTCCACCAGAGGACCCGGTCGCTGGAGCCCACCGCCCGATCCCGCACCGACACGGGGACACCGTAGGGCCGCGCGCCCCGTCGGTATCGCGGTGGCCCGGGCTAACCTCGGCCAGGTGGCGCAGCACTGACCACCTCACACGCTCGACGAACAGGAACGCCGCCCCCACATGCACGACGCCGTCGCGACCGCTGTCCCCTCGCGTCCCGCGGCGTCCCCCGGCGAGCCGGATGCGCACCCGGTCGTCAGGGTCGTGGACGCCCTCCCCCGGGTGGCGGCGTTCGCGCTCGCCGCCCTGGGCCTCGTCGGGACCCCGCTGCTGCTCGCCGGCAGGTTCGACCGCCTGCCCGTCCTGCTCGGCACCGGCGTCCTGTTCGTCCTGCTGGAGCTCGGCTGGCGACGGCGGGGGCCGCGTCGCGGGGTACGCGGGCCGGCGATCATCAGCCTGCTCGCGCTGCTCGTGGCCCTCGGCAGCGTCGGCGCGAACGCCCGCTGGTCCAGCCAGCACCTGCTCGTCGACGGCGACCCGGCCGTCTACGCCGTGACCGGCCAGCTGATCGCCCGGACCGGCAGCGTGGTCGTCCCGACGCAGAGCCGGCACGTGTTCGGCGGCGTCCCGTCGTTCAACTACGCGGGCGCCGGGTTCGACGCCTCCCCCGACACCGCCACCGTCCGGCCGACCTTCCTGCACCTGCTGCCCGAGGCGCTGGCCGTGGCCTCCTGGGTCGGCGGGCCGCGCGCGCTGCTGACGGCCAACGCGCTGCTCGCCGGCTTCTCCCTGCTCGCGGTGTTCGCCTTCGGGGCCCGCCTGGTCCGGCCGGTGTGGTCGCTGGTGGCGATGACGGCGCTCGCCATCTCGCTGCCCCAGCTGCACTTCAGCCGGGACACGTTCAGCGAGATCCCCGCGCAGCTGCTGCTGTTCGCCGGGCTGACCCTGCTGTACGACGTCACCCGGCGGCGGGAGCGGCTGCGGTCCCCGCTGCTGTCCGGGCTCGTCGCCGGGCTGGTGCTCGGCGCCTCCTGCATCGCCCGGATCGACGCGTTCTTCTACCTCGTGCCGCTGACGGTGTTCCTCACGGTGCTGGCCGTCGCCGGCGCGGCCCGGCGGGCCGCCGGCGTGGCCGGCGGCGTGCTCGTGGCCGCCGCGCTGGGGTACGTCGACCTGCGCG
>JAOPWV010000150.1 GCA_025965475.1 Frankiales bacterium | reverse complement strand
GCCGCGCCGGGGCTGGGCACCTCGGGCATCGCGTCCAGGCGCCCGCGCCGGTCGGCGGGGCGATCCGTTGACGACCGGGCCGGCGCTGACGCCGGGGCCGACGCCGACGCCGCACCGTTGCGCGGCTGCTCCTTCACCTGGTGGGGCCTGGTCACCGGTTGGGGCTTGGCGGCCGGGCCTCCCTTGGCCGGCAGCACCTTCGTCGCTGCCTTCGTCGCTGCCTTCGTCGTGGTCCCGCGCTTCACCGCCTTGCCCGGTGCCTGCGCAGCCGACCTCGAGGTCGTCGCGGACGTCGCCGGCTGTGCCTTGCGGGGGCCCGCCTTGCTGGGGCCCGCCTTGCTGGGAGCGGCCTGGACCGGTCCGGGCTCGGGCGCCGGAGGCCTGGTGCCCGGCAGCGACGCGGCAGCGCCGTTGGCGGCCGCGCGTTCCGCCCGCTCCTCTGCCCGGTCGGTGCGCAGTCCCTCCATCGCCCGGCGGGCGTCCTCGTAGACGGTCACGAGCGTCGCCACCCGCTCGGTCGTCTCGCGGGTCGCGGCCGCCGTACCGTTGACGGTCCCGCCGACCTCGCTGAGCCGGCTCGCCACCGTCGCGAACCGCTCCTCCAGCCGGTCCAGGACCTCGCCACGGGCCGTACGGGTCGCCGCCACGAGCTCACCGCGGGTCTCCCCGAGCGCAGCCCGCACGGCCTCGGCGGACTCGCCGGTGGATGCCACCAGCCGCTCGCGCATCCCCTCGAGGGTGTCGGCCAGCTCGACGCTCAGGGCCCGCAGCGCCTCGCCCGTGGCGCCGGAGGCGACCGCGAGCTCCTCGACCTGCGGCTGCAGACCGCCGACGACCGCGGCGACGTCCGTGCGGACGTCGGCCAGCGCCGTCACGACGTGCGAGCGGACCCCTTCGACCCGCGCCTCGACCGCTTCCTGCACGGCGGTCAGCTGGGCCGCCTGCGCGTCGGATCGACCCTCCAGGCGGTCCCGCAGCTCCGCGACCGTGCGCGTGATCCGGCCGTTCAGCTCGTCGAGCTCGGCCCGGCTCTGCTCGCGGTTCTCGGCCAGCACGGTCGTGACGGTGCCGCCGAGGCCGGACAGGCCGCCGTCGAGGGTCCTGGAGAAAGAGTCCAGGGCAGCCCGCACGGTGCCGGCCAGCTGGTCGACGGAGTCCGCCACCGCCGCGCTCTGCGCCCGCGAGGCCTCCAGTGCGCCCGCGACCTCACGCTGCAGCTGCTCGTGCCGCTCGTCCATCCGGCGGGCCAGCTCGTCGAGGCGCTGCTCGGTGGACTCCCGCAGGCGGGTGACCACGCCCTCGGCGGACGCGTCCAGCCGGCCGCCCAGCGCGGTGACGTCCGTGGCGACCGCGGCGAGGCGCGCCGTCGTCGTACTCGCACCGTCGCGGGCCAGCGCCTCGATCCGCTCGGAGGTGCCGTCGAGGGCGTCCTCGAGGACCGCCATCCGGGCCTCGAGCGCCCCCCGGGCGTCGACGAGCGCGGCCTGGGTGCCGGTCGCCGCGGTGGAGGTCTGCTCCAGGGCGGCGGCCATCGTCCGCCGTACGTCGGCGGCGAGATCCTCGAGCCGCCGGCCCATCTGGTCGGTGATGTCCCCGGACAGTTCCTGCAGGTGCCCGCCGGTGCGGGCCGGCAGCTGCTCGAGTCCGGCCCGGACCTCCCGCGCGAGGGTGGGCAGCCCGGTGCGGATCTCGTCGACCCGGCCACCGACGGCGTCGAGCCGGTTGGCCAGCTCGGCGAAGCGGCGGACCAGTGTGCCGGTCTCGCTCCGGCTGGCCGCGACGGTGCCCGTCAGGCGGCCGCCGAGCGCATCCAGGTCGGCACGGACGGCCCCCATCTCGGCGCGTACCGAGCCCACGTCGGCGCGCACCCCGGCCATCTCCGCCCGCATCCCGCTCAGGTCGACGCCCGGCGCGGCCGCGACCGCCTCGGCGTCGTCGACGAGGGCAGCGAGCTGCTCGATGCGGCGCTGTAGCGCGTCCGCAGGGTCGTCCGTGCTCACTGCTGCCTCCCCAGGCTGGAATGGCCGCAGCGTATCGGCGTCAGACCAGCGGGAGCGCCAGCCGCATCGGGACGTCCCGGCGCGCCGCCGCTCGCCGCTCCTCGTCGACCGCGCCGTAGGTCGTCGTGCGCTGCCGTGGCGTGCGCCCGGCGGCCCGGACCATGGTCTCGAGTTCCTCCACCGACTTGCGCGAGCCGTGCTGCGAGCCGGCCATCCGGCTGATGGTCTCCTCCATCAGCGTGCCGCCGAGGTCGTCGACCCCGCCGGCCAGGACGTGCCCGCACTGCTCCGGGCCGAGCTTCACCCAGGAGCACTGCACGTGGTCGATGCGCCCGTGCAGCATCAGCCGTGCGACCGCGTGCACCGCCCTGTTGTCCCGCAGCGTCGGGCCGGGCCGGGCCACGCCGGCCAGGTAGATCGGCGCGCTGGTGTGCACGAACGGCAGCGGCACGAACTCCGTGAAGCCGCCGCTCTGGTCCTGCAGCTCGGCCAGCAGCCGCAGGTGCCCGACCCAGTGGTGCGGCTGGTCGACGTGGCCGTACATCATCGTGCTCGTCGTCGGCAGGCCGACCCGGTGCGCGGTCGTGACGACCTCGATCCACTGGGCGGTCGGCAGCTTGCCCTTGGTCAGCACCCAGCGGACGTCGTCGTCGAGGATCTCCGCGGCGGTGCCGGGCAGCGAGTCGACGCCCGCCTCCTTCGCGGCGATCAGGAACTCCTCGATCGAGACCCCCATCCGGGCGGCGCCGTTGACGACCTCCATCGGGCTGTAGGCGTGCAGGTGCAGCCCCGGCGCGCCGGTCTTCACGGCGCGCGCGAGGTCGAGGTACGCCGTACCGGGCAGCGCCGGGTCGATCCCGCCCTGCATGCAGATCTCGGTCGCCCCGACGTCCCAGGCCTCCACGGCGCGCTCGGCGACCTCGTCGAGGGACAGCGAGTAGGCGTCGGCGTCGGTGCGGCGCTGGGCGAACGCGCAGAACCGGCAGCCCGTGTAGCAGACGTTGGTGAAGTTGATGTTGCGGTTCACGATGTAGGTCACGTCGTCGCCGACGGTGTCCCGGCGTACGTCGTCCGCCAGCGCGCAGACCGCCTCCAGGTCGAGACCGTCCGCGGTGATCAGCGCCAACGCCTGCACGTCGGTCAGCGCCGCCGGGTTGTCCCGCGCGACCCGCAGCGCCGCCGCGACGTCGGAGTCGGACCGGGCGACCTGCTTCGGTACGGCGTCCTTGACGGCCTCCCAGTCGCCGTAGACCTCGTCGAAGTCGCCGCGCCGGTCCTCCGTACGGCCGGTCGTGTCGATGCTCTCGTGCAGATCGGTCCGGCCGCTGGAGACCAGCCCGCCGTCCGGCTCCTGCCACGGCCGGCCGACCGGCAGCACGTCCGCGGCGAGCCCGTCCGGGCCGGCCAGCGCGTCGACGTGCCCGCGCAGGCGCGGGTCCAGCCACGGCTCACGCAGGTACGCCGGGTGGGCGGTGAGCCGCTCGCGCAGGTCGAACCCGGCGTCCGCCGTGACCTGCGTGAGCACGTCGATGTCCGGCCAGGGCCGCTCCGGGTTCACGTGGTCCGGGGTCAGCGGGGAGACGCCGCCGAAGTCGTCGACGCCGGCGCCCAGCAGCGCGCGGGTCTCGGACAGGTCCACGAGGTTCGGGGGCGCCTGCACCCGCATGCGCGGGCCCATCACGACGCGGGTGACGGCGACGGCAGCCAGGAACTCCTCCAGGTCGGCGTCAGGCGTGTTCCGCATCGCCGTGTCGTCCTTGGCCCGGAAGTTCTGGACGATCACCTCCTGCACGTGCCCGTGCCGGCGCTGCGTCGCCCGGATCGCGAAGATGGTCTCGGCCCGCTCATGCAGGTTCTCGCCGATGCCGACGAGCAGCCCGGTCGTGAACGGGATCGTGTGCCGGCCGGCGTCCTCGAGCACCCGCAGGCGCACCGCGGGCTCCTTGTCGGGGCTGCCCACGTGGGCCGCGATCTGCGCGGTCGTCTCGAGCATCATCCCCATCGAGGGCGCGACCGGCTTGAGCCGCTGCAGCTCGCTCCAGGACATGACGCCCGGGTTCAGGTGCGGCAGCAGCCCGGTCTCCTCGAGCACCGCGACGGCACAGGCCCGGACGTACGAGAGCGTGTCGTCGTACCCGGCCTCGTCCAGCCAGGCGCGGGCCTGCGGCCAGCGGTCCTCGGGCCGGTCGCCGAGGGTGAACAGCGCCTCCTTGCAGCCCAGCGCGGCGCCCTGGCGGGCGATGTCGAGGACCTCGTCCATGGACAGGAACGGCGCGGGCACCCGGCCGGGCACCGTCGCGAACGTGCAGTAGTGGCAGCGGTCCCGGCACAGCCGGGTCAGCGGGATGAACACCTTGCGGCTGTAGGTGACGATCCCGGGCCGGCCGGCGTCCACGAGCCCCTGGTCCCTGACCCGCGCGGCCGTCGCGCAGAGGTGTCCCAGGTCGTCGCCCCGGGCCGCGAGCAGCACGGTCGCCTCGTCGACGTCCAGCGCCTTGCCATCGGCCGCACGTGCCAGGGCACGGCGCATCGCGTTCGCTGTCGGTTGCTCCACCGGTCGACCCTACGACCGGCCGTTCCACCCCGCCGTTCCACCCCGCCGTTCCAGCCCGCCGTTCCACCCCGCCGTTCCACCCGGTGCGCCGCGCCGCCGGTTTCGTCCGAAGAGTCCCGGGCAGGCGAGCTGCCGGGCTCCGTCGACCGGGCGGCACCGGGAGGGATGGTCATGAAGGCAGTGACGTGGCAGGGCAGGCGGGACGTACGGGTGGAGACGGTGCCGGATCCGACGATCCAGGAACCGACGGACGCGATCATCCGCGTCACGTCCACGAACATCTGCGGCTCGGACCTGCACCTGTACGAGACGCTCGGGCCGTTCATGGGCCAGGGCGACGTCCTGGGCCATGAGCCGATGGGGGTCGTCGAGGAGGTCGGCAGCGCGGTCGGCGACCTCAAGGTCGGCGACCGGGTGGTCATCCCGTTCCAGATCTCCTGCGGGTCGTGCTGGATGTGCGACCAGCAGCTCTACACGCAGTGCGAGACGACCCAGGTCCGCGAGCACGGGACCGGTGCGGCGCTCTTCGGGTTCTCCAAGCTGTACGGCGAGGTGCCCGGCGGGCAGGCCGAGTACCTCCGGGTGCCGCAGGCCCGGTTCACCCACGTCAAGGTGCCGGACGGCCCGCCCGACGAACGCTTCGTCTACCTGTCCGACGTCCTGCCGACCGCGTGGCAGGCGGTCGCCTACGCCTCCGTCCCGCAGGGCGGCACCCTCGTCGTCCTCGGGCTCGGGCCGATCGGCGACATGGCCACCCGGGTCGCCGCCCACCAGGGCGTGGGCCGGGTCATCGCCGTCGACCTGGTCCCCGAACGGCTCGAGCGCGCCCGCGCCCGCGGCGTCGAGGTCATCGACCTGCGGGAGCACGACGGCGCCGACCTCGCCGAGACGATCCGCGGCATGACCGGTGGCCGCGGCCCCGACTCGGTCGTCGACGCCGTCGGCATGGAGGCGCACGGCTCCCCGGGCGCCAAGCTCGTCCAGGACGTGGCCGGCCTGCTGCCGTCGTTCCTCACCCGGCCACTGATGGAGCGGGCCGGCCTCGACCGGCTGCACGCCCTCTACTCCGCGATCGACATCGTCCGCCGCGGCGGCACCGTCTCGATCATCGGCGTGTATGGCGGGATGGCCGACCCGATGCCGATGATGACGATGTTCGACAAGCAGATCCAGCTGCGGATGGGCCAGGCCAACATCAAGCGCTGGGTGCCGGAGATCCTGCCGCTGCTCACCGACGGCGATCCGCTCGGCGTCGAGCAGTTCGCGACCCACCGCCTGCCCCTGGACCAGGCGCCCGAGGCCTACGCGATGTTCCAGAAGAAGGAGGACGGCTGCGTGAAGGTCGTGCTCAAGCCCTGAGCCGACCGCCTCGCCGAGGGTCGCGCTCGCGGGCCTGACAGACTTCTGCGCATGCGGATCGTGGCCCTCGCGGGCGGTATCGGCGGGGCGAGGTTCCTGCAGGGGCTGAAGGTGGCCGCGCCGGACGCCGAGCTGACCGTCGTCGTCAACACCGGTGACGACATCACGCTGTACGGCCTGCGGGTCTGCCCCGACCTCGACAGCGTCATGTACACGCTCGGCGGCGGCAGCGACACGCAACGCGGCTGGGGCCGGCAGGACGAGACCTTCCGGGTCAAGGAGGAGCTCGTCGCGTACGACGCCCCCGCGACCTGGTTCGGCCTGGGCGACCTTGACATGGCGACGCACCTGGTCCGCCGGCAGATGCTCGACGCGGGATTCCCGCTCAGCGCGGTGACTGCCGCGCTCTGCGAGCGCTGGCGACCGGGGGCCCGGCTGCTGCCGATGAGCGACGACCGGGTCGAGACGCACGTCGTCGTCGACGACGACGCGACGCCCGGCAACCGCAAGGCGATCCACTTCCAGGAGTGGTGGGTCAAGCACCACGCGGCGCTGCGCGCGCACAGCATCGTCGCGGTCGGCGCAGAGACCGCCACCCCCGCGCCGGGCGTCCTCGAGGCGATCGAGGCCGCCGACGTGGTCCTGTTGCCGCCCTCCAACCCCGTGGTCAGCATCGGCACGATCCTGCAGGTCAAGGGGATCCGCGACGCCCTCGCCGGCAAGAAGGTCGTCGGCCTGAGCCCGATCATCGGGGGCGCGCCAGTACGCGGGATGGCCGACGCCTGTCTCGACGCCATCGGCGTGGAGACGAGCGCCCAGGCGGTCGGCCGGCACTACGGCTCGGAGCTGCTCGCCGGCTGGCTGGTGGACACCACCGACGCGGGCGTCACCGTGCCCGGCGTCGAGGTGCGCGCCGTACCGCTGCTCATGACCGACGTCACGGCATCCGCCGCGATGGCCACCGCCGCCCTGGAGCTGGCCGGTGTCTGAGGGCTACCGCGTCCTGCCCGTCCGGGGGCTGCCTGAGGTGCGGCCGGGCGACGACGTGGCCGCGCTGGTCGCCGCCGCCGTCGAGCTGGAGGACGGCGACGTCGTCGTCGTGACGAGCAAGGTCGTCAGCAAGGCCGAGGGCCGCCTCGTCCGGGCCGACGGCGACCGCGAGGCGGCCCGGCTGCAGGCGGTGGACGACGAGACCGTCCGCGTCGTGGCCAGGCGCGGTACGACGACCATCGCGGAGACGCGCCACGGCCTCGTGCTCGCGGCGGCCGGCGTCGACGCCAGCAACGTCCGCTCCGACGAGATCGCCCTGCTGCCGCTGGACCCGGACGCATCCGCACGCGCCCTGCGCGCCCGGCTGCAGGAGCTCACCGGCCGGACCCTGGCCGTCGTCGTCAGCGACACCCTCGGCCGCGCCTGGCGCATCGGCCAGACCGACGCCGCGATCGGCTCGGCCGGCCTCGCGCCGGTCCGCGACTCCCGCGGCACGACGGACACCCACGGACACGTCCTCGAGGTGACCGAGATCGCGGTGGCCGACGAGATCGCCGCCGCCGCCGAGCTGGTCAAGGGCAAGTCCGACGGCGTGCCCGTCGCGATCGTCCGCGGCCTGGAGTACGACGACGACGGCCGGGACGCCCGCGCCCTGGTCCGGCCGTCGTCGATGGACTGGTTCCGCCTGGGCACCGACGACGCGCACCGGACCACGCTGGCACTGCGACGTACCGTCCGGGAGTTCTCGGACGCGCCGGTGGACCCGGAGGCGGTCCGCCGCGCGGTCGCCGCGGCCGTCACCGCGCCCGCGCCGCACCACACGACGCCCTGGCGCTTCGTCGTCGTCGAGAAGCTACGGGACGAGCTGCTCGACGCGATGGCCGACGCCTGGGCCGACGACCTGCGCCGCGATGGCTTCTCCGAGGAGAGCGTCGCCAAGCGCCTGCGCCGCGGGGACGTGCTGCGCCGCGCGCCGTACCTCGTCGTGCCGTGCCTGGTGCGCGAGGGCGCCCACGACTACCCGGACGCGAAGCGGCGGGCGGCGGAGGAGCGCATGTTCGTCGTCGCGATGGGAGCCGGCGTGCAGAACCTGCTCGTCCAGCTGGCCGCGGAGGGCCTGGGCAGCGCGTGGGTCAGCAGCACGCTGTTCGCCGCCGACGTCGTACGCGGCGTGCTCCAGCTCGACGACAGCTGGGAGCCGATGGGCGCGGTGGCCGTCGGGCACGCCGCGCGGCCGGCCGCCGACCGGCCGCCCCGCGATGCGGACGCGTTCGTCCTCCACCGGTGATCGCCGGCGGCTAGCCTGCCGCCCATGACCACCCGCCAGCGCCGCTCCGTCCTGCTCGCCCTCGTGGCGCTGTCGGTCGTGGCGTTCTGCGCGGTGCGCGCCTCCGCCGACGGCGGCTCCCCGCGCCCGGTGCTGCTCGTGGTCGCGGCCGGCGCGCTGCTCGTCGCCGGTCTCTGCGCGGCCGCCGCCCTGCCGCGCCCCGGCTCCGACGACGACTGACCGGCCTCCGCAGTCCCTTCACCCGGCCGGCTGACCGATCCTCCCGGCTGCCCGGGCTCCGACGACCGACCGGTCCCCCGGCAATCGCCTTACCGGCCCGGCACGAGTTCGTGTGGCCGCAGAGCCGCGGGTCAACAGCCCGGCGTGGGCCGGTGAGGGACCGGCGCCCGGCGGCCGTCCTGGGGGTGCCGGCCGGGGCGCGTGCCGCTAAACGCTCACACGCCGGGCGCGGACGCGGACGCGGACGCGGACCAGCCGAGCTCGGCCAGCCGCTTGCGCAGCCGCATCCCGGCGAGGGTCTTGCTCTCCGCCAGATCGAGCAGGACGCGCGCGTCCGCGCCGGTCGTGGCGGCCTCGTCGAGGCGGTCGGCCGCCGTCACGAACGCGCCCATCGCCTCACGGACCGCCGCGTCATCGAAGCTCTGTGCCGTCATGCCCGAAGTGTGGCACTTGTCCGGCCGTCAGTGCCAGCGGTGGTCCTGCACCGCGACCCGCGGGCCGAACCGCGGCTTGGCGAAGCCGCTGCACTCCAGCAGGCGTACGACGCGGTAGCGGTGCGGCCGCCACGGCTCGAGCAACTCGACCATCCCGTCGTCGTCGAGCGGCCGGCCCACGAGCGCCCAGCCGACGAACTGCGACAGGTGGAAGTCCCCCACGGACACCGCATCGGCGTCCCCCAGTGCCCGCTGAGCGATCTCCGCGGCCGTCCACACACCGATCCCCGGGACCGCGCGCAGCCGCCGGTCCGCGTCCGCCGGCGCCATCCCGACGCACTCCTCGAGCCGGCCCGCGACCTGCGCCGCCGCCAGGACGGTGCCGGCCCGCTTCGGGTCGACGCCGGCCCGGTGCCAGTCCCACGACGGGATCCGCCGCCACACCGCCGCGGGTGGCGGGACGCGCATCCCCTCCGGCGCGGGGCCCGGGGCGGGCGCGCCGTACCGGTGCACCAGCCAGCGCCAGCTCGCCCGCGCCTGCTTGCCGGTGACCTTCTGCTCCAGCACGGACGGCACCAGCACCTCGAACACCCGCCCGGTCCGCGGGACCCGCAGCCCAGGATTGCGCGCATGCGCCTCGTGCAGCAGCGGATGGCCGGCCTCGAAGCCGGCCGGGTCGTCGCGGGCACCGAGCAGGTCGGGCAGCCCGCCCAGAACTGCCTCCGCGCCGGTCCCCCAGGCGCTGCAGTGCACCTCGTGCGGTCCGCGTTGCACCAGGCGGTACGTCGCCGGGCCGACGGCGGTGGACGTCGTCCGCCAGAGCGAGCCGTCCGGTAGCGAGCGGTGGGTCGGGTCCGCGCTGCCGCGACGCAGCGTCGCCAGCGTCCGCCCGACGTCCACCGGGATCCGGGGCCGCCAGACGGTCTCCTTGGCGGTACCGGGCACGCCCATCAGTGTGCCCGCTACGGTCGTGGCACGAGGCGGAGGAGTGCCGATGGACAAGGTTGTCGCCAGCGCCACCGAGGCGGTGGCCGACGTACCGGACGGTGCGTCGCTGGCGGTCGGCGGGTTCGGCCTGTGCGGGGTCCCCGAGACCCTCATCGAGGCCTTGCTGGACGCCGGCGTGACCGACCTGGAGACCGTGAGCAACAACTGCGGCGTCGACCAGTGGGGCCTCGGCATGCTGCTGGGCGCCAAGCGGATCCGGCGCACGACGGGCTCCTACGTCGGGGAGAACAAGGAGTTCGAGCGGCAGTTCCTGTCCGGTGAGCTCGAGGTGGAACTGGTGCCGCAGGGCACGCTGGCCGAACGGCTGCGGGCCGGCGGCGCGGGCATCCCGGCGTTCTTCACCCCGGCCGGGGTCGGGACGCAGGTCGCGGACGGCGGGCTGCCCTGGCGGTACGACGGGTCCGGCGGGATCGCGCTGGCCTCGCCGGCCAAGGAGGTCCGCGAGTTCGACGGCATCCCCTACGTGCTGGAGCGGGCGATCCGCACCGACTTCGCGCTCGTGCATGCGCGGTACGGCGACCGGCACGGCAACCTCGTCTACGAGAAGAGCGCGCAGAACTTCAACCCGCTGACCGCCGCGGCCGGCCGGGTCACCATCGCCGAGGTCGAGGAGCTGCTCGAACCCGGGCAGCTCGACCCGATGGACGTCCACACGGCCGGGATCTTCGTGCAGCGGGTCGTCCATGTCCCGCACGCGGAGAAGCGGATCGAGAAGCGCACCGTCCGGGAGGGGCACCACCGTGCTGACGCGTGACCAGCTGGCGGCCAGGGTCGCCCGCGAACTGTCCGACGGCCAGTACGTCAACCTGGGCATCGGCCTGCCGACCCTGGTCCCGAACTACATCCCCGACGGCGTGCACGTGGTGCTGCAGTCCGAGAACGGGATCCTGGGGGTCGGCCCGTACCCGACGGAGGACGCCGTCGACCCGGACCTGATCAACGCCGGCAAGGAGACCGTGACGGTCCTGCCGGGCGCGTCGTACTTCGACTCGGCCACGTCGTTCTCGATGATCCGCGGCGGCCACGTCGACGTCGCTGTCCTCGGCGCCATGCAGGTGTCGCAGACCGGCGACCTCGCCAACTGGATGATCCCCGGCAAGATGATCAAGGGGATGGGGGGCGCGATGGACCTCGTCCACGGCGCCAAACGGGTGATCGTGATGATGGAGCACACCGCCAAGGGCGGCGTGCACAAGATCGTGACCGACTGCACGCTGCCGCTGACCGGGCGGCGCTGCATCCAGCGCATCATCACCGACCTGGCGGTGATCGACGTCGAGCCCGAGGGGCTCGTCCTGCGCGAGACCGCGCCCGGGGTGAGCGTGGACGAGGTACGCGCCGCCACCGGTGCCGAGCTGACGATGGCGCTGCCGGCCTGATGGCCGCGTGACGCCCGCCTGATCCAGCCGGCCGGTGACAGGACTGGCTCTGGACGACTACAGGCCCCCCCTTGCACCGTGGGTCTGCCCGGAGTCGACCCGGGCAGCCGACCGGATGCCGGCCGGCCCGATCAGGGAGGCACGCCATGGCCCGCAAGATGATCGACTGCAGCACCGTCCCGAGTGACATCAACTGCACGCTGAAGATCTCCGGCACCGAGGACGAGGTCCTCGACGCGGCGATGGCGCACGCGGCGGACAAGCACGGCCACCAGCCGACCCCCGAACTCCGGGAGATGATCCGCGGCGGGCTGGTCGACGCCGAACCGGCGATGAGCTGAGCGGGAGAACTCATGTCCTTCGCACGCCTGACCAGGTTCCCCATCAAGCGCGACAAGAAGAACGAGGCCCAGCAGACCTCCCGGCAGTTCGAGCAGCAGCTGCACGACCTGCCGGGGCACGAGAGCACGATCTTCTTCTTCGATCCGGACGGCGCTCTGACCGTCGTCACGGTCTGGGACACCGAGGAGCACGCCAACGGCGCCACCGCGATCCGGCAGCAAGCCGCCGACGCGCTCGGCGACGCGATGGACGGCGCGCCGAAGACCGTGGTCGGCGAGACGTTCGTCAACGACCGGCGGCTACAGCACGCCTGAGCCCCCCGGCCGTCAGGCCAGACCGGGCGCCTGCTCCGTCACCAGCCGGTGCAGCTCCTTGACCCGCTGCGCCTGCTCGGCGGGCATGACCAGGGTCGCCGACGGCGTGTGCACGACCACCAGGCCCTCGCAGCCGACCAGCGCAACGAGGTGGCCGGCCTCCGAGGAGGCCACCACGCAGTTCGTGCTGCCCGTCAGGACGGCCGTGGCGGCGACGGCGTTGCCGTCCGCGTCCCGGCCGGTCGCGTCGCCGTACGCCGGCCATGAGCCGACGTCGAGCCAGCGGGCCGCCAGGGGTAGCGCGGCGACGGTGAAGTCCGGCGAGGTCGACGCGGGCTCCATCACGCCGTAGTCGATGGACAGCTTGCCGATCTGCTCCCAGGCCTCCGGCCGGCCGGAGACGACCTCCTGGACGAGCCGGGCGGTCTCGGGCGCGAACGCCTCGATCGCGGCCAGCAGCGTCTCGGCCCGCCAGACGAACATGCCCGAGTTCCACAGGTAGCTCTCCGGGCCGGCGGCCAGGAAGACGCCGGCGTCGACGAGGTCCGGCTTCTCCCGGAACTGCTCGACGACCCGGGCCTCACCGTCGAGCGGCTTGCCGAGCTCGAGGTAGCCGAAGCCGGTCGAGGGGAAGTCGGGCACGACGCCGAAGGTGACCAGGACGTCGGGCTGCTGCTCGGCGAGCGCGAAGCCGGCGTCGAGGGTCGCGGCGAAGGAGGCCAGCGGCTCGATGAGGTGGTCGGCGGTGAGCACCGCGATGACCGCGTCGGGGTCGGTAGCCGCGATCGTCGCGCAGCCCAGCGCGATGGCCGGCATGGTGTCGCGGGCGGACGGCTCCACCACGAGCCGGTCGGCCTGCAGCCCCGGCACCGAGGAGACGGCGCCGCGCAGCTGCTCCCCCGCGCCGAGCCAGACGCGGTCGGCCGGGACCACGGACGTCGCGCGCTCGACCGCGATGTCGAGCAGCGACCGCCCCTCGAACATCGGCACCAGCTGCTTGGGCAGCGAGGCGGTGGAGAACGGCCACAGGCGGGTGCCTGAGCCACCGGCGAGGATCAGAGCGTGGCGCACTCACTGCTCCAGGAGGTCGGCGGACCGGGTGGGGGCGGCGCCCTCCCCGACGGACTTCACACGCCGCGCGAGCAGGTAGCGCAGGAAAAGCCCGGCGGCGAGCACCGGCCGCAGCAGGGCGTACCGCGGGCCGGCGTACTGCCTGGACAGATAGCGGTAGAGGGCCCGGTGATGCTCGGCGACCATCACCCCGGCGAGACGTGAGGTCGCGTGCCCTCCAGTGTGCGTGATGACGGCGGACGGCACGTACACATTCGTCCAGCCCGCCTCACCGAGACGTCGGCACAGGTCCATGTCCTCGCAGTACATGAAGTACGACGGGTCGAACCCCCCGACCTGCTCGAACGCCGACCGGCGCAGCAGCATCAGCGAGCCGGACAGCCAGCCGGTCTTGCCCTCCACGGGCCGGCCGGCCTCCGCGCGGTAGCCGCGGGTCCACCGGTTGCTGGGCCAGCACCAGCCCAGCAGCGCGTGCCCGATCCCGCGGCCCAGGGACGGGAAGGCCCGGGCGGAGGGGTAGAGCTGCCCGGTCGGCGTACGGATCGCCGGGCCCAGGCAGCCGGCCGTCGGCCAGCGCTCGGCCGCCGCGAGCAGCTCGTCGAGGGACCCGGGCTCCCACACGACGTCCGGGTTGGCGACGACGATCCAGTCGCTCTCGGCGCCCGCGGCGCCGGCGTTGGCCCCGCGGCCGTAGCCCAGGTTCCCGCCGGTCGGCAGCAGCCGTACACCGGGGCCGACCGCGGCCTCGGGCGCGCCGTCCGTCGAGCCGTTGTCGGCCAGGACGACCTCGTACGGCAGCGTCGTCGCCCCGGGGAGCGAGGAGATGAAGGCGCCGAGGGAGGCGCCGGGCGAGTACGTCACGACGACCACCCGCAGGGGTGGCGAGCTCATCGGAGCAGCGTCACGAGGTGAGCGCGCGCGCATAGGCCGCGAGGTGCGCCTCGGCGCTGGCGGCCCACGTGAACTCCAGCGAGCGCTCGTGTCCCGCCGCGGCGAGCTGCGCGCGCCGGTCCGGGTCGTCGAGCAGTGCGCTCAGAGCGGTCGCGACGGACTCGGGGTCCGGCTCGGTGTAGGCGACCGCGTCGCCGCCGACCTCGGGCAGCGACAGGCGCGGCGTCGTCAGGACCGGCGCGCCGCTGGCCATCGCCTCCAGTACGGGCAGTCCGAACCCCTCGCCGTGCGAGGGGTAGGCGACGACGAGCGCGCCGCCCAGGAAGCCGGGGAGGTCGGTGAAGCGCAGGTAGCCGGGCCGCAGCACCCGAAGGTGCGACGGCACCTCGGCGATGGCGCCGTCGATCTGGTCGTCCCAGCCGGCGCCGCCCGCGAGCACGAGGGCCGGCGGGTTGTCCCGGTCCGCGCAGGCCCGGACCCAGGCCCGCACCAGGCTCGGGACGTTCTTGCGCGGCTCGAGGGTGGACAAAAAGGCGAGGTACGGCTGGTCACCGAGGCCGAGCCGCGCGGCGACCCGGTCCTTCTCGGCCTGGCTCGGCACGTGGAACGTGCCCTGGTCGACCCCGTGGTACGCGACGTCGATCCGGGTCGGGTCCGCGTCGAGGACCCGGATGATCTCGTCGCGGGTCGCCTTGGACGGGGTGATGACCCGGGTCGCGCGGCGCAGCGCGGTGCGGGTGGCGGACCGGAAGAACGTGCCCTTGACCGAGGTGTGCATCTCGGGCTCGGTGAAGAACGTGGCGTCGTGGATGGTCACGACGACGGGCCGGCCGGCGCGCAGCGGCATCGTGTAGTGCGGCGAGTGGACGACCTGCGCCCCGACCTGCTGGGCGACGAGCGGGAGGCCGGTCTGCTCCCAGGCGAGCCGGGCCGGGCGGTGCGCGATGGCGGCCGGGCCGGGGACGACCTCGGCCTGCGCGTCCATCCGGCTGTACCGCTCCGCGTCCGCCCGCTGGCAGACGATCACCAGGTCCGCGTCGGTGTGCGCCAGCGCACCGATGACCCCGTCGACGTAGCGGCCGACGCCGCCCCTGTCAGCGGGAACCGCCGTCGCGTCGACGAGGACGCGCGGGCCAGACGTGCCGCCGGACAGCGTCGGCTCCTTCCGGGAGGGGTTGTGCTCTGCTCGGAGCGAGACTACGCCGGTCGGCCGAGGATCTCCGCGTACGCCGCCCACAGCGCGTCGGCCGCCCCGTCCCAGGTGTAGGCCGCGGCCCGCGTCCGGCCGGCAGCGGACAGCCGCGCCCGCAGCCCGGCGTCGTCGGCGACCTCGCGGAGTACGTCCGTCAGCTCGTCGTCCGCGGCGACCAGCGCCGCCCCTCCGCCGACCTCGACGAGCGCGGCCGCCGGGCTGGTCACCACGGGGGTGCCGGCGTGCATCGCCTCCAGCAGCGGCAGTCCGAACCCCTCCGCGCGGCTCGGCACCACCACCGCCGTCGCCCGGGTGAACAGCACGGCCAGGTCGGCATCCGGGACCCGGCCCAGCATCCGGACCCGGTCCCCGAGCCCGAGCCGGGCCGCCTCGGTCGCGAGGTCGAGCCCACCCCACCCGGGCTGGCCCACGACCAGCAGCGGCAGGTCGGGCGCCTGCGGCCGGGCCAGCGCCTCGAGCAGGACCGACAGCCCCTTACGCGGCTCCAGGGTCGCGACGGTCAGCAGGTACCGCTCCGGGAGGGCGAGTGCGGCGGCCCGCCGCTGCGCGTCGGCCGGCAGCGTCAGGTCCCCGCTGACCCCTTCCCCCACCACGCGGAGCCGGTCGGCCCCGATGTCCACGTGCCGGCGCAGCTCGTCCGCGACCGCCCGGGTCGGCACGACGAGCAGGTCCGCGGTGCGGGCCGCCCGCCCGATGACGGACCGGTGCCAGCGCACGCCGCGCGGGGTCAGCGTCTCCGGGTGGGTCCACGCCACCGCGTCGTGGACCGTGACCACCAGCGGCGTACGCCGGCGTGGGGGCGCCAGCGGGGTCGGCGCGTGCACCAGGTCCCCCGGCACTGCCGGGCCGAGCCCGCGCTCCCAGGCCGCGATCAGGCCGCGCCGGCCCAGGGGGAGGCGGCGCGGGCCGGCCACACCGGGGACGGCCGCCGGTTCGGGGTCGCGGTGCCAGGCGGTGACGCCGGCGACCGCCGAGCCGCCCGGCGCCCGACGGGCGAGAGCTGCGGCGATCTCGCGGCTGTAGCGACCGGTACCGCCGGGGACGGGCGCCAGGCACTGCTCGAGGACCAGTCCGACGCGCACGGGCGGACGCTACCGGCGGACGGCTGGGACGCGAGCGCCGTCCCGGGAACGCTGCGGGCGCAGCAGCGCGCCGACGCCGCCCCACAGCAGGTCGCCCAGGGTCATCACGCCGCGACTGACGACCGCGACCGCGGTCGCCGCCGGCTTGTCGAGGAGCGGCGCGAAGGCCAGGACGAGCACCGCCTCCCGGAGCACCGCCCCCGCCGGGGCGAGCAGGAACAGGAAGCCCACCGTCCAGGCCAGCGCGTAGCCGCCCAGGGCGAGCAGCGGCAGGCTCGCGGCACCGCCGGACAGCTCGTCGCGCTGCGGCAGGACCAGCAGCAGGACGTGGACGCCGTACGCCACCCACATCGCCAGCGACCAGCCCACGGCCGCACCCAGGCCGCGCCACGACAACGGCCGCGCCAGCGGGTCGCGGCGCAGCACGCGCAGCCCCACGGCGACGATCCGGCTGAGGACGGGCGGCGCGAGGCAGACCAGCCCGACGGGCAGCACCAGCAGGACCCAGAAGTACCGGCCGAGCGCGTCGGGGCTGGTGAGCGGGAGCGCCACCGCCGACACGAGCAGGCCGGTCGCGACCAGCACGCCCATGAACAGCAGGCTCGCCGTCCCGACCCGGCTGCGCGACACCCCCTGGTCCCGGCCCAGCTCCATCTGCGCGGCGACGGCGAACACACTGCCGGGCAGGTACTTGCCGAGCTGGCCGAGGAAGAACACGTGCAACGCCGTACGCAGCGGGAGCCGGCTGCCCAGGTCCGTCAGCAGCGAGCGCCAGACCTGCGCGCTGGCGAACAGGCCGGCCAGCGCGGCGACGAGGCTGACGACGGGTGCCACGATCCCGGTCCGGCCGATCGCACCGCGGACCTGGCCGCCCTGCTCGCGCAGGGTCGCGACGATGACGACGACGGCCACGAGGAGGAAGGCGACCCGCAGCGCGCGGCCCAGCCAGCGTGGCGGCTTCACGCGCGGCAGCCTACGGGGCCGCTGGCGTCAGGGCGCTAGCCTCGCGACATGACCCGAGCGCCCGAGACGCCAGGTGTGGTGATCGGCAACCACACCGCCAAGTACACGGCCAAGAACCCGGCCATCAAGTGGCTGACCGAGCGGTTCGTGGCGCGCCTCGACAGCATGGTCCGGGACATCTCCGAGGACACCCGTCCCGCCACCAACCCGCTGGAGGTGGGCGCCGGCGAAGGGGTCATCGCCCAGAAGCTGCACGGCCGGTTCGGGACGGCGGTCGGCCTGGACCTGCCGGACGCCGGGCTGCGCGCCGAGTGGCGCAGCCGCCCGGGTCCGCGCTACCTGCACGGCGACGCGGAGCGGCTCCCCTTCCGGGACAAGCAGTTCGACCTGGTCGTCTGCGTCGAGGTGCTCGAGCACCTGACCGACCCCGCGGCGGGGCTGCGCGAACTGGCCCGGGTGTCGAGCCGCCACCTGCTGCTCAGCGTCCCGCGCGAGCCGTACTTCCAGGGCTCGAACCTGCTGACCGGGCGCTACGTCAAGGACCTCGGCAACACCCCCGGGCACCTCAACCACTGGACCAAGGCGAGCTTCCAGCGGTTCGTGTCCGAGGTCGGCACCGTGCGCGCGGTGGCGTCGCCGTACCCGTGGACGATCGTCTGGGCGACCCTCTAGCCGCCCAGCACGACGTCGAACTAGTA
Source organism: Frankiales bacterium (assembly GCA_025965475.1). Taxonomy (GTDB): domain Bacteria; phylum Actinomycetota; class Actinomycetes; order Mycobacteriales; family SCTD01; genus RYN-124. The sequence goes on along the minus strand of JAOPWV010000150.1, from coordinate 358 downwards.
CCAGTTGAACGACTGCGAGTGGCTCCACGCCGAACACGGCGAGCCGTAGCGGTCGGCGATGTAGCCCAGGCCCCAGCGGATCTGGGTCGCCGGGTTGGTCTGCCAGTCCGCGCCGGCCGAGGCCATCTTCCCGGCTGGCAGCGCCTGCGGGATGCCGTAGGCGCCACTGGTGGCGTTGGTCGAGGACACGCTCCAGCCGCTCTCGCGCTCCCAGAGGCTGTTCAAGCAGTCGAACTCGTTCCCCCAGCCCCAGTCGGCCATCATGGCCAGGGCCAGGCCGCGCGGAGTACCGGTGGGCGCGGCGGCCAGGCGACGGGAGCGGCTGGCCCGCTCCTCGGCCGCGCGCACCTGGGCGGCG
>JAOPWV010000146.1 GCA_025965475.1 Frankiales bacterium | reverse complement strand
GGAGCTGGGGGCGCCGTGGGAGCTGGGGGCGCCGTGGGAGCTGGGGGCGCCGTGGGAGCTGGGGCCGCCGTGGCCGCCGTCGCCGGCGGGGCGACCGGCGGCGGGGCGACCGGCGGTGCGCCGCCGTCCGGGGTCGCGATGTCCAGCCGTCGTTCCAGGCGCTCGACCCGGGTCAGGACGGCGCTCGGGTCGTGCGAGGCCGCGGGCAGCAGCACCCGCGCGCAGACCAGCTCGAGGAGCAGTCGCGGCGCCGTCGTACCGCGCATCTCGGTGAGCCCGGCGTGGAACAGGTCGGCGGCCCGGGACAGCCCGGCCGTGCCGAGCATGGTCGCCTGCCGGCCCATCCGCTCCAGCTGGTCGGCCGGGCAGTCCAGCAGCCCCTTGACGCCCGCATCCGGTACCGCGTCGAGGACGACGAGGTCGCGCAGGCGCTCCAGCACGTCCTGGGCGAACCGGCGCGGGTCGTGGCCGCCTTCCATGACCTGGTCGACGGTGGCGAACACGGCGGCGCTGTCGTGCGCCGCGAAGGCGTCGACCACGTCGTCGAGCAGGGTGTCGGGGGTGACGCCCAGCAGGCCCGCGGCGGCCTCCCGCGTGACACCGTCGTCGCCCGCCGAGGCGAGGACCTGGTCGAGGATGGACAGGCCGTCGCGGGCGGAACCGGCGGCGGCGCGCACGACCAGGGGCAGCACCGTCTTGTCGACGGTGATGCCCTCCTTCTCGACGATGTCCTGCAGCAGGTCGGTGAGCTCGCGCCGCGGCATCAGCCGGAACGGGTAGTGGTGCGTGCGGGACCGGATGGTCGTGAGGACCTTCTCCGGCTCCGTCGTTGCGAACACGAAGCGCAGGAACTCCGGCGGCTCCTCGACGAGCTTGAGCAGCGCGTTGAAGCCCTCACGCGAGACCATGTGCGCCTCGTCGATGATGTAGATCTTGTAGCGGCTGGCCACCGGCGCGTAGAACGCGCGCTCCCGCAGGTCGCGGGCGTCGTCGACGCCACCGTGCGAGGCCGCGTCGATCTCGACGACGTCCAGGCTGCCGGGGCCCATCGGGGCCAGCGCCACACAGCTGTCGCAGACCCCGCACGGGTCGGGGGTGGGGCCCTGCTCGCAGTTCAGCGACCGGGCCAGGATGCGGGCACTCGACGTCTTGCCGCAGCCGCGCGGCCCGCTGAACAGGTACGCGTGGTGGATGCGGCCGTTGCGCAGCGCCTGCTGCAGCGGACCGGTGACGTGCTCCTGGCCCTTGACCTCGCTGAAGCTGCCCGGACGGTACTTGCGGTAGAGCGCCAGACTCACGCGACCTCCTGCGCCGTCCCGAGAAAGCGAAAGGACCCCTCGCGCACCCGCTCAGAGCCCGCCTGCCCTTGCTGCCTTCCGGCCCTGGGGGGGTTCAGCGAGATGGGCGTCGCACGAGGGGTCTGCCTCCCACTCTAGTCGCACGGCAGTCCCGGGCCGCCTCGTTTGCCGGCTCCGGGCTCATGGCTAGACTCGCCGACGGAGGATTCGCCTAGTTGGCCTATGGCGCACGCTTGGAAAGCGTGTTGGGGGCAACCCCTCGCGAGTTCGAATCTCGCATCCTCCGCCGCAGTGGGCACGACCAGAGCCGTCCGGGAGCCGCCGGGCGGCTCTCGTCGTCTGCGCAGCCGGGGCGTCACCTGCTCAGGTCGCGGGCCGGCCGGGCGCCTGCGGGCCGGCGACTGGGCCGCCCGACGCCAGCGGGCCGGCGCTTGATCCGGGCCGCTACTCCTCCAGGCTGATCACCGCGTTCGGGCACAGGCCGGCGGCCCGGCGGACCGCCACGTGCAGCTCCTGCGGCGGCGCCGGGTCGAGCACGACGACGGTCCCGTCGTCCTCGGTCTGGTCGAACACCTCCGGTGCCGTCAGCGCGCAGAGCCCGGCTCCGCGGCAGCGGCCGACGTCGACAACCACCCGCACGGCACTACCTACCAGGTCACCGGGAGCTCGCGGAGGCCGAGGATGAAGTTGTCGTCCCGCATCGGCACCTGCTCCGCGGGCACCGCCAGGCGCAGCGAGGGGAACCGCGCGAGCAGGGCGGTGAAGCCGACCTGCATCTCGACCCGGGCCAGCTGCTGGCCGAGGCACTGGTGCACGCCGTGCCCGAACGCCAGGTGCGGTGCGTACTCCCGGCTCAGATCGAGCACGTCCGGCTCGCTGAACTGCTCCGCGTCGCGGTTCGCCGAGGCCAGCGACGCCACGACGAGTTCCCCCGCCCGGATCCGTTGCCCACCGATCTCCAGGTCCTCCAGCGCGGTGCGTACGACGCCGGTTTGCACGATGGTCAGGAACCGCAACAGCTCCTCGACGGCCGACTCGACCAGGGACGGGTCGGCGCGCAGCGCGGCGAGCTGGTCCTCGTGCCGGAGCAGCGCGAGGGTGCCCAGCGCCAGCATGTTGGCGGTCGTCTCGTGGCCGGCGACGAGCAGCACGTTGCCGATGTTGACGAGCTCGAGGTCGGTGAGCTCCTTGCCGGCCAGGCCGCTGAGCAGGTCATCGGTCGGATCGGCCCGCTTGGCCCGGACCAGCTCCAGCATGTACGCGCGCATCTCGTCGCGGGCGCGCAGCAGAGTCGGCCCGTCGGTGTCCATCGACAGCAGCAGCCGGGACCGCTGTTGGAACAGCGCCCGGTCGGCGTACGGGACGCCCAGGAGCTCGCAGATGACCAGCGAGGGCACCGGCAGCGCGAACTCCTGCACCAGGTCGATCGGCGGCCCCTGCGCAGCCATGGCCTCCAGCCGCTCGTCCACGATCTGCTGGATCCGCGGGCCGAGCGCCCGCATCCGGCGGACGGTGAACTGACCGGTGAGCAGCTTGCGGTAGCCGGTGTGCTCCGGCGGGTCCATCCGGATGAACTGCCCGGGCTCGACCGCGAGCAGCGCCTCCGCGCCCGGCGGCATCCGGCGCACCGGGTTGACGGCCAGCGTGTTCCGCGAGCTGATCCGCGGGTCCGCGAGCAGCGCCCGCACGTCCTCGTACCGCGTGACCAGCCAGCCCACCGGTCCGTCCGGGAAGGCCAGCCGGCTGACCGGCTCCTCCGCCCGCAGCCTGGCGTACTCCTCCGGTGGGTCGAGAGGCTGCTCCCGTTGCCAGGGGAGGCGCCGGGGCAGGGCTGCTCCGCTGCGTGGACCGGGGATCCCGGTGGCCCGGGAGGACTCGAGCGTCATGTCCGCCACCACTTCCCTCGACGGAAGTTGGGGAGAAGTTGCCTGTACCAACGACGTTACGCCGGAACTGCCCCAGCGCCACTCCCCCGGTGACGACCACGGAGCCGGGGGGAGATGGTGATCTCTGTCATCGGGCGGCTCAAGTCGCGTCGGTCACGGCCGACGGTGAACCCGCAGGGTCCCGCCCGCCCCTCTGGACCACACGGGGGCGGGCGGAGATGCCTGCCTCAGACCATGCGCTCGCGGACGATCGACCCGGAAACGGCTCCGGCGACGTCCCGCGAGGTCGTGACCTGCGGAGACGTCGCCGGGACGTGGCGGTGGCGGTGGGATTTGAACCCACGGACGTGTTGCCACGTCACACGCTTTCGAGGCGTGCTCCTTCGGCCGCTCGGACACGCCACCGTCGGCGAGTCTAGCGAAGCCGCCGTTGTGCCTCGAAGAACGCCCGGAGCTGCTCGCCGCACTCCTGCGCGAGGACGCCGGGCACCACCTCGGGGCGGTGGTTGAGCCGCCGGTCCCGGACGACGTCCCAGAGCGAGCCGGCCGCACCGGCCTTGGGATCCGCCGCGCCGTAGACGACCCGGTCGACCCGGGACAGGACCAGCGCGCCCGCGCACATCGTGCACGGCTCGAGGGTGACGACCAGGGTGCAGCCGGTCAGCCGCCAGGAACCCACCGACGCGGCGGCCGCCCGCAGCGCGAGCACCTCTGCGTGCGCGGTGGGGTCGCCGCTGCCCTCTCGATCGTTGTGGCCGGCGCCGAGCAGCTCCCCGTCCGGCCCGCAGACCACCGCCCCGACGGGGACGTCGCCGTGCGCCGGCGCCAGCGCCGCCTGCTCGAGCGCGAGCAGCATCAGCTCGTCGTACCGCCCCGGGGGGCCGCAGGGCGTCACCCCTCGCGCAGCTCCTCGAGGACGTCGTCGCAGCCGGCCCGCTCGCAGATGGACGTGAGCACGTCGGCGGGCAGCAGGCCCTCCTCGGCGCACAGGCGCAGGAGCTGGTCGCGCGACGTACCCAGGTCCGCCAGCAGATCGGGATCCCCGACCGGCTCCGCGACCGGACGCGTCCCCTCGTCCTCCTCGTCGTCGTCGTCGCCCTCCTCGTCGGCGTCGCCGTCCTCCCAGAGCAACGCCGCGACCTCGCTGGCCTGGACCGCACGCCGGTCGGAGAGGAAGACGCGAGGTTCACCGAGGGAGGAGGCGCCGCCGTCGACGCGGACGATCGCGACGTACTCGTCGTCCTCCTCGAGCAGCAGCAGCGCGGGCCCGGGACCGTCCTCGGTGAGGTCGCGCAGCAGGTCGGTCAGACCCTCCAGGTCGTCGACCTCGTCGAGGTCGACCTCCACGCCGGTCCAGTGGCCCCCGGTGCGAGCAACAGCGACGGCGAAGTACGACACGTGAGGGCTCCGGGGGCTGGGGTGCAGGCGGGGACGTAGGGCAGGGCCGGTCAGTCGACGAGTGCGTCGACTACCCGCTCGTACACGTCGGAGAAACCCAGCCGGCGGGCCAGGGCCGACAGCATCTCGTCGGCGTACGCGTCGACGTCGGACAGGATGGCACCGAGTTCCATCTCATCGAGGCCCAAATCCGCGAACACGCCGAGATCGCCCACCGGCCAGACGTCCTCGAGGTCGTCCTCGCCGGGCACGTCCAGCTCCAGGTGGTCGAGCACCTGGGCGGCCAGATCCCACGCGACCGACGCGGTGACGTCGGAGAGCAGCAGCCGGACCCGCCCCTGCTGCACCCGTACGACGACGAAGAACTCGTCCGCCACGTCCACCAGCGCGAACGAGCCGTTCTCTCCCGGCTGCTGGCGCACCGCGGCGATGAGGCCGTCGAGATCCTCGGTGAGCACCTCGGGGAGGACACCCACCTGCCAGCGACCTTCCTCGCGGAAGACCACGACGGCGTACGCGTCAGCGTCCATCACGGCTCCTGCCACGCTGCACCCCCCGTCGTCGTTGCGTATCTCCTCTGCCGACTCTGTCAGACCCACCTGGGGGTGGGAACCCGCGGCCCCTGGTTGGTGGAGGGAGCGGGCGGGTAGCGACCGCATACGCCATAGCCCCGCTCGACCGTTCCCGGAGGATCGCTCATGTCCGAGCGCAACACGATCGCCCACTTCCTTCACGACGCCGGCCTCGCGGCCTGGTTCGGCGGGTCACTGATGGGTGCGGTCGGCGTCAACGGCGCTGCCGCCGACGTCGACGACCCGCGCCAGCGCGCCCGCGTCGCCAATGCCGGATGGGGCCGCTGGACCCCGGTCAACCTGATCGCCATCGGCGCCCACCTCGTCGGTGGCGCACAGCTGATGAGGGCGAACAAGGGACGCGTCGTGCAGCAGAAGGGCGTGCTCGCGAACACGAACGTCAAGCTCGCGCTGACCGCCGGTGCGCTCGGCGCCACGGCGTACAGCCGGATCCTCGGCCAGAAGGTGATGAACGCGGGTGACGTCCCGGTCGCCGGTGGTACCGCGCCGCTGCCGTCCACGCCGCCGGAGGTGGCGAAGGCCCAGAAGCAGCTCAAGGCTCTCCAGTGGGCCATCCCCGGTCTGACCGGCGCGGTCCTGGCCTCGTCCGCGTTGCACGAGGAGCAGCAGCGGCCCGCGCAGGTGGTCACGGGGACGCTGAAGGCCCTCCCGTCCCGGGCCGCCGTCGCTGCCGGGGGCGCCGCCACCGTGATGGGCGGGATGGCCGGGCACGCCCTCGACCGGGTCAAGGACGCCAACGTCATCGACCGGGTCAAGGACAGCAACGTCATGGACCGGGTGAAGGACGCCAACGTCATCGACCGGGTCAAGGACAGCCGCATCGCGGACCGGGTACGCGAAGCGGTCTGAACCAGCCACGCCGGCGCCCCGCCACCTCCCGAGGTGTGCGGGGCGTCGTGCTGTCGTGAGGAAGCGGAACGGCGGGTGAGCCGTCAGCCGCCCTGCCCGGGGACGGTGGGCTCGGGCGCGGGTTCGGGTGACGTGGGCGCCCCGGAGGTGCCGAAGAACGACTGGGCGGCGCCCACCCCCGCCACCGCGCCGGAGGCTGCGGCCACCTGGACCAGCTGCAGACCGGGGGTCAGGTCGCCGGCCGCGTAGATGCCGGGGACCGTGGTCTGCCCCTCCCGGTCGACGATGACGTAGCCCTCGTCGTCGAGCGCACAGCCGAGCGACTCGGCGAGCCAGGTCTGCGACTGGTGCTCGAGCGAGAAGAAGACCAGCGAGGTGGGCAGCCGGCGGCCGTTCTCGAGCAGCACGGCTTCCAGGGCGCCGCGGGGTCCGACGAGTTCGACCGCGTTCTCCTCGATCAGGTCGATGCCGTTGTCGGCCAGCGTCTGCCGGCAGCGCTCGTCCCCGGCGAACCGGTGGCCGTTCGTGACCACGGTGACCGAGCGCGCCCAGTTCAGCAGCGTCGAGGCGAACCCGACGAGGTGTACGTCCCAGCCCAGCGCGACGACGTCGCGGTCGCGCGCCTCGTAGCCGTCGCAGGCCGGGCAGTGGAAGACCGACGCGCCATAGTGCTCCTCGAAGCACTTCACCTCGGGGAAGCGGTCCTTGACGCCGGTGGCGAGGACCACGCGGTGGGCGGTCAACTCGTCGTCGCCGAGCGAGACGGTGAACAGCCCGTCGTCGCGCCGCAGGATCTTCTCGACGAACGCCGGCCGCACCGACGCGGTGGGATACGCCAGGAGCTCCTCCCGGCCGCGGGCCAGCAGCTCGACCGGGGTCTGCGGGTCCCGGCCCAGGTATCCGTGCGAGCGCTCGACCTTCGCGGACCGGTACTCCCCCGAGTCGACGACCACCACCGAGCGCCGGTAGCGGCTGAGCCACAGCGCCGCCGCCAGGCCGCCGGCACCGCCGCCCACGACGACCGCATCGACCTCGGTCATGCCAGCACCAGCAGCCCGCGCTCCTGCACGGTCGCGAGCGACAGCGTCCGGTACCCCACGTCCTCGAACAGCACGACGATCCGGTCCCCCTCGTAGCGCATGACGATCCCCTCGCCCCAGGAGGCGTGGCGGACCTTGGACTGCAACGGGTACGGCGACTCGGCGGCGTCCGGCTGTTCCGACGCGGTGCCCGCCTCGCAGTTGTCGCAGTAGCCGCACTGCTCGTCGTACGCCTCACCGAAGTACGCGAGCACGTACTGCCGCCGGCAGCCGCTGGTCTCGGCGTAACCGCGCATCATCTCCACGCGCGAACGCTCGACCTTCTTGTGTGACTCGGCCAGTTCGGCGGCCAGCGCCGCCGCATCCGGCGGCGCGGGCGCATTGTCGGGTTCGTCGAGCGCACCGTCCGCCCGCACCTCGACGGCGCCCGCCTGCTCGAGCAGGTTGACCAGGCCGGCCAGCCGCGTCGCCGACACGTCCATCTCCCGGGCCACCTCGGTCGGCTGGACGGGCCCGTCCGCGTGCTGGACCAGCGTGGCGACCTTGCGGAGCTTCTGGACGTCCGGCGTCGCGGAGGCGAAGAACGTCCTCAGCCCGAGGTCCTCCGGCCGGTAGAACAACACGGCCTCGGCGCGTTGGGCGTCGCGACCGGCGCGACCGATCTCCTGGTAGTAGCTGTCGATGGAGTCCGCCACCTCGGCGTGGATGACGAAGCGGACGTCAGCCTTGTCGATCCCCATGCCGAAGGCCGTCGTCGCGACGACCACGTCCAGCGACCCGTCGAGGAACGCGTCCTGCACCTGTGACCGCGCGGACGCGCGCATCCCCGCGTGGTACGCCGCCGCGGTCATGCCGTAGTCCGCCAGCACCTGCGCCAGCGCCTCGGCGCTCTTGCGGGTCGCCGTGTAGACGATGCCGGGCTTCTGCTCGCCCATGGCGCGCAGGACGACGGCCTCGCGCTTCTGGTCCTCGTCGCGGAACGCCTCCACGCTCAGGTGCAGGTTGGGCCGGTCGAAGCCGCGCACCAGCTGCACGGGGTCGCGCAGCCGCAGCCGCTCGATGATCTCGTCGCGGACCGGCGGGGACGCCGTGGCGGTCAGCGCCAGGACCCGTGGCGAGCCGAGCCGTTCGACCGCACTGCCCAGCCGGAGATAGTCGGGGCGGAAGTCGTGGCCCCAGGCGGAGATGCAGTGCGCCTCGTCGACGACGAACAGCGACGGCTCGGCCTGGGCGACGGCGTCGAGCACCTCGGGCTTGCCGAGCTGCTCGGGCGCGAGGAAGAAGAACTCCACGTTGCCGGCCTGCAGTGCCGCGAACGCCTCGTGGCGGGCCTTCTCCGACAGGGTGCTGTTGGCGTGGACCGCGCCCCCGGTGCCGGCCCGGGCGGAGAGCGCCGCGACCTGATCGCGCTGCAGGGCGATCAGCGGGCTGACCACGACGGTCGGGCCGTCGAGCAGCAGCGCGGGCACCTGGTAGACGGCGCTCTTGCCGGCGCCGGTGGGCATCACGACGAGCGTGTCCCGCCCCGCCATGACCGCCTCCATCGCCTCCAGCTGGCCGGGCCGCAGCTCGTCCCACCCGAAAGCCTCCTTCGCCGTACGACGAAGCTGTTCACGCACGCTGGGCAGGACGCTCTCCCGGGATCCGCAGGGTTGGTGTCCGGGCCGTACCCCGTCCGGAGTTGCGAACGCGCGTGATGCCGGTCTCGTCCTGAATGGTCAGCCGCGGGTGGTCCGTGCATGCACCAGGGCCCGCGACCGGGCGAGTGCGGCCGCGCGAGGGTGGAGCCGGGCGCGCAACTCGGCCGCCTCGCGCAGGGTGTCCAGCAGCACCTCCCGCCGGGCGGCCCGCTCGATGTCGCGGCTCCGTTGTGTCGGCTTCGTCACAGTGCGTGGGATACCCGTCGCGGAGAGCTTCGATCTGACCCGCGGGTGAGCTGAGGCTGACTGCCACAGGCCGGTCCGGGACGTACGCTCGACGCATGACCGAGCTCGATGTCCGTCAGGGCACGTCGGAAGCGCTTGACACCGACCTCGAGGAGGACACCGACGACAACCGGATGTCCCACTACGTCAAGCACGAGGACATCCTGCGCAGCGCCATCGACGGGGTGCCCGCGACCGCGTTGTGCGGCAAGAAGTGGTTCCCGGGCCGCGACCCGGAGAAGTACCCGGTCTGCCCGCGCTGCAAGGAGCTGATGGACCTGCTCCGCTCGATGGAGTAGCTCCAGGGAGTAGCTCGGCTAGAGCGAGACCCCGACGAGCACCGGCTCCGGGACGAGTTCCACCCCGAACGTCTCGCGTACGCCGGCCCGCACCTCACGGGCCACCTGCAGCAGGTCCTCCGTGACCGCGCCGCCGCGGTTGACCAGCGCGAGGGTGTGCTTGCCGGAGATGCCGACCGGGCCGTCGAAGTGCCCCCTGCGGAACCCGGCGTGCTCGATGAGCCACGCCGCCGACACCTTCACCCTGCCGTCGCCGTCCGGGTACTCCGGCGGGCGCGGCCCGTCGCCCAGCCGGGCCCGCAGGTCGGCCGCCTGCTGCGCGTCGAGCAACGGGTTGGTGAAGAACGAGCCGGCACTTCGGCTGTCCGGATCTGCCGCGTCGAGCACCATCCCCTTGCCCCGGCGCAGGGCGAGCACCGCGTCGCGCGCCTCGGCCAACGGCACGGTCTGCCCGACCTCGACGCCCAGTGCCCTGGCCAGTTCGGCGTACCGGATCGGCATGCTCAGCCCGTCCTCCGCAAGGCGGTAGCTGACGGCCAGCACGACCCAGCGCTCCGGGTCCGCCTTGAACCGGCTCCACCGGTAACCGAAGCCGCAGTCGGTGAGGGCGACCACCTCGTCGGCCCGGCGGTCGTACGCGCGCACCTCCACGACGGTCTGCGAGACGTCCTGCCCGTAGGCGCCGACGTTCTGCACCGGGGTGGCGCCGACCAGCCCGGGGATCCCGGCCAGGCACTCCACGCCGGCCAGCCGGTCGGTGACGCACCGGTCGACGAGGCCGGCCCAGTCCTCGCCCGCGGCCGCCTCGAGCAGTACGCCGTCGTCCTCACGCCGGATCCGGACACCCTGCGAGGCGATGCGTACGACGGTGCCGTCGAACCCGGCGTCGGCGATGACCACGTTGCTGCCGCCGCCGAGGACGAGCACCGGGCCGTCCGCCGAGCGGACCGCCTCGACGACCTCGGCCTCGTCGTACGCCACCACCAGCCGCCGGGCCGGGCCGCCCAGGCCGAGCGTGGTCAGCGGCCCCAGGAGCGCGCCGGCGCGATCGAGCATCAGACCGGCTCGGTGACGAGGAGCCGCGCGTCGCGCCGTTGGCTCCGGACGAGGTCCACCGTGAACAGGCACAGCGCGATCCAGACGAGCACGAACCCGAGGAACCGGGGCAGCCCGAGGGGCTCGTGGAAGACCAGCACCCCGAGCAGGAACTGCATGACCGGGGTGACGTACTGCAGCACTCCGAGCGTCGTCAGCGGAACCCGCGAGGCGGCGGCGCCGAAGAACAGCAGCGGGATGGCGGTGACGAGGCCGGTGGTGGCCAGCAGCGCGGCGTGCCCGGGCCCGTGCGCGGTGAAGGTCGCGTCGCCTCGGACCTGCAGGACGATCAGGAACAGCAGGGCCACCGGTGCGAGCACCGCCGTCTCGACCGTCAGCCCCTCGACGGCGCCGACCCCGGCCGTCTTCTTGAGCAGCCCGTACGTGCCGAACGTGACGGCCAGCGCCAGCGCGATCCACGGCGGCCGGCCGTTCTCGACCGTCAGCACGAGCACCGCGACGGCGGCGATGCCGACCGCCACCCACTGCGGCCTGCGCAGTCGCTCGCCGAGGACGAAGACGCCGAGCAGGACGGTCACGAGCGGGTTCACGAAGTAGCCCAGCGACGCCTCCACGACCTGCCCGCTGGTCACGCCGTAGATGTAGACGCCCCAGTTGACGGCGAGCAGGACCGCAGCGGTCGAGAGCATGAGCAGTCGGCGGCGGTCGGCGAACACCGCCTGGACCCCGGCGGCCCGCCGGGTCATCCAGACGAGAACGGCCACCACGAGCAGCGACCAGACCACGCGGTGAGCCAGCACCTCGAGCGCCCCGGCCGGCTTCAGCAGCGGGAAGTAGAGCGGGAAGACCCCCCAGGCGAGGTACGCCGCGGCGCCGAACAGGGTGCCACGCCGGATCTCGCTCACCTGGCCACGCTAGCGGCCGGGGTCCGGCGGTGAACCGGGTCACGCGCCGGCACGTGTCATCTCGGCCGGTCCGGGCAGGGGATCGGCCACGCATCCACCTCTGCACCGGAGGCCACCGTGGTCGACATCGGCTTCACGCTCATGGGCGAGCAGCGCGGTCCCAAGGACCTGGTCCGGGACGCCGTCCTCGCCGAACAGGCGGGCTTCGACTTCCTCGTAGCCAGCGACCACTTCCACCCCTGGCTCGAGGGGCAGGGCCACGCGCCGTACACCTGGAGCGTGCTCGGGGCGGTCGCGCAGGCCACCTCGGCGATCCCCTTCATGACGTACGTGACCTGCCCGACCGTGCGCTACCACCCGGCAGTCGTGGCCCAGAAGGCCGCGACCCTCGGGCTGCTCTCCGACGGCCGGTTCTCACTCGGCGTGGGTGCGGGCGAGAACCTCAACGAGCACGTCGTGGGCCAGCTCTGGCCGCCGGTCGACATCCGGCACGAGATGCTCGCGGAGGGCCTGGAGATCATCCGCGGCCTCTGGCAGGGCGACTGGTTCAACTACCGCGGGGCGCACTTCGACGTCGAGAGCGCCAAGATCTACGACCTGCCGGACGAGCCGGTGCGCATCGGGGTCGCGGCCAGCGGCCGGTCCTCCTGCCGGCTCGCGGCGGACCTCGGCGACTTCCTGATCGGCACCGAGGCCAAGCCGGAGATCCGCGCCCGGTACGAGCAGGCCGGCGGCCGCGGGGAGTCGGTGGCGCAGTTCCCGGTCGTCTACGACGAGGACGAGGCGAAGGCGCTGGAGCTGCTGCACGACCAGTTCCGCTGGGCCACGCTCGGCTGGAAGGTGCAGGCCGAGCTGCCCGGGCCACCCGCGTTCGAGGCCGCGTCGCGGTTCGTCCGCCCGGAGGACATGGCCCAGGTCGGGGTGTGGGGGCCGGACGTCGCGGCGTACGTCGCGAGGGTGCAGTCCTTCGTCGACGCGGGCTACTCCCGGGTGGCCTTCGTCCAGGTCGGCGAGGAGCAGGAGGCCTTCTGCGACTGGTACGCCGCCACGCTGAAGCCGGCCCTCGCGGCCGCCTTCCCGTCCTGACCCGGGCTCAGCGGACGACGCGCATCCAGAGGTTCGTCGCGTTCGGCGCGTGGCTCAGGCTCAGGCGTTCGAGTTTCACGTCGGTGCCGCCAGGGCGGTCGAAGAGCCGGACGCCGTCACCGAGCAGCACGGGCGCGATGCAGACGAAGATCTCGTCGAGCATGCCCGCCTCGAGACACTGCTGGGCGACGCTGGCACCGAGGACGTTGACGTACTTGCCGCGTGCCGCGGCCTTGGCCTGCTGGACCGCGCGCTCGAGGTCGTCGACGAAGATCACGCCCGGCACCGCGCTGTCCGGGATCTTGTGGGTGAGCACGATCTGCGGCCCGGTCCAGCCGCCGCCGAACGGCTTGCCCTCCTGCTCCGTGCCCCGGTGCGGGTCGTCGCCCCGGAAGGTGCGGTTGCCCACGAGCAGGGCGCCGATCTCGTCCATCAGCGCCTCCACGGCCGGGTTGGGGCCGAGATGCCCGGTCAACCAGGACATGTCACCGCCTGGCCCCGCGATGAAGCCGTCCAGGGACATCGTCGCCGAATACAGCAGCTTCGCCATGACCACCTCCGGCCGCGATCATGCCCCTCGTTCGAGCCGAAGTCAGCGGACCGTGAGCTCCGCTGTCGGCAGCGCCAGGACGACCTCGTCCGGGACCGCGAGTCGCGGCTTGCCGCCCCCGGTCCGCCGCGGGGCAGGCAGCGACGACACGATGGCGACGTCGACGTCATGGGCGTCCGTGGACCCGGCGCTCCCGACGAGGGCCCTGGGTACAGCCCCGAGGTGGGACGGCGGTCCAGCCGACGGCCGGGCCCCTGTCGGCGGTGATCGTCAGGTAGTTGCCGCCACCAGCGGCGTCATCGTCGGGCCCATCAGGTCCTGGCCCATGTGGTGCCGTCCGCAGCCCGAGCGGCAGGTGAGGAAGGAGTCGCTGAACGCGACGGACCACCGGCCACCGGGAAGATGAGAGGGACGACGACGCGGGCCGTGTCGTAGACCTGACCGTCGGTGTCGGTGGTCGGCGCGGCACCGGCGGGGCCGGCGCAAGCGCGATGCCCCCTTTCACCCGATTGGGTGATCCAGGCCCGGTCTGTCCTGTCCGGTCAGCCCGTGGCGACGCGCCGCGGCTGGACCTCGCCGGCCGCCAGCAGGTCGACGCAGCGGGAGCACAGATGCACGTCGCGGCGTACGAACAACTCGGCCTCGCCGTGGCAGAGCGCGCAGTCGGGGCGCAACCGCACGGGTGCGGACCGGCGCGGCCGGGGCCGGCCCTTGAGGCCGCCCCGGATGGTCGCGATCCAGCGGTCCCGATCCTCGGGCGCCGCCACCCGCGGGGCGTCCTGTCCGGCGCGGGCACGCTCGGCCTCGCGGCGCTCGCGGTCCTCGTCGTACCGCTGCTGCGGGGAAGGCTCGTCCAGCAGCGCCCGCAGGCAGGCGATGACGACCTCCGCGTCCTTGGCCGTGCTCGGCTGGGCCGGGAGGGCGCCGACCCGGTGGCGCAGCTGCCGCGGCTGCCAGCCACGGGCGACCAGGTCCTCGAGCAAGCGGGCCACCTCCGGCTCGTCCAGCTCGCGGCTGAGAGCCACCCGCAGGTGGCTGAACACGTCCGCGTGATGCGGCGATGCGGCTCGCATGGGCGCATCGCACCACGCCCCGCCGACAGAACGGGGTACCGACACCGACAGACAATGTTGAGGACTCAACATAATGCTAGACTGGAGCCATGACCAGGTGGCTGAACGAAGACGAGCAGCAGGCCTGGCGCGCATACCTGGGGGCGACCCGGCTCGTGTTCGACCAGCTCGACCGGGAGCTCCAGCGCGACGCCGGCATGCCGCACGCGTACTACGAGATCCTCGTGCGTCTCTCCGAGGCGCCGGACCGGGCGCTGCGCATGAGCGCCCTCGCCGACCGTTCGCAGTCCTCGCGCAGCCGGCTCTCGCACGCCGTGTCCCGCCTCGAGGAGAACGACTGGGTCCGCCGGGAGAGCTGCCCGGACGACAAGCGCGGCCAGATCGCCCGGCTCACCGACGCCGGGTTCGAGGCCCTCGCCGCTGCTGCTCCGGGACACGTCGAAGGCGTCCGCAGCCATGTGTTCGACCCGCTCACGCCCGAACAGGTGCGCCAGCTGCACACCATCAACCAGACGCTGCTCGACGCACTCGCCCAACCCGCGGACACGACCGCGGTCCCCGGGTAGCCTGTTCCCCGTGAGCAGGCAGCGATTTCTCTACGGCTACCGGACCCCGGTCGCCGTACCGCTCGCCTGACCTGTTCAGCAGCCACGACGACACCCGGGTCCACGGACCCGGCCGGACGTCGTCCTCCTCGGGTCGCGGACCGGCACCCTTGAGGAGAAGAACCCGATGAGCACCCCCGTCACCGTCCCCGTCCCTGTCCAGCCCTCGGCCGCGATCGACAGCGGGCGCGGCCGGATCGACGAGATCGACGCCGAGATCGTCCGGCTCGTCCGCGAACGCGTCGAGGTCAGCCGGCAGATCCAGCGCGCCCGGCGCCTCGAGGGCGGCCCGCGCATCGCCCAGGCCCGCGAGAACGAGGTCGTCGGCCGCTGGAGCGACGAGCTCGGTGCGCCCGGCGCCACCGTCGCGCTGGCGCTGCTCGAGCTGAGCCGCGGCCCGCTCGGCTGAGCCATCAGACCGATTGCGCGGCGTACGACGGCTCGCGGGGCAGCAGGACCCGGAACGTCGCGCCCTGCCCGGGCTCGCTCTCGACCTCGACCCGGCCGCCGTGCGCGGCGACCAGCGCGGCCACGATCGACAGGCCCAGCCCGCTGCCGCCATGGGCCCGCGTGCGGGACGCGTCCGCCCGGTAGAAGCGCTCGAACACCCGGGTCCGCTGGTCGGGTGACAGTCCCGGACCGCGGTCGGCCACCTCGAGGACGGCCGAGGCGAGGTCGCCCGTCGTCCCGACGCGGACCACGACAGGGCTGCCCGCCGGCGTGTGGGACAGCGCGTTGCCGACGAGGTTGCCGAACACCTGCCGCAGCCGGGCGTCGTCACCGAGGACGACGGGCGGCGCCTCCCCCACCACGGCCACCTCGATCCGCCGGTCCGGCGCGACCGCGCTCGCGTCGTGGACGGCGTCGCGGGCCAGCTCCAGCAGATCCACCGGCTCCCGCAGCAGCGGACGCTGCTGGTCGAGCCGAGCGAGCAGCAGCAGGTCCTCGACCAACAGGCCCATCCGGGCCGCCTCGTCCTCCACCCGCCGCATGACCCGGTCGAGCTCGTCGGGTCCGGACACCGCGCCCTGCCGGTAGAGCTCGGCGAACCCGCGGATGGACGTCAACGGCGTCCGCAGCTCATGGCTCGCGTCCGCCACGAACCGGCGCATCCGTTCCTCGGACTGCCGGGCGGTGGCCTCCGACACCTGCTGCGCCCGGAACGACCGCTCCACCTGACCCAGCATGCCGTTGAGGGAAAGGGCCAGCCGGCCGACCTCCGTACGCGGGTCGCCGTCGGGCACCCGCTGGGTCAGGTCGCCACCGGCGATCTTCTCGGCGGTGGACTCGACCGCGACGAGCGGCCGCAAGCTGGATCGGACGACGCCGTACCCCAGCCCGGCGAACAGCAGCAGGACCCCGGCGCCGATGCCCAGCTCGAGCAGGGCGAGATGGCCCACGGTGCTCTCGACGTCCGCCAGTCCGGCCGCCGCCGCGATGGTGCCCTTCCCCGCCACGGGGACCAGCAGGAGGCGCCACTGCTGGCTGCCGTCCTCGGCGGACACGGTGAACGGGCCGTTCTGGTGGGCCGCGACGAACGAGGGGGTCAGCTTCGGCAGCCGGGGCGGCGAGGCGCCCTCGGTCGAGACGGCGAACGGCCGCAGCACGGTCCCGTCGAGCGACGCGGTCTGGAAGGCGTACTCGCCCGGGCGGCGCGGCCGGCCCATGTCCGCGTCGGCAGGGCCGTGGAAGTGCGGATCCTGCACGTACTGGACGAGGTTCACGTCGACGCGCTGCACGAGGTAGCCGCGCAGCGCCTGCGAGGCCGCGAACCCGGTGACCACCAGGGCGAGCCCGACCAGCAGCGTCAGCGCCGCGACGAGCTTCAACCGCAGCGGGGTGCGCGCGGACAGTGCGCGCAGGGGCGTGACGAGGAAGGTCACTGCGGCGCGCGCCGGAGGACGTAGCCGACGCCGCGCAGCGTGTGCAGCAGCCGCGGCTCGGTGGTGTCGACCTTGCGCCGCAGGTACGACACGTACGACTCCACGACGTTGGCATCCCCCCCGAAGTCGTAGTTCCACACGTGGTCCAGGATCTGCGCCTTGGACAGCACGCGGCCGGCGTTCTGCAGGAAGTACCGCAGCAGCTTGAACTCCGTCGGCGACAGCGAGACCGGGACCCCGGCTTTCCACACCTCGTGCGTCTCGTCGTCGAGCTCGACGTCGGCGAACGTCACCCGGGGCGCGTGTGGCGAGGACGGGCCGTCCGCCGTACGGCGTAGGACGGCGCGGATCCGTGCGACGAGCTCCTCCAGGCTGAACGGCTTGGTGACGTAGTCGTCCCCGCCGAGGGTCAGCCCGGTGATCTTGTCCTCGGTGGCATCGCGGGCGGTGAGGAACAGCACCGGGGTACGGCCCCCCTCGCCGCGGAGCCGGCGGACCAGCTCGAAGCCGTCCATCTCCGGCATCATCACGTCGAGGATCAGCAGGTCGGGGCGGAACCCCCTGGCCAGCCGCATCGCCTCGACGCCGTTCTGCGCCGTGGCGACCTCGAAGCCGGCGAACCGCAGGCTGGCGGACAGCAGCTCGACGATGTTGGGCTCGTCGTCGACGACGAGCAGACGCGCCTCGGCGGTCGCCGTGGTGCCGGCTGGGTTCTCAGTACGAGTTCTCACAGGGAGGAGTCTGTACCGGGTCTCTGTGGGTTGCCTGTGAGCCGACTGCGAGCACGCTGCGGAATCAGCTACGGCTCGGCCACGGCCGGGGTCCGCGTCATGGACCGGCGGGTGGCCAGCAGACAGCCGCCGAGGATGAGCGGGAAACCGATCGCGGTGCCGAGCGTGAACGGCTCGTGCAGCAGTGCGACGCCCAGGGCCACGGCCACCGCCGGGTTCACGAAGGTGATGACGAGCGCCCGGTTCGGACCGACCTCGCGGATGAGGGCGAAGAACACCAAAAAGGCCACGACGGTGCAGGCGAGCGCGAGCACCGCCACCGAGAGCAGGACCGTGGTGGACGGGACGTGGGCCGGCAGGTTGACCGCCGCGAACGGCAGGTAGACCAGGCTGGTCAGCGTCAGGGCGGCAGCCGTCACACCAATCCCCGACACGTGCGAGAGCCGGCGGCTGGCGAGGACGGGCGCCGTCCCGTAGCCGAGCACGACGATCCCCACCTCGACGGCCGCCCCGATGTCGCCCCGGAGGTCGAGGCCCAGCAGGACGCCGACACCGCCCAGCCCGACGAGCAGGCCGAACAGCCGGGCCGGGTCCAGCCGGTCCTGCTCGCCGGCCAGCCGGCTGACGACGGCGGCGACCAGCGGCACGGCTGCGACGAGCAGCCCGGTGACCGAACTCGACAGCCGCCGTTCGGCATCGGCCAGCAGCAGCCAGGGGATCGTGAGCTCGAGAAGCGTGAACCCGACGAGCGGGGCCAGGCTGCCGCGCAACGGCCCGAGGTGGCCCCTGGCCAGGGCGTACGGCAGCAGCACGAGCGCGCCGAGCGCGCAGCGCAGGAACACCAGCGTCGGCGGGGAGAGCTCGTCGACGGCGACCTTGATGAGCAGGTACGGGATGCCCCATAGGACGCTCATCGCCGCGAAGAGCAACCAGCCACGGCGGGACATGCTCTCCACCTTCCGACGAGCGCCGGTCAGAGGAAGAGGCGCGCTCGCAGGATACGAACCCGGCCCGGAGAGCGGCCGGCCGGCAGCGCATCTAGGCTCGACGCCGTGACTGTGGCGCACCCGCTGGCCGGCGACGAGGCGCCCGATGTCGTACGGCTTGTCGTGCGGAGCACCCTCATCGAGGACCCGGGCCCGCTGCTGGAGCTGCTTCCGGACGAGCCCGTGCTGTCCTGGCTGCGCGGCGGCGAGGGGATCGTCGGCTGGGGTACGGCGGCACGGCTCGACGCCGGCGGCCCGGACCGCTTCGTGGCCGCCGACAGCTGGTGGCGGACCCTCGTCGCGCACGCGGTCGTCCGGGACGAGGTCGAGCAGGCCGGCTCCGGACTGGTCGCGTTCGGCTCGTTCGCCTTCGACGACGACTCCCCCCGCGGCGGGGCCCTGGTCGTGCCCGAGGTGCTCGTCGGCCGTCGCGGCGACCGCTGCTGGGTGACCAGGGTGACCGCGGAGTCCTCGGTGGCCCCGGCGCCGGCGCTGCCGCCGCGGACCGAGGCGCGGGCGCCCGGGGGCGTCGTCTTCGCGGACGGGGCACTGTCGCCGCTGGCCTGGGAGGGAGCGGTCGCCGAGGCCGTCAGCCGTATCGCGGCCGGCCAGCTCGAGAAGGTGGTGCTGGCCCGCGACCTGGAGGCCCGCACCAGCGAGCCGGTCGACGTGCGCTGGCTGCTACGCCGACTGAACGGGCGCTACCCGACCACCTGGACCTTCGCGGTCGACGGCCTGGTGGGCGCCACCCCTGAGATCCTGGTCCGCCTGTCCAAGGGGCTGGTCACCTCGCGCGTCCTGGCCGGCACGATCCGGCGTACGGGCGACGACGCGCACGACCTGGCCAACGCCGCGTCGCTGGCCCGGTCGAGCAAGGACCTGGAGGAGCACGAGTACGCCGTCCGGTCGCTGGCCGACGCGCTCGCTCCCTGGTGCAGCTCGATGAACGTGCCCGAGACCCCGTTCGTCCTGCACCTGCCGAACGTGATGCACCTGGCCACCGACGTCACCGGCGTGCTCGAGCACCCCGCGACGGCGCTGCTGCTCGCGGCCGCCCTGCATCCGACTGCGGCGGTCTGCGGCACCCCCACGGTGGCGGCACGCGCGCTGATCGCCGAGCTCGAGGAGATGGACCGCGGCCGCTACTCGGGGCCGATCGGCTGGGTCGACGCCCGCGGTGACGGCGAGTGGGGGCTGGCCCTGCGCTGCGCGCAGATCGACCCGGACGATCCCGCGCTGCTGCGGCTGTTCGCCGGCTGCGGCATCGTCGCGGACTCGCAGCCCGGCGCCGAGCTGGCCGAGTCCGACGCCAAGCTGGTCCCGGTACGCGAGGCCCTCGCCGCGGACGGCTGACCGGCCGCGTCAGCCGCGCAGGGCGCCGTCCGTCGCCTCGCGGAGCCGATCGTGCAGGGCGGGGTGCCCGGTCCGGTCCACCCGTACCTCGACCACCCGCAGCCCCCGGGGGACGGCGGCCAGCGCCGCGCGCAGCTCGCCGCGCGTGCTGACCCGCTCGTGCGGGGTGCCGGTCGCCGCGCACAGTGCGGCGAGGTCGACGCCGTGCGGCGTCCCGAACACCCGCTCGAAGACCGCCGCGTGCCGCGCCGCGCCGGGCTCGAGCAGCCCGAAGATGCCGCCGCCGTCGTCGTTCACGACGACCAGCGTCAGGTCCGGCCGGGGTTCGACCGGGCCGCGGACGAGCCCGCCGGCGTCGTGCAGGAACGTCAGGTCGCCCATCAGCGCGTACGTCGGGGCGGTGCTGGTGAGGGCCACGCCGGACGCCGTCGACACGCTGCCGTCGATGCCGGCCAGGCCGCGGTTGGCCACCACCGTGACCGGACCGGGGACCGCCGCGAGCTGCACGTCACGCACCGGGTTGGACGAGCCGACGAACAGCACCGCCTCCTCTGGCAGGGCGGCCAGCACCTCGCGCGCGACCGCCGTACCGCTCGGCCAGTGCTCGTCCGCGTCGAGGAGCCCGGCCACCGCCGCGGCGACGGCGGCGGACGCGGCCTGCCATTCGTCGAGCCAGGTCCGGTCGAGGGTGCCACCCTCCGGCTCCGCGCACAGGGCGGTCAGGGGGCTGACAGAGCGCGCGCGCTGGGCCGGGTCCGGCCACGCGTCGCCGTCGCTGACGACATCGACCGCCACGTGCGGGTCGGCGAGCAGGCGGGACATCGCCCGGCCGAGAGTCAGGTGGCCGACGGCGAGCACCCGGTCCGGCCGGTGGCCGGCCATCCAGTGCTCGGAACCCAGCAGCAGGGCACCGTGCGGCAGGGCAGCCCGCCAGGCCCCGCCGCTGGACGGCTCGGCGACGAGCGGCCAGCCGTTCGCCTCGGCGAGCCGGGCGGCGCGCTCCCCCCATAACCCGTGCGGCAGGTCGCCGACCAGGACGAGGGTGCGCGGGGTGTCGGCTCCGGCCGGGGCGGACGCGACCGGCCGCGGGACCACGTCGGTCCACGGCGCCTCGCCGGGCCGGCCCTCGAGGGACTCGGGCCACGGCGTCGGGTCGGCGTCCGGGACCAGCGGCTCCCGGAGCGGGACGTTCAGGTGCACGGGTCCGGCCGCACCGCCGGCCAGGCCACCCCCGGCGGCGGCCAGCGCCCGGCTGACCGTGCCGCGCCAGGCCGCCACCTGTCCGGCCCGCGCCTCGGGGACGCCGAGGTCGCGGGCGATGCGCGGTGCGGTCCCGAACACGCCGACCTGGTCGGTTGTCTGGTTGGCGCCGGTGCCGCGCAGCTCGGCCGGCCGGTCGGCTGTCAGGACGACGAGCGGGATGCCGGCGTGCGAGGCCTCCAGCACGGCGGGATGCAGGTTGGCGACCGCCGTCCCGGAGGTCGTGATGACCGCCACCGGGTCACCGGCCTTGGCCAGGCCGAGCGCCAGGAACGCCGCGGACCGCTCGTCGATCCGTACGTGCAGCCGCAGTCGGCCCGCTGTGTCGGCCGCGGCCAGCGCAAAGGCGAACGGCGCGGACCGGGAACCTGGGCAGAGCACGGCGTCGCGCACACCGCCCCGGACCAGCTCGTCGACGACGACGGTAGCCAGGGCGGTCGACGGGTTCACCCGCCGATCTTCGCGCAATCGCCTCCGGGCCGCCCGGTCAGCCCGGTACGAGGGCGTGGCAGCGCCGCAGCCGGTCGAGCCAGGCGTCCCGGACGGCGGCCGGGGCGGCCAGCTCCCGCAACGCGTCCGGGTCCACCCGCAGCTCGCGGGCCTGCCGGGCCGAGAGCTCCCCGGCGCGGGCCACCAGCGGCTGCGTGGCCACGTCCCGGGCCAGCAGGTCGACGGTGCCGAGGCCGCAGGCGTACGGCAGGTCCGGCAGGGCGGCCGCCAGCTGCACTCCGGCCGCGATGCCCACCGAGGTGTCGAGGGCGGACGAGACCACGACCGGCAGGCCGTGCCCGGAGCCGAGCACCTCGGCGACCTCGAGCGCCGCCCGCACCCCGCCGAGCGGGGCCACCTTGAGCAGGACCACGTCGGCCGCCCCCGCCACCGCGACCCGCAGCGGGTCGGCCGCCTTGCGGACGCTCTCGTCGGCGGCCACCGCGACGTCGACGCCCGCCCGGGCCAGCGCCACCCGCAGGGCCGCGAGCTCCTCGACCGTCGCGCAGGGCTGCTCGGCGTACTCGAAGACGGCGCTGCCGGCGGCGCGGGACAGCGCGCGCAGGGCGCGGACGGCGTCGTCGACCGACCACGCCCCGTTCGCGTCCACCCGTACGCGGGCCCCGGGGCCGAGCACGTCGACCACCGCGGCGACCCGGTCGACGTCCTGCGCGAGGTCCTGGCCGGGTTCGGCCACCTTGACCTTCGCGGTCCGGCAGCCGTCGAACCGGGCGAGCAGCGCGGGGACGTCGGCCGCGGGCAGGGCGGGCACCGTCGCGTTGACCGGTACGGCGTCGCGGACCGCCGCGACGGGCGGCTCCCAGCCGGCCGCGAGGGCAGCCGCGAGCCAGCGGGCCGACTCCACGTCGTCGTACTCGGTGAACGGCGCGAACTCCCCCCAGCCGTACGGACCGTGCAGCAGCAGGGCCTCGCGCTCCAGGAGTCCGCGGAACCGGACGCGCATCGGCAGGCGGACGACGTGCGCCGCCGCGAGGACCTCGTCGAGCTCGATCCGCGGCATCCGCCTATCTTCGCGGTCGTGGACGACAAGCAGACGCAACCCCGTCAGGTGTCGGAGATCTTCGACCCGAGCCAGTGGCGCGAGGTCGAGGGCTTCACCCTCACCGACATCACCTACCACCGGCACGTCACCCCGGAGGGCCGGGACGCGGGCACCGTGCGGATCGCGTTCGACCGCCCGGAGGTGCGCAACGCGTTCCGGCCACACACGGTCGACGAGCTCTACCGCGTCCTCGACCACGCGCGCATGACGCCGGACGTCGGCTGCGTGCTGCTCACCGGCAACGGCCCGAGCGCCCGCGACGGCGGCTGGGCGTTCTGCTCCGGCGGCGACCAGCGGATCCGCGGCCGCAGCGGCTACCAGTACGCCGAGGGCGAGACGTCCGAGACGGTCGACCCGGCGCGGGCCGGGCGGCTGCACATCCTCGAGGTACAGCGGCTCATCCGGATGATGCCCAAGGTCGTCATCGCCGTCGTTCCCGGCTGGGCGGCCGGCGGCGGGCACAGCCTGCACGTGGTCTGCGACCTGACGATCGCGAGCCGCGAGCACGCGCGCTTCAAGCAGACCGACGCGGACGTCGGCAGTTTCGACGGCGGGTACGGCTCGGCGTACCTGGCGAAGATGGTCGGCCAGAAGCGGGCCCGCGAGATCTTCTTCCTCGGCCGGCCCTACACCGCCGACCAGATGTTCGCGATGGGCGCGGTCAACGAGGTCGCCGACCACGCCGAGCTGGAGAACACCGCACTGCAGTGGGCCCGCGAGATCAACGGCAAGAGCCCGACCGCCCAGCGGATGCTGAAGTTCGCCTTCAACCTCGCGGACGACGGGATGGTCGGTCAGCAGGTGTTCGCCGGCGAGGCGACCCGGCTGGCCTACATGACCGACGAGGCCGTCGAGGGGCGGGACGCGTTCCTGGAGAAGCGCGAGCCCGACTGGAGCCCGTACCCCTGGTACTTCTGATGGGCCGGCCGCTCGTCGCCCTGCCGGTCCCCGAGGGGCCCCGCGTCCTCGACCTGCTGCCCACCCTCGGACGCGCGCTGGCCGGTGACGGTCCAGCCCTGCTGCCGGTACCCGCGGACGATCCTGACGAAGCGGCCCGGCTGTGTTCCGCCGCCGACGTCGACCGTCCGCTGGCCCCGGACGAGGACGACGACGCGGACCCCACCGCGGTGGTCGTGTCCACCTCGGGCTCCACGGGCGTGCCCAAGGGCGCGCTGCTGCCGGTGTCGGCACTGCGCGCGTCCGCCGCCGCCACCGAGGCGCGGCTCGGCGGCCCCGGCCGGTGGCTGCTCGCCCTGCCGGCGCGGCACGTGGCCGGACTGCAGGTCCTGCTGCGCTCGGTCGCGGCCGGGACGACCCCGGAGGTGCTCGACCTGCGCGGCGGCTTCGACCCGGCCGCCTTCGTCGCAGCGACAGGACGGCTCGCGGACAGCCCCCGCCGGTACACCTCACTGGTACCGACGCAGCTGGTCCGGCTGCTCGACGAACCGTCCGCGCACGAGGCCCTGACGTCGTACGACGCCGTGCTCGTCGGCGGGGCCGCGACGCCGCGGCCGGTGCTCGAGCGGGCGCTGGCCGCGGGCGTCCGGGCGGTGACGACGT
>JAOPWV010000144.1 GCA_025965475.1 Frankiales bacterium | reverse complement strand
ACGATCGGCGCGGGCACCGGTCAGCCGGTTTCGTCGATGCGGACCGCGTGCACCGGGCAGTGCAGGGCGGCCGTCCGTACGTTCGCCTGCTGCTCCGGGCCGGGTCGCTCGACCAGCACTACGGCCTTGTTGGTGTCGTCGTCGAAGTCGAACACCTGCGGGGCGGCGACCAGGCACGACGCGCACCCCTCGCACACGTCGAGGTCGATCCAGGTCCTCACGCTGCTCCTCCTGTGCTGGCCGCGCTCGTGGCGGGGCCGCCGGGGACGGTCGTGGGGAGGCTGGTGAACCCACGGAACTGCAGGATCTTCAGCCGGTTCTCCGGTCGGGTCTCGACCTCGAAGTCGCCGAACAGCGGCAGGGCCTCCTCCAGCGTGATCTTGGCCTCCAGGCGGGCCAGCGCGTTGCCGAGGCAGTGGTGCGGGCTGATGCCGAAGCCGAGGTGCCGGTTCGTGGCCAGGTCGCGGTGGATGTCGTAACGGTCCGCCGCGGGGAATGCCCGCTCGTCCCGGTTGGCGCTGCCGTAGCAGAGCCCGACCCGCGCGCCGGCCGGCACGGTCGTCCCGTGCACGTCGACGTCCTGGAGCAGGGTCCGGCCGAACACGTGCCCGGCGGCCTCGTGTCGCACGGCCTCCTCGAAGGCCGCGGGGATCAGGGACGGGTCCGTGCGGATCTGTGCGCGCGCATCGGGGTTCTCGGCCAGGGTCACCCAGAGGTTGCTGATGGCATGCTCGGTCGAGCCGTAGCCGGCGCCGAGGATGGTCCCGCTGGTCACGGCGATCTGTTCGTCGGTGAGCGTCGCGCCGAGGTGTTCGGCGAGGGCCATGCCGCTGATCACGTCGTCCTGCGGCCGCACACGCCGCTCCTTGAGCAGTTCCCGGCAGTACGCGAAGGCCAGGCGCCGGCCGGCGTGCCGCTCGTCCGCCGGGCGGGACGGGTCGGTGGCGAAGCCCTTGTCGATGGCGGCGGTGAGCGCGGGGATGTCCTCGTCCGGGATGCCCAGGATCATCGCGACGACGGCCGCGGTGAACGGCTGCGCGTAGTCGTGCACGAAGTCGAACGAGTCGGCGTCCCGCAGTGGTGTCAGCAGCTCACGCGCGTAGGCGCGGGCCCGCTCCTCCATGGCCATCACGCGGCGCGGCGTGAACGCCTTCATGACCAGCCGGCGGGCCATGGTGTGGACGGGCGGGTCCGTGGTCCCGAGCGTGTTGCCGATCCGCTGCGGGTCGTCGAACGGGAAGATGTTGCCTGCTGCGTTCGACCAGACCGTCGGGTCGGTCGCGCCGGCCACCGTGTCGTAGCGCGTCACCAGCCACACGCCCACACCCTCGACGTAGTAGGCCGGGTGCTCGTCGCGCAGCACCGCGTACGTCGGCCACGGGTCGTGGATGAAATCCATGCCGAAATCGCGCAGGGGGAGCACCAGCACCTACCTCAGAAGTGGGGGCGCCAAGATTGGCGCCAATCTGCCGCGAGGTCAAGGCCCGGCCGTCAACCGGCAGCGGCTGAGCAGCGAGCAGCCGCCGGACCCGTAGGAGTACCGGCAGCTCCACCATCCCGCCGTCCACCGAGCGGGCGGCCGCGACTGCTGTGCGGTCGCGACCAGACGCTCCGCCCAGGCGACGCCTTCCGGGTCCTGGGCGCAGCGGCCCGCGCCGCCGCCACCGGACGGGACGTTCCTAGCCGCCTGGCGTCCCCTGTTGCGCCGGCTGTTCCGCGGTCCGGTCAGGCTCGGTGCCAAGCGTGACGCAGCAGCGGCCCGGTGCCGGGTCGAGTCGCGCCCGCAGCTTCGTGCCCGGCAGGGCTTCCAGCAGGCCCTGGATGAGGTCTTCGTTCATGCCGCAGACGAGTGACGTGTACTCCTGGGCCAGGCGGTGGAACGGGCAGTTGCCGAGGGTGAGCCCGCTCGCGTCCCCGTGTGGTTCGTAGCCGCTGTCGGTCAGCACGTCGCTCACGGCCTGCGTGAGCACCGCCTGCTTGGGCCGGCTTCCGACGCGTTCCTCTACCTGCGCGGCCATCGTCCTGCCGACGGACCTCGCGGCCTCGCGAAGGGCGACGACCACCGGAGTCCCGTCCTGCTGTGAGGCGGTGATGGCGCGCGCCATCACGTGTCCAGCGAGGTCGTAGTGCCGTTGCGGGAGGCTGACCGTGATCTCGCGCGAGGACCGACGGTAGAACTTGGCGGGCCGACCGGCGCCGGGGCCGCTACGGCCGGGCGGCCTGTGGAACTCGACCTCGAGCAGGCCCTCGTCCTCGAGCTTGTCGAGGTGGAACTTCGCAGTGTGCCGGGCGACGTCGACGCCCTCTGCGGCCTGATCGCGGCTGACGGGCGTCGGTTGGCTCACGACGAACTCGTAGAGCGCGCGTCGCAGCGGATCCCCGAGCGCGGACACGCTGACGACCTGGCTCTCGAAGTCCCCGCGGTCCACGACGCCCCCTTTCTTGCGGACAAGTTAGTTGACGAAATCCTGGGAGAACCCTAACGTACAAACTATTATCCGTTACAAGGAACGGAGCCACCGATGGACGTCGAGGGCATCACCTCCCCCACTGCAGCAGGACTCCCCGTCGCGGGCCGGCTCAGAGGGGATGGGACGTACCAGGCCTTCTGTCTGCTGCGCGTCGGATTCACCCTGGCGCCGATCCTGTTCGGCGCCGACAAGTTCGCGCACGTGCTGACCAACTGGGATCGCTACCTCGCCCCGCGCATCGATGCCATCGTTCCCGGCACGGCGCACCAGGCGATGTACGCCGTCGGCGTCATCGAGATCGTTGCCGGACTGGCCGTCCTTCTGGCACCGCGCTTCGGCGCCTACCTCGTCGCCGCATGGCTCGCCGGCATCATCGTCGACCTGCTGCTGATCCCCGGCTACTACGACGTGGCGCTGCGCGACTTCGGGCTGCTGGTGGGCGCTCTGGCGCTGGCCCGGCTGGCCACCGCCTTCGCCGCCGGATCGCGCCTCCGCTGATCCCGAGACTTCCAGTCGGCGTAGGCGGCGGGCAGGCACACCGCGCACGGCCGGTACCCGGCCTGCCGGGCCGTCGCCTCCTCGGCGAAGAAGACACGAACCGCCACGTAGCCGCCGCGGGTCAGGGCGCGCAGCGCGGCAGGGCAGTCGAGCCGGCCGTAGAGACGGCTGCGGCGGTTCCCGCCCAGGGTGCCGGGCACGGCGCTCCGGTACGGCCTCCCGTCGCGGTCGAGAAGCGAATAGCCGTCCGTACGCATCAGGCGGCGTCGTGGAAGACCAGGCCGAGGGTGTGCCGGGTGCCGGAGCGCAGCGTGCTGACGCCGTGCCGGACCGGGGCGGCCGACCAGCCGCGGGCGGAGCGGACCGGCCGGTCGCGCGTCGTGAAGATCAGCGCGTGGCCCTGACGCACCACCGTGGACGTGCCGCGCGACTGGGCCCGGGGCCGCTGCTCCACCAGCAGGAACTCGCCGCCGGTGTGGTCGACGCCGGGCTCGTCCAGCCCGATGACGACCTGCAGGGGGAAGACCAGGTCGCCGTACAGGTCGCGATGCAAGGCGTTCCAGTCCTTCTCGCGGTAGCGGAGCAGGATCGGCGTGGGCTTGCTCTGCCCGGCCGCGTGGCAGCGGGCCAGCCACTCGTCGAGCGTGTCCGGCCACGGCGCAGGCCGGCCCAGCTTGTCCGCCCAGTCCCGGGCGATCGGCAGCAGGTACGGGTAGAACGCCTGCCGCAGCTGGGCGACCAGCTCCGGGAAGGGCCTGCTGAAGTAGCGGTACTGCCCGGAGCCGAACCGGTAGCGGGCCATGTCGATGGTGGACCGGAACCGGTCCGCGTCGTCGTACAGCCCCGAGATGCCGCGGCAGTCGTCCGGATTGAGGAGCTGTGGGGTCTGGGCACAGCCGTACTCGTTCACCTCGTCGGCCAGGGCCGCCCAGTCAAGGTCGGCGACCGCGGTCGTCACGGCCCGGCCTCCAGCGTCAGCAGCGTGCTCTTGGCCTCCGGCCCCCCCGCGTACTGGCCGAACGTCCCGTCGCTGCGCACGACGCGGTGACAGGGCACGACGACCGGCAGCGGGTTCGTCGCGCATGCGCTGCCGACCGCGCGCACTGCCCGCGGGCTCCCGGCGGCCGCCGCGACCGACGCGTAGCTGGCCGTCTGGCCGTAGCGGATCTCGGGCAGGTGCGTCAGGACGACGCGGCGGAACGTCCCGCGGGCGAGGCTGAAGTCCAGCGGCAGGTCGAAGGTGCTGCGCCGGCCGGTGAAGTACTCCTCGAGCTCGCGCGCGGCCGGGTCCAGCCGGCCCGGCGCGTGCAGGACCCGGGGGCTGACCAGTTGCGCGATCCGGTCGAGGACGGCGGCGTGGTCCTCACGGGCGAACGCCACCCGGACCAGCCCCTTCTCGGTCGCGGCCAGCAGCAGGGCGCCGACGGGCGTGTCGAGGGTGCGGTAGGCGACGTCGAGGAGGCCCGTCTCGTCGGCCGCCGCCTCCAGCCGCGCATGCAGGCGGCGCTGGGCGGCCTCGTCGATCTCGGGCAGCGACACGAACGGGTCGCCGTTGCTGACAGAGGTGTTCATGATCGGCTCTCTTCGTCGAGGCGCTCGTCCTGGAGGTAGGTCCTGCGCAGGGCGGCGATGCCGTCGGAGGCGGCTCGCCGCGCGGCCGCCGGGCTGCCGCCGAGCAGGTCGGCGACGTCGGCGTACGGCAGGCCGGCGAGGTAGTGGTAAGCGACGGTCTGCCGCTGCTTGAGGGGCAGCCGGCGCAGGGCGGCCCACAGCTCGGTCTCCCAGCCGCCGGGCAGGTCACCGCTCGTGGGCTCGTCGTGGAGGTCGTCGCTCGGTACGGCGCGTCGCGACGCGGCGCGCACCTGGTCGACCGCCTTGCGGTGGGCGATGGTGACGAGCCAGGCCTCGACGTTGCTGCCCGGTGGGAGGTCCGGGTAGGCCCGCAGGGCGGCCAGGAACGTTTCCGACCAGGCGTCCTCGGCGGCGTCCGGTCCCACGACGGCCCTGCAGACGCGCAGCACCGTGGGCCCGTACTGGACCACGATCGTCTCGAACGGCGGCTGGCTCATGCCCTGTAGACGTCCCGCCCGGGCGATGTGTGAGGTCGCTGTGGCGAGCGTTCTACGGGCGCCACCTCGGCTGCCCCGGTACGGCGATCCCCAGACACAGTCCGATCATGGCCCCCGACCCGGCGGCGGCCAGCGCCCCGACGTACCGGCGACCCTGGTACGCGGGGCTCAGGAGCGCGACGAGGACGACGAGCCGGCCGATGGCGGTGGTCACCGTCGGCCGGCCCAGGACCGCGACGGCCTGTCACGATCGGCTCCGGGCACCGGTCCGGTCCGCTGCGGGCGGGGTCAATGCCTTGACCCCTGCAGGTGTCGCCGCGCATCGTGAGGCCACGGGCTGTGGCCGGCTGCGAGGGGACAGGCGGCGGCGTCTCTTTCGAGAGGAGACCCGCTCATGCCTCCCCTTCTGCGCATGCGCGGCATCGCCAAGCGGTTCCGCGGTGTGACGGCCCTGGACGATGTCGACTTCGACCTGCAGGCCGGTGAGACCCATGTGCTGCTCGGCGAGAACGGCGCCGGCAAGTCGACCCTCATCAAGATGCTGGCGGGCGCGCTCGAGCCGGACGCGGGCACCATCGAGCTCGACGGGAAGCCGGTCACGATCCACTCGGCGCAGCAGGCCAATGCACTCGGTATCGGCACGGTGTTCCAGGAGTTCACCCTGGTCCCGGATCTGACGGTCGCCGAGAACATCTACCTGGGGCGACCGCCGCGGCGATTCGGGGTGGTCGACCACCGGCGCATGCGTCGTGATGCTGCGGTGCTGCTGGACCGGCTCGGCATCGTGCTCGACGTCGACACCGTCGTCGGACGACTCGGGGTCGCGCGGCGCCAGCTCGTGGAGATCGCCAAGGCGCTCAGCCACGACGTACGCATCCTCATCCTCGACGAGCCCACGGCGGTCCTGGCGGGTCAGGAGATCGGCCAGCTGTTCGCCCTCGTCCGGGACCTGCGTGCGTCCGGTGTCGGGATCATCTTCATCTCCCACCACCTCGAGGAGGTGGCGCGCATCGGCGACCGGGTGACGATCCTGCGTGACGGGCGGAAGGTGGGGGAGCTGCCGTCCAGTTCCTCGCAGGACGAGCTGATCCAGCTGATGGTCGGGCGGCCGATCGACCAGCAGTACCCCCGCCGAACGCCGGAGTTCGGCAGTGCGCTGCTCCAGGTGGAGGGCCTCGGCCGCGACGGTGTCTTCCGCGACGTGTCCTTCGAGGTCCGGGCCGGGGAGGTGCTCGGCATCGGGGGACTGGTCGGCGCCGGGCGCACCGAGGTCGTCCGTGCCGTGTTCGGCGCGGACCGTCACCAGCACGGGACGGTACGGGTCGCCGGCCGGGTGCTTCGGCCGGGGGACCCGGCAGCCGCGGAGGCGGCCGGTCTGGGGCTGGTCCCGGAGGACCGGGCCGGTCAGGGACTCGTGCTGGTGCTCGACGTCGGCGAGAACCTCGGGCTGGCCACCCTCGGCAGGTCGACCCGCCTGGGGCTGGTCGACCGGCGGGGGCTGCGCCGCCGGGCGGCCGAGATCGTGCAACGGCTGCGCATCCGCACCACCGGCCTCGACCAGGTCGTCGGCAACCTGTCCGGCGGCAACCAGCAGAAGGTGGTCATCGGCAAGTGGCTGCTCGCCGACCTGAAGGTCCTGATCCTCGACGAGCCGACCCGCGGTATCGACGTCGGCGCGAAAGTCGAGATCTACCAGCTCATGAACGACCTGACCGACGCCGGCAACGCCGTCGTCATGGTCTCCAGCGAGATGCCCGAACTGCTCGGCATGAGCGACCGGATCCTGGTCATGGCCGACGGCCGTATCCGCGGGGAGCTCTCCCGCGCGGAGGCCGACTCCGAGCGCGTGATGGCGCTGGCGGTCCTCGGTGCTGAGGGCGGGGGTGCGGAACATGCGGCCCGGTGAGCGGCAGGACGCGGGGACCGGTGTCGGCGCTGTCGGCCGGTTGCGGCAGACCGGGCGACTGCAGCAGCTCGTGTCGGCCGCCGGTTCGCTGATCGGCCTGCTCGCCCTGATCGTCGTCCTCACTGTCCTGTCGGACAACTTCCTCACCGTCGCGAACCTGCGCAACATCAGCGTCCAGGCCGCGGTCATCGCGATCCTGGCGTTCGGCGAGACCTACGTCATCGTCGCCGGCGGCATCGACCTGTCGGTGGGCAGCGTCGCGGGGCTGGCCGGCATCGTGATGGGCTGGACCTTCAGCAATGCGGGCTGGCCGGCCGGACTCGCCGTTCTCGCGGGCCTGGTCGCGGGGCTGCTGGCCGGACTGGTCAACGCGCTGCTGATCGGGTTCGGGCGGCTCCCTGCCTTCATCGCGACCCTGGCCATGCTGTCGATGGCCCGGGGCCTGGCACTGGTCATCTCGAACGGCGTTCCGCTCGGCATCCCGCCGTGGGTGTCGACGCTCGGCTCGGGCGCGGTCGGCGGGCTGCCGTACACGACGATCGTCATGCTCGTCGCCCTCGCGATCACGGCCTTCGTGCTGCGGCTGACGTACGCCGGTCGCGCCATGTACGCGATCGGCGGCAACAGCGAGGCGGCCCGGCTGTCCGGCGTACGCGTCAGGCGCCAGCAGTTCGTCATCTACGGGCTGTCCGGCCTGTTCGCCGCGGCCGCCGGCATCCTGCTCGCCGGCCGGCTCGCCTCGGCGCAACCGCAGGCCGGTACGGGCTACGAGCTGGACGCGATCGCGGCGGTCGTCATCGGCGGCGCGAGCCTGTCCGGCGGCAGCGGCTCCGCGCTGGGAACCCTGATCGGCGCGCTGATCCTCGGGGTCCTGCGCAACGGGCTCACCCTGCTGAACGTCTCGGCGTTCTGGCAGCAGTTCGTCATCGGCGCCGTCATCGCGGTCGCCGTACTGCTCGACACCCTTCGTCGGCGCTCGGTCTCGTGACTCCGGCCGATCGCCCGCCGGCACCTCGTCGTCCAGAGGGGCGACGCGACGAGAGGAACGCACATGGTGGTTCCACGGCAGGCGCTCTCCCTGGCGGCGCTGGCCACGGCCGGATTGCTCGTAGCGGCCTGCGGCGGCGGCAGCAAGGGCGGCGGCAGCAGCGGTGCCGGTGCCGGTGGCAGCGCGAAGGCCGGCGGGGGAACCCTGGCGCTGTCGTTGTCGACGTTGAACAACCCGTTCTTCGTCCAGCTCCGCGACGGCGCCTCGGCGCAGGCGAAGGCCAAGGGCTACCAGCTCAACATCTCGGACGCGCAGAACGACCCGGCCAGCCAGGCCAACGCCGTGCAGAACGTCATCACGCAGCAGGTGAAGGCGATCATCCTGAACCCGACCGACTCGAAGGCCATCGTGCCGAGCGTGACGGCGGCCAACGCCGCGAACATCCCGGTCATCACGGTCGACCGCAGCTCGGACGGCGGGAAGATCACCTCCTTCATCGGCTCGGACAACGTCGGCGGCGGCAAGCAGGCCGCCGACGAGCTGGCGACGCTGGTGGGCAGCGGTGACGTCGTGGAGTTGCAGGGTGTGCCCGGGACCTCGGCGGCGCGCGACCGGGGGAAGGGCTTCGACACGGAGATCAAGACGAAGCCCGGGATCCGCCTCATCGCCCTGCAGTCGGCCAACTTCGACCGGACCAGGGCTTTGGACGTCATGACGAACCTGCTGCAGGCGCACCCGACGATCAAGGGTGTGTTCGCGCAGAACGACGAGATGGCGCTCGGTGCCATCAAGGCGCTCGGTAACCGGGCGGGTGCGCAGGTGAAGGTCGTCGGCTTCGACGGGACGCCGGAGGGACTGGCCGCGGTCAAGGCCGGCACCGAGAACGCGGACGTGGCACAGCAGCCGACGTTGCTCGGCAAGAACGCGGTGGACGCCGCCGCGATGGTCCTGACGGGCGGGACCGTGCCGCCGGCGCAGCAGATCCCGGTGAAGGTCGTGACGAAGGCGAACGTCGACGCCTTCCTCGCGCAGAACGGCGGCGCGCCGGCGGCGAGCGCCTCCTGACATCACCGAGGTGGGACGCCGATCTGGAGGAAGCATGAGGCGAGACGGGATCCTGCACCCTCAGCTCGCGGCGGCGCTGGCTGCTCTCGGGCACACCGACACCCTCGTCGTCGCGGACCGGGGCCTGCCGCTGCCGGATGGCCCCGAGACCGTCCAGCTCGCCGTCGTACCGGGCGTCCCGGCGTTCTCCGTCGTCCTCCAGGCCGTGCTGGCCGAGATCGTGTGCCAGTCCGCCATGGTGGCCGCCGAGACGCCGGCCGACGCGCTGTGGCTGCAGACGGTCCGCGAGGCGGTGCCGGAGGTCACGGAGGTGCCGCACGAGGAGCTCAAGCGGCTCACGTGGAGCGCACGCCTCGTGATCCGGACGGGCGAGAGCGTGCCGTACAGCAACATCGTGCTCCGCTGTGGCGTCCCGTTCTGAACTGCGCGGGCTGGGCCAGGGCAACGCGGACCTGGGCGCCTCACCCGCCGTAAGTCGCCGGCACCTTTCGCGAGTGGAGCATGCCGTGCCGACACGCCGGCACGGCGTGACACCGAAGCTCCACTCGTCGCGAAGGGGGGCGCAGGGCAGCGGGCTCCGTAGACTCTGGGCATTCGCCGCATAACCGTGCGCGTCCGGCATCCAGCACGTGGCGGACCGGCGGCGCAGGCGCTGACCGTGACCCGATCGCCACACGACGGTCGATCGGCAGTGCCAAGATGTCCGTGCCCGTCCCGCCGTCTGAGGAGCCCTCGTGTCCGTTCGTCTTCCCCGCCGTTCCGCCGTCTTCGCCGGGGGTCTGGTCGCCGCCATGACCTTGGTCGGCTGCGGCAGCAGCAGCGGCGGAGGTTCGGTGGCGGCTCCGTCCGCGGGCGGCAGTGCGGCGGCGGTCACCGCCGACAGTGCCCTGGCGGCCCGGCTGCCTGCGAAGGTCAAGTCGGCGGGGGTCATCAACTCCGGCACCGACGCGTCGTACGCACCGATCGAGAGCATCGCCGAGGACGGCAAGACGATCGAGGGTTTCGACGTCGACCTCGGCAACGCCATGGGCGCCAAGCTCGGCGTCAAGATCAACTTCGTGAACTCGCCGTTCGACTCGATCATCCCCGGCATCGACTCCGGCAAGTACGACGTGGGCTTCTCGTCCTTCACGCCGACCGCGCAGCGGATGCAGAAGGTCGACTTCGTCAACTACCTGAACAACGGCACGCTCTGGGCGGTCAAGAAGGGCAACCCCGGCAAGATCAACGCCGACGACGCCTGCGGCAAGAAGGTCGCCGTCCAGAAGGGCACGACCCAGGTCGACGACATCACCGCGCGCAGCAAGAAGTGCACCGACGCCGGCAAGCCGGCGATCACCGTCGACCAGTACCAGCTGCAGACCGACGCCACCACCGCCGTCGTCTCGGGCAAGGACGACGCGATGCTCGCCGACTCCCCGGTCGTCTCGTACGCCGTGGTCAAGTCCGGCGGCCAGGTCGAGCAGCTCGGTGACCAGTACGGCGCCGCGCCCACCGGCATCGCCCTGCCGAAGGGCAGCCCGCTGACGCAGCTGTTCGCGGACACGCTCACCGCGCTGATCAAGGACGGCACCTACGGCAAGATCACCTCGAAGTGGGGTCTGGACAAGCTCGCCGTGACCAGCGTCGACATCAACAAGGTCTGACCGTCGCGGCCAGACCGGCCTGACAGATAGAGATTCCGGTGACCAGTGCCACCAGTGCCGACCCGACCCTGAGCAGGCGGCCGGAGGCCATCCGGGCCGTGGCGGTCCGCCACCCGGGTCGCTGGGTGGCGGGCGCCGTCGTCCTGCTCGTCGCGGCGATGATGGTCAACAGCGCCCTGACCAACAAGCGGTTCGGCTGGGGCGAGCAGGCCAAGTACGCCTTCAGCGCGCAGATCCTCGACGGCGTACGGATCACCCTGGTGCTGACGTTCGCCTCGATGCTGATCGGCGTCCTGCTCGGTGTGGTCCTGGCGGTGATGCGGCTGTCGCCCAACCCGCTCGTCTCCCGCGCTGCCTGGCTGTACATCTGGGTGTTCCGCGGTACGCCGGTGCTGGTGCAGCTGATCATCTGGGCCAACCTGGGGGCGCTGTTCCCGCAGCTGTCGATCGGGATCCCGTTCGGGCCGGCGTTCGCGCAGGGGGAGACGAGCCGCATCGTCCCGATGCTCGTCGCCGTACTGCTCGGGCTCGGGCTCAACGAGGGCGCCTACATGGCGGAGATCGTCCGGGCCGGCATCCTGTCGGTCGACGAGGGTCAGACGGAGGCCGCGGCGGCGCTGGGCATGAGCCGCATGGCGACGCTGCGCCGCATCGTGCTGCCGCAGGCGATGCGGGTGATCGTGCCGCCGACCGGCAACGAGACGATCTCCATGCTCAAGACCACGTCGCTCGCGGCCTACGTGCCCTTCTACGAGCTGCTGTTCAAGACACAGAACATCTACACGCGTACGTACGAGGTCATGCCGATGCTCATCATGGCCAGCCTGTGGTACCTCGCCATGACCAGCGTCCTCATGGTCGGCCAGTACTACATCGAGCGGCACTACGCCCGCGGTGCGACCCGCAACCTGCCGGACACCCCACTGCAGAAGCTGCGCCAGCGGATGGCCCGCGCATGACCGCGTTGCCGATGGTCCGGTCGGAGAACGTGCACAAGTCGTTCGGCCGTGTCGAGGTGCTCAAGGGCATCGACCTCGAGGTGTCGGCGGGGGAGGTGTTCTGCATCATCGGCCCGTCCGGGTCGGGCAAGTCGACCTTCCTGCGGTGCATCAACCACCTGGAGAAGATCGATGCCGGGCGGCTCTGGGTCGAGGACCGGCTCGTCGGCTACCGCGAGGGCGGCGGCAAGCTGCACGAGCTCCGCGAGTCGGAAGTGGCGGCGCAGCGGCGCGACATCGGCATGGTGTTCCAGCGCTTCAACCTGTTCCCGCACATGACGGCGACGCAGAACGTCATGGAGGCGCCCCTGCGGGTCAAGGGCGAGAGCAAGGCGGTCGTGCGCGAGCGCGCGCTGACGCTGCTCGACCGGGTGGGGCTGCGCGACAAGGCCGACGTCTACCCGGCGCAGTTGTCCGGCGGTCAGCAGCAGCGGGTGGCGATCGCCCGGGCGCTGGCGATGCAGCCCAAGCTCATGCTCTTCGACGAGCCGACCTCGGCGCTCGACCCGGAGCTCGTCGGCGACGTGCTCGACGTCATGCGCCAGCTGGCCGAGGACGGCATGACGATGATCGTGGTGACCCACGAGATGGGCTTCGCGCGCGAGGCCGGCGACGCCCTGGTGTTCATGGACGGTGGCGTCGTCGTCGAGGCCGGCACGCCTCGCGCGCTGCTCGGCAACCCCCAGCACGAGCGCACGAAGGCCTTCCTCTCCAAGGTGCTTTGACCCCGCTAGGGTCTGTCGCATGCAGGTCAGCGCACGTATCGACATCCTCCATCTGGCCAAGACGTTCACCATCTCGGGCTCGTCGAAGGACGACGAGCCGGTCGTCGTCGTCCAGCTCGAGTGCGACGGCCTCGTCGGTGTCGGTGAGGGCGCGCCGGTGGACTACTGGGGCGAGACGCCCGAGTCGATGCTCGCGTTCCTCGCCTCGCCCGAGGTGTCCAAAGCACTCGGGGACGACCCGTTCGCGCTGGAGGACATCGGGGACCGGCTGGCCGAGCTGCCCGGCAACACCGGCGCGAAGATGGCCCTCGACGGCGCGCTGCACGACTGGATCGGCAAGCGGCTCGGCCAGCCGGTCTGGCGGCTGCTCGGGCTGCCGCCGACGACGCCGCCGACGTCCTTCACCATCGGGATCGACAGCGTCGGGGGGACCATCGAGCGCACCCGCGAGGCCGAGGGCTTCGAGGTGCTCAAGATCAAGGTGGGCGGACCCGACGACCTGGCCCGGCTGCAGGCCGTGCGCGCCAACACCGACGCGCGGCTGCGCATCGACGGCAACGAGGGCTGGACGCTGGACACCGCGCGGGAGCTCATGCCGGTACTGCTCGACCTGGGCGTGGAGTTCGTCGAGCAGCCGTTCCCGGCCGGCGACATCGAGCCGTACCTGCGGCTGCGCGACCTGCCCCGGCGGATCCCCGTCGTCATCGACGAGGGCTGCAAGGATTCGCGGCAGGTGGCCGAGATCGCGACGTACGCCGACGGGGTCAACCTCAAGCTGGCCAAGACCGGCGGCATCCGCGAGGCGGTACGCGCGGTGCACGTGGCCCGCGCGCACGGCCTGTCGGTGATGTTCGGCTGCATGATCGAGTCGCAGCTCGGTATCGCGCAGGCGGCCCAGATCGCCTCGCTGGCCGACTACATCGACCTCGACGGCCACCTGCTGATTTCGAACAGCCCGTTCACCGGGCTCGGCTTCGCCAACGGACGCGTCGTCGTGTCCGAGGAACCAGGACTGGGAGTACAGCAGCTGTGAGCGAGAAGGTCGCGATCTTCGCCGAGGGCCTGTTCGAGACGCCGAACGGCAAGACCGGGCACGGCGTCGTCCGCTACGCCGCCCGTGAGGTCGTCGCCGTCGTCGACTCGACGCACGCCGGCAGCACCGCCGAGCAGGTCGTGCCGTACTGCGGGCGGCCGGTCCCGATCGTGGCCACCCTCAGGGAGGCCGCCGACCTGGGCGCGACGGTGCTCCTGATCGGCGTCGCCCCCTTGGGTGGCGCGCTGACGCCGGAGTGGCGCCTCGCGCTGGAGGAGGCGATGGCGCTCGGCCTGGACGTCGAGGCCGGCCTGCACACGGTGCTCGGTGACGACGCGGACCTCGTCGCGCTGGCCGAGCGGCACGGCGTCGCGCTCCGGGATCTGCGTACGTCGCCGCCCGGGCTGTCGGTGCCGCAGGGCCCGCGGGCGCGGCCGGCCGGGCTCCGCGTCGTGCACTCGGTCGGCTCGGACTGCGCGATCGGGAAGATGAGCGTCACGCTCGAGCTCGACAAGACCGCTCGCGCCCGCGGCGAGCGGTCCGCGTTCGTCGCCACCGGGCAGACGGGCATCGCGATCACCGGCTGGGGCATCGCGGTCGACCACGTCATCAGCGACTTCATCGCGGGTGCGGCCGAGCGGTTGGTGCTCGAAGGGGCCGAGCGCGGCAACGACCTGCTGTTCGTCGAGGGGCAGGGCGCGCTGCACCACCCGGCCTACTCGGGGGTCACTCTCGGGCTGCTGCACGGGTCGGCGCCCGACGTGCTCGTGCTGGCCCACCGGGCCGGTACGACGGTCAACAGCGACTACACCGACACGCCGTTGCTGCCGCTGCCCGCACTGGTCGCGGCGTACGAGGCGGTCGTGGCGCCCGTGAAGCCGGCCAAGGTCGCGGCCATCGCGCTGAACACCGCCGGGCTGACCGACGACGAGGCCCGCGCCGCGATCAGTGAGGCCGAGCGGGAGACCGGACTGCCGGCCGACGACGTCGTCCGCTTCGGGGCCGGCAAGCTGCTCGACGCGGTCCTCGCCGCGCTGCCGGCGACGAGCGGGGTTTCCTAGCCCTCGGTCCCGGCCGGCCCGGGGCACCGGGTGTAGGTCAGGCCCGGGTCGCGGACGACGGTGTGCGTCGTGTACGGCTGCCCGCAGCGGCGGCACAGGTCCTCGGGCTGCTCGACGTGCTTGATCGGGGCGTTGACGTCCCCGATCGTGGGCGGTCCCATGATCGACAGCAGGAAGCGGTCCCAGCGGCCCGCGCCGTCCTGGGCCCCCGAGTCCTTGCGTCGTCGTGCCATCGCCGGCTCCTGTCCGGCTGCCGCAGGTCCCGGCAGCACCATCAGTTTGTGTACGATCTAATCGTAGGCCATCGATATGGGTGAGGCCCTGTGAGCAGTGCGACAGCGTCCGGACGGGCACGGGTGACGAAGCCGGATCTCGGCGAGGACCCGCTCGCCCTCGACCGCCAGGTCTGCTTCGCCCTGTCCGTGGCATCGCGCGCGGTCGTCGGCATCTACCGCCCGCTGCTCGAGCCGCTCGGCCTGACCCATCCGCAGTACCTCGTGATGCTCGCGCTCTGGGAGCGCTCGCCCCGCTCGGTGAAGGACCTCGGCGCGTCGCTCCAGCTGGACTCGGCCACCCTGTCGCCGCTGCTCAAGCGGCTGGAGGCGTACGGCCACCTCACCCGTACCCGCAGCGCAGCCGATGAACGCGTGCTGACCGTCGAGCTGACCGCGACCGGCCGGGCGCTGCGCGAGAAGGCATTGGCGATCCCGTACGCCGTGGTCGAGCGCCTCGGGATGGAGCTGGCCGACCTGCAGGACCTGCACGCAGCCCTGACGAACGTCATCGAAGCGGCAGCCGGGAAGTCGGCCTAACGGAAGACGATGGTGCGCGAGCCGTTGAGCGCCAGCCGGTCCTCGGCGTGCAGGCGCACCGCGCGGGCGAGCACGGTCCGCTCGACGTCGCGGCCGAGCGCCACGAGGTCCTCCGCGGTCTGCGCATGGCCCACGTGCACGACGTCCTGCTCGATGATCGGCCCCTCGTCGAGGTCCCCGGTCACGTAGTGCGCCGTCGCGCCGATGATCTTCACGCCGCGTTCGTACGCCTGGTGGTAGGGCTTGGCGCCCTTGAACCCCGGCAGGAACGAGTGGTGGATGTTGATGATCCGGCCGGGCAGGCGGGCGCAGAACTCGTCGGACAGCACCTGCATGTACCGGGCCAGCACCACGACGTCGACCCGGTGCTCGTCGATGAGGGCGAGCAGCTTGCCCTCGGCGTCCGGCTTGGTCTCCCGCGTCACCGGCAGGTGCACGAAGGGGATCCCGTACCGCTCGGCGAGCGGTGCCAGGTCGGCGTGGTTGGACACGACGAGGGGGATGTCGACGGGCAGCTCGCCGATCTGCCAGCGGTAGAGCAGATCGACGAGGCAGTGGTCGAACTTCGACACCATCAGCAGGGCCCGGCGGCGCTGCTCCTCCGGCCGCACCATGAGCTCGGCGTCGAACCCGGCGACAGCGTCCGCGATGGCGTCGCGCACGTCCCTGGCCTCGGTCAGCGGGCTCTCGAAGCACGTCCGCATCGCGAACATCCCGGTCGCCGGGTCGGAGAACTGCGCGTTCTCGACGATGTTGCCCTGCGCCGCCACGACGCCGTCCGCGAGCGCCCGCACGATCCCGGGCCGGTCCGCGCAGCGGAGCGTCAGTACGTACCGCTGCACCCTCGTCCGTCCTCTCCCGCGCGATCGACCCCGGCCAGCCTATTCATGTCCGGCCGACCGATACGTTTGCCGGGACAGCCGGCCACGACGGGCGCGGCCCGACCGAGGAGGCCGCATCACCACGGACGTCGACGCGGCATCGGTCGAGTCCGCCGCCGACCGCCTCGCCGGGGTCGCCGTGAGCACCCCCGTCGAGGTCAGCACCCGCTTGTCCGAACGCGTCGACGGGCGCGTGTGGCTCAAGCGCGAGGACCTGCAGATCGGCCGGTCCTACAAGCTGCGCGGCGCGTACAACCTGATGGCGCAGCTCGACGAGCCTGGTCGCGCCGCCGGGGTCGTCTGTGCGAGTGCCGGCAACCACGGCCAGGGACTGGCCTACGCCTGCCGGGCGCTGCAGGTGCAGGGTCGGGTCTATCTGCCCAGGACCACCCCCCGGCAGAAGCGGGACCGCATCGCGGCCCTCGGTGGCGACATGGTCCAGGTCCTCGTCGTCGGGGACACCTACGACGAGGCGGCCGCAGCGGCAGCTCAGGACGCGCAGCGCTCCGGCGCCACCCTCGTTCCGGCCTTCGACGACCCGCGGACCATCGCCGGTCAGGGCACTGCCGTCCGGGAGGCGTTCGCGCAGCTGGACGCCGCGCCGGACCTCGTCGTGCTGCCGGTCGGCGGCGGCGGCCTGCTGGCCGGATCGGTGGCCTGGCTGCGCGAAGGGCACCCGTCGGTACGGGTCGTCGGGGTCGAGCCGGCCGGCGCGGCCTGCATGGCGGCCGCGCTGGCGGCGGGCGGCCCGGTGACCCTGGCCGAGCTGGACGGTTTCGTCGACGGCGCCGCGGTACGCCGGGCCGGCGACCTGACGTACCCGATCGTGCGGGCCAGCGGCGCCGAGCTGGTCGCGGTCGACGAGGGACGGGTCTGCAGCGAGATGATCGCGCTGTACCAGTCCGAGGGCATCATCGCCGAGCCGGCCGGCGCGCTGGCCACCGCCGCCCTGGGCGACGTGGTGCGCCCGGCGCCCGGCACGACGACGTTGTGCCTGCTGTCCGGCGGCAACAACGACGTGAGCCGGTACGGCGAGATCGTCGAGCGGGCGCTCATCCACGAGGGACGCAAGCACTACTTCCTCGTCGACTTCCCGCAGGAGCCCGGTGCGCTGCGCCGGTTCCTCGACGAGGTGCTCGGGCCGGACGACGACATCACGCTGTTCGAGTACGTGAAGCGCAACAACCGGGAGACCGGACCCGCGCTGGTGGGCATCGAGCTCGGCAGCCCGGACGACCTGCCCGCCCTGCTCGAGCGGATGCGGCTCGCCCCGCCGCACATCCAGCCGGTCGCGCCGGACAGCCCGCTGTTCCGCTTCCTGCTGTAGCAGCGCGCAGACGGCACCCGGTGGCAGGTGCGGCGGGGCGGTTGGGCAGGATCAGGTGTCGGAACGGGCATCGGGGGACGAGTGGGCGACGCGTTGGCATGGCTGGCCGACGCCGCGGCAGAGCGCGAGCGGGCCGGGTTGCACCGGGTACTGACGCCGCGGCCGGCGGGGGCGGACCGGGTGCTGGACCTGGCGAGCAACGACTACCTCGGCCTGTCCAGGCACCCTGACGTCGTCGCCGGGGCGGTCGCGGCCCTCGGGGCGTACGGCGCCGGCTCGACCGGGTCCCGCCTCGTCACCGGCACCACCGCGCTGCATGTGGCGCTGGAAGAGGCGCTCGCGGAGTTCGTGGGCGCCGGATCTGCTCTGGTCTTCAGCTCCGGCTACACCGCGAACCTCGGTGCCGTCACGGCCCTCACCGGGCCGGGCACGCTGATCGTCAGCGACGCGGCCAACCACGCGTCGCTGGTGGACGCCTGCCGGCTGTCCCGGGCGCGGGTCGTCATCGTCCCCACCGGCGACGTCGCAGCGGTCGAGCGGGCGCTCGCCGAGCGCACCGAGGAGCGCGCGCTCGTGGTGACGGACGCGGTCTTCAGCGTCAGCGGCCTGCTGGCGCCCCTGGCCGAGCTGCACGCCGCCGTACGCCGGTCGGGCGCGGCGCTGCTGGTCGATGAGGCGCACGGGCTCGGCGTCGTCGGCGCCGCCGGTCGAGGGGCCGGCGCGCAGGCCGGTCTCGCGGGCGAGCCGGATGTCGTGCTGACCGTGACGCTGTCCAAGGCGCTCGGCAGCCAGGGCGGGGCGGTGCTCGGCCCGGCGCCGGTCCGCGACCACCTCATCGACACGGCCCGGCCGTTCGTCTTCGACACCGGCCTGGCCCCGGCCTCTGCGGGCGCGGCCCTCGCAGCGCTCGGGCTCGTCACGCCGCGGCG
>JAOPWV010000112.1 GCA_025965475.1 Frankiales bacterium | reverse complement strand
GGCGGGGGCGGCCCGGCGGTCGTCCGCGCCGTCGCCGCGCGCCGGCCGGCTCGCGTCGTCGTGGCGCTCGCCCAGCTCGAGCGGGTGGCCCCGACCGTCGACGCGCTGTCCGGATACGCCACCGAGTCCGTCCTGCTGCAGGCCGCCCGCCTGCAGCCCCTCGGCGGGGGCACCCGCCTGGTGCCCGCCAATCCCGTGTTCGTCGTCTCAGGAGTGCTGCTGTGATCCCCGTCCTTGCCGTCCCGCAGGTCACCGCGCAGGCGGGGGACCGGGCGTGATCGGGCTGGTCGCCACCACCGCGTCCGGCCGGGCCGCTGCCGCCGAGCTCGCGGCCGCCCTGCCCGCGACGACGACATACGACGTGAAGGAACTCGCGACCGCCTTCGCGCAGAGCGACGCGCTCGTGGTCTTCCTCGCGACCGGCGCGACGGTGCGGCTGCTCGCGCCGCTGTTGCAGGACAAGACGACCGACCCGGGCGTCGTGTGCGTCGACGAGGCGCGGCAGTTCGCGATCGCGCTGGTCGGCGGACACGCCGGCGGCGCCAACGAGCTGGCACTGGAGGTCGCCGACCTGCTCGGTGCCGAGCCGGTCGTCACGACCGCCACCGATGCCGTCGGCATCCCCGGCCTCGACACCTGGTCGTGGCCGGTGGAGGGCGACGTCGCGGCCGTCAGCCGGGCGCTGCTCGACGGCACCCCCGTCCGCCTCGCCGCCGACCAGGTCTGGCCGGTCCCGCCGCTGCCGGCCGGGGACGAGGGCGACGTCGTGCTCGCCATCAGCGACCGGCTGGTCGACGCCGACGCGGTGCTGCGCCCGCCGTCGCTGGTGCTGGGCATCGGCGCCTCGCGCGGCGTCACCGTCGAGGAACTCGACGAGCTCGTCACCGGCACCCTCGATGCGCACGGCTTGTCGGCG
This sequence comes from Frankiales bacterium, assembly GCA_025965475.1. Classification (GTDB taxonomy): domain Bacteria; phylum Actinomycetota; class Actinomycetes; order Mycobacteriales; family SCTD01; genus RYN-124. Next base: position 18,239 of record JAOPWV010000112.1, on the reverse strand, counting down.
CGGTCGGTGTCGTTCGTCGCCACCGTGGACGCGAAGGGCGACGAGGACGGCATCCTCGAGATGTGCGCGCGCACCGGCTGGACGCTCGTGACGCACCCCGCGGCGGTCCTCGCCGCCACCGAGGTGCCCAACCCGAGCCAGCACCCGCTCGACGCCGTCGGCACGCCGTCGGTCGCGGAGGCGGCCGCGCTGCAGCACGGCAGCCTGGTGGTGGAGAAGACCAAGAGCGCCATGGCCACCCTGGCCGTCGCGCGGATCGCGCCGCGCGGACGGCTGAGCATCGTGGGCCTGGGCCCCGGGGCGCGCGACCTGCTCACCCCGCGCGCCGTCGAGGCACTGCGGTCCAGCTCGGTCTGGGTCGGCCTCGACCAGTACGTCGACCAGGTCCGTGACCTGGCCCGGCCCGGCACCCGCTTCCTGGAGACCGGCCTGGGCAAGGAGGAGGAGCGCGCGCACTCGGCAGTCGCGGAGGCGGCCAAGGGGCACGCGGTCGCGCTGCTCGGCTCCGGCGACGCCCAGGTCTACGCGATGGCGTCCCCGGCCCTGGAGGTCGCGGGCGACGACATCGACGTGGACGTGGTGCCCGGCGTGACCGCGGCGCTGGCCGCCGGGGCCCTGCTCGGGGCGCCGCTCGGGCACGACCACGCGAGCATCAGCCTGTCCGACCTGCACACCCCGTGGCCGGCCATCGAGGCCAGGGTGCACGCCGTCGCCGAGGGCGACCTCGTCGTCAGCTTCTACAACCCGCGCAGCCGCAGCCGCGACTGGCAGCTGCCCAAGGCCCTCGCCATCCTGTCCGAGCACCGGCCGCCGAGCACGCCGGTCGGTGTCGTCACGCACGCCTCCCGGGAGCACCAGGAGGTGCTGCTCACCACCCTCGGGGAGTTCGACGTGACGCAGGTCGGGATGTACTCCCTCGTCACCGTCGGGTCGTCGCAGAGCACCGTCGTCGCCGGCCGGTTCATCACCCCGAGGGGGTACCGGTGGCTGCAGTGACGTACACCGTGACGGACACCTGCACGGCGTGCGGCGCCTGCCTGCTCACCTGCCCGGAGCACGCCTTCGTCGTGGGCGTCCCGCTGCAGGTGCGTGCGGACCGCTGCACCGACTGCGGCGAGTGCGTCGAGATCTGCCCCGCCGACGCGATCGTGCGCGCGTGAAGCCGGGCACCGTCGCCCTGGTCGGTGCCGGTCCGGGCGATCCCGGGCTGCTGACGCTGCGCGCCGCCGAGCTGCTGGGGGAGGCCGACGTCGTCCTCGTCGACCGGCTCGTCGATCCGGGGATCCTCAAGCACGTCCGCGACGACGTGGAGGTGGTCGACGTCGGCAAGACGAGCTGGACCGGCACGGCACCGCGGCAGGACGAGATCAACGCGCAGCTGGTCGCGCATGCGCAGGCCGGCAAGCGGGTCGTGCGGCTCAAGGGCGGGGACCCGTTCGTGTTCGGGCGGGGGAGCGAGGAGGCGGAGGCCCTCGTCGACGCTGGGGTGCCGTTCGAGGTCGTGCCCGGCATCAGCAGCGCGATCGCGGCACCGGCGTACGCCGGCATCCCGGTCACGGCGCGCGGCGTCACGCAGGACGTCTGCATCGTCACCGGACACCTCGACCCCGACGACCCGGCGAGCCGGGTGCGCTGGCAGGCCCTCGCCACCGGTCCGGGCACGCTGGTGATCCTCATGGGCCACGATCGGCTGCCGCTGCTGACCGCCGGCCTGATCCGGTACGGCCGGGACGCCGGCACGCCGGCCGCCTGCATCGAGCGGGGCACGACACCCCGGCAGCGCGTCGTCGTCAGCACCCTGGAGAACCTGGCCGCGGACGTCGCCGCGGCCGGGCTGAAGGCGCCGGTCGCCACCGTCGTGGGCGAGGTCGTGCGCCTGCGCGAGAAGCTGGAGTGGTTCGGATGAGGGCGAGCGTGCACCCGATCGAGCAGGAGTCGTTCGCGATCCTGCGCTCCCGGGTCGACCTGTCGCACCTGGCCCCGCTCACCCGGGCGGTCGTCGAGCGGGTGGTCCACTCCAGCGCGGACCTGTCGTACGTCGACGACCTCGTCACCGACGAGGAGGCGCTGCGCCGCGGCCGGGCCGCGCTGCTCGCCGGGGCCGCGGTGGTGGCCGACGTGCAGATGGTGGCTGCCGGGATCACGACCCGCGAGGTGGTCTGCCGGGTGCGTCAGGCGACGGCGGCCGGGGGGCTGACCCGGTCGGCCGCCGCCGTCCGGATGGCGTACGACGAGGTCGGGCCGGGTGCGGTCTGGGTGGTGGGCTGCGCCCCGACCGCCCTGTTCGAACTGATCGAGCTCGGCGTCGGCCCGGCGCTCGTGGTCGGCCTGCCGGTCGGGTTCGTCGGCGCGGCGGAGTCCAAGCTGGCGCTGCGCGAGAGCGGCCTGCCGGCCGTGTCGAACGTCAGCGAGAAGGGCGGCTCGGCGGTCGCCGCCGCCGCGTTGAACGCCCTGCTCTACGCGGAGGACCCGTCATGAACCCGCTGCTCGTCGTGGGCCACGGCACCACGAGCGACGAGGGGGTGGCTCAGTTCGGCCGGCTCGTCGGCGAGGTCGGTCGGCTGGCGCCGTACGCGGACGTCGTCGGCGGGTTCCTCGAACTCGCCCCGCCGCCCATCCAGGACGGTGTCGCCGGGTTGGTGGCCGCGGGGCACCGGACCATCGACGTCGTGCCGCTCGTGCTGGTCGCGGCCGGCCACTCCAAGGGCGACATCCCGGCGGCGCTCGCGCGCGAGAAGCTCCGGCACCCCGGCCTGTCGTTCCGGTACGGCCGGCCGCTCGGTCCGCACCCGCTGCTGCTCGCGGAGGCCGAGGCCCGCCTGGCGGCCGTCGTACGCCGGGAGCTGTGGCCCGAGACCGCGGTCGTCCTCGTCGGGCGGGGCGCGACCGACCCGGACGCGAACGCCGAGGTGGCGAAGACGGCCCGGCTGCTGCAGGAGGGGCGCCGGATCGGCACGGTCGAGACCTCGTTCGTCTCGCTCGCCGAGCCCGGGGTGCCCGCGGCCCTGGAGCGGGCCCGTCGGCTCGGGTACCGGCGGATCGTCGTGCTGCCGTGGCTCCTGTTCGCCGGGGTCCTGCCGGACCGGATCGTCGCGCAGGCCGCCGAATGGGCGGCCCTGCAGCCCGAGGTGGAGGTGCTGACGGCGGGCCTGCTCGGTCCGACCGAGGGGCTGGCCCGGGTGGTCCTCGAACGGTGGGCCGAACTCGACGGCGGGGACCTGCGGATGAACTGCGACACCTGCGCCTACCGGGTCGCGCTTCCCGGCTTCGAGGCCAAGGTCGGTGCCCCGCAGACACCGCACGACCACCCGGACGACCCCGCCCACGCGCACGGCCACGGGCACGGGTCGCACGACCACGTCCACCTGTGACCGGCGACGACCGCTACGACCTGGGCCACCACGGCGACCGTGAGGTCGCGCCGGGGCTGCTCGACCTGGCCGTCAACGTCCGCAACGACGCGCCTCCGCTCTGGCTGCGCGGCCGGCTCGAACGCGCGCTCGACAAGCTCGGCGCCTACCCGGACCAGACGAAGGGGATCCAGGCGGTCGCCCGCCGGCACGGGCGGGACCCCGACGAGGTACTGCTCACCGCCGGCGGCGCGGAGGCGTTCGTCCTGCTGGCGCGCGCGCTCAGTCCGTCGTACGCGCTCTGCGTGCACCCGTCGTTCACCGAGCCCGAAGCCGCGTTGCGGGCCGCGGGCCACGAGGTGCACCGGCACGTGCTCGACCCGCCGTACGTGCTCGGAGACGTGCCTGAGCAGGCCGACCTGGTCGTCGTCGGCAACCCGACGAACCCGACCGGGGTGCTGCACGAGGGGCTCGAGCGCCTGGCCCGGCCGGGGCGGGTGCTCGTCGTCGACGAGGCGTTCGCCGACGCGGTACCGGGGGAGCCCGCGTCGCTGGCCGGGCGGTCGGACGTGGAGGGGCTCGTCGTCGTACGCAGCCTCACCAAGACCTGGGCGCTGGCCGGGCTGCGCGTCGGCTACCTGCTGGCCACCCCCGACCTGGTCGCGCGCCTGCGGGCGGCCCAGCCGCTGTGGGCGCTGTCCACACTGGCCCTGACCGCGCTGGAGACCTGCCTGGCGCGGGGCCCGGTGGCCGCGGCGGCGAAGGAGGCGCAGGCGCTCGCCGCCGAGCGGGAGCGGCTCGCTGCCGCCCTCACCGGGCTCGGGGTCGAGGTGAGCCCGGGCTCGCAGGCGCCGTTCCTGCTGTGCCGGGTCCCCGGCCGGCCGGCGGTCCGCGAGGAACTGCGCACCCTCGGTATCGCGGTCCGGCGGGGGGACACGTTCCCGGGCCTGACCCCGGAGCACTGGCGGACCGCCGTACGGGACGCCGACACGAGCGACCGCCTCGTCGAGGCGCTGGCATCGGTGCTGGCCGCACCCTCTTCGCCGTGATCCTGGGCTTGCCAGGGGCAGGGCCCGGCAAGCCCACGATCACGCGAGACGGGGTGAGACGGGTGGGGCGGCCGCGGCCGCCGGTGATCCGGTACGGTTCCCGCGACCCCCGGCCCACCGGGGAAGTCCGGTGAGAGCCCGGCGCAGGTGCGCTACTGACGTCGACCCGTCCGCGAGGACGAGGTCGCGAGCCAGAATGCCGGTGGGAAGCGGGCCGACTCGATCGACACCTCCGCCCACGAGGAAAGAGCCGGTTTCGTGTTCGACTTGACCCTTCCCCTCCTCGGTCTCGCCGGGACCAGCTTCGCGCTCGGTGCGCGACACGGTCTGGACTGGGACCACATCGCCGCCATCACCGACCTGACCGCCCCGCGGCCGCAGGACGCCGAGCGACCGCACCGGCACGGCAGGCGCGGCGTCGGCCTGGCCTTCTGGTACTGCGTCGGTCACGGCCTGGTGCTGTTCGTCTTCGGCATGCTGGTGCTGGCCCTCGGGCTCGGCCTGCCGGCCGGCCTGGACCACGTGTTCAGCTACGCCGTCGGGACGACCCTGGTCGTGCTCGGTGGCGTGGTGCTCTACCAGCTCGGCAGGTACCGCAGCGACTACCGGTACACCGGCCGGATCAGCCTCGTGGTCGGCGCCCTGCGCCGGGGCTGGGCGCGGGCCCGCCGGCGGGAGGTCCCGACCGCCGGCTTCGACGACGTGGACCGCCGCGGAGCGTTCCTCGTCGGGCTGCTGCACGGTACGGGCGCGGAGACGCCGACCCAGGTGGTGCTGTTCGCCAGCGCCGGGGCGTCCGGTTCGCGGACCGGTGCGGCTGTCATCCTGCTGGCCTTCGTGGCGGGCCTGATCGTCGCCGACCTCGGGATCGCGGCCGCCTGGCTCAGCGGCCTGATCGGCTCGCGCCGGGCGCCGAGCGTCCAGATGACGCTGGGCCTCGTCACCGGCGTCGCCTCGCTGGTGCTGGGCGTGCTCATCCTCACCGGCTACAGCGACGTCGTACCGCCGCTCGTGCACGAATAGCCCGGCACGTACGGTCCGGCGGTGGCAGGTCGTCCCGGCCGGCATCTCTTCGTCCTGCTCGTCCCGCTCGTGCCGGCCGCGAGCGGCTGCGCGGGGAAGCGGCCGCCCCACGCGGGAAGCCGGTGCGGCTGTCCGGCCCGCGTCCCAGGTCGAAGCCGCGGTCACGGCCGCCCTCGAGCCGCCCGGCTGGGACGTCCCGCATCTGCCGGCCGCGTCGGCGCTCAAGCAGTCCGGTGCCGCCGAGGGGCAGCGCGACTGCGTGGCGGCCGGCCTCACCCGGGTGCTCCGGCGACTGCGCGCGCTGCACGTCCCCGTCGTCGTCCTCGGCTGCCGTGGTTCTGCGACGAGGACAGGTGCCCGGCCGTGATCGGCGGTACGCCCGGGTACTTCGACGGTGCGCACCTGACCGGGGCGTACGCCGCGGCGCTCGGGCCGGTCCTCCGGCCACAGCTGCTCGCCGCCGCCGGGCGCCGTTGAGGGCTTCCGGGCGGCCGAACCGGCATCCAGCACCTACGCTGCGCCGGTGTCCGTCGTGCGCCTCCACGTCCCGCTGACGCTGCATCCCTCGTGGGACGAGCTGCGCGCCGACCTGGGGGTGACCGAGGTGTTCCCCCCGGAGGTGCTGGCCGAGGCCGAGGCGGCGAGCCGCGCGCCCCGGCTGCCGGAGGCGGACCTGTCGGCGGTGCCGTTCCTGACGATCGACCCCGCAGGCAGCCTGGACCTCGACCAGGCGATGCACCTGGCCCGCCGGGAGGACGGGTTCCGGATCCGCTACGCGATCGCGGACGTGGCCGCCTTCGTGGCCCCGGGCAGCCCACTCGACGGCGAGGCGCACCGGCGGGGCGAGACCCTGTACTTCCCGGACCTGCGGGTGCCGCTGCACCCCCCGGTGCTGGCCGAGGACGCCGCGAGCCTGCTGCCCGACCGGGCGCGCCCGGCCGTCGTGTGGACCCTCGACCTCGACGAGGCCGGCGAGCTCGTCGGGACGGACGTCCGGCGGGGCAGGGTGCGTTCGCACCGGCGGCTGGACTACACGCAGGTGCAGCAGCAGCTCGACGACGGGACCGCCGACGAGCAGCTCGTACTTCTCCGCGAGATCGGCACCCGCCGGCAGGTCCTGGCCCGCGCCCGGGGTGCGGTCGATCTGCCGACGCCCGAGCAGGAGGTCACCGACGGCCCGGGTGCCATCCCGGAACTGGCCTACCGCGCCCCGGTCGCCGCCGAGGCCTGGAACGCACAGATCAGCCTGCTCACCGGCATGGCCGCCGCCAGGCTGATGCTCGACGCGGGGATCGGGCTGCTGCGCACGCTCCCGCCGGCCGAGCACGAGGCGGTGGCCTCGTTGCGCCGCGGCGCCCTGGCCCTCGGCCTGCCCTGGCCGGAGGGCACGCCGTACGGCGACGTGGTCTCCGCGCTCGACCCGTCCGAACCGGCGGCGGCCGCCCTGCTGAGCCTGTCCACCCGGTTGCTTCGCGGGGCGGCGTACACCGCCTTCGACGGCGCGCCGCCGGAGCAGCCACTGCACAGCGCGGTGGCGGCGCCGTACGCCCACTGCACCGCGCCGCTGCGCCGGCTCGCCGACCGCTACGTCAGCGAGATCTGCCTGGCGCTGTGCGCGGGGGAGCCGGTACCGGACTGGGTGCGGGCCGCGCTACCGGCGCTGCCCGAGGAGATGGCGGTGGCGGACCGCCGGGCCCACGAGGTCGACCGGGCGGTGATCGACCTAGCCGAGGCGGTGGTGCTCGCACACCGGGTCGGCGAGGAGTTCGACGCGGTCGTGGTGGAGCGCAACACGAAGGCCGGAGTGGTGCAGCTCGCCGACCCGGCCGTGCTGGCCCGCTGCGAGGGGACCGAGCTGCCGCTGGGCCAGTGGCTGCGGGTCCGGCTCGTCACGGCGGACCCCGAGACCCGCAAGGTCACCTTCCAGCCGGTCTGATCGCCCGGCCGTCGTACCGGCGGAAGGCCGGCGGCGCGGCGGCAAGCGCCCGCGTCCCGGCGACGCAGGACACGCCGCCGATGCCGACCGGGAACCGCGGTCCGGTCATCGCCGCGACCGCACCCGCCTCCACGCCGCCCAGCGTCGGACCGCTCGAGCAGCTGACGAGCTCGATCCGGCCAGCCGGCCGCGCAGATGCCCGGAACAGCGCGTTCGGCATGCCGAAGAGCATCGCGTCGATGCCGACGAGGTACGTGCCCGTCAGCTCTGGGCGGCTCCGCGCGAAACGGATCCCCTCGGCGATGCCGCGCAAGGGAAGCGGTCACCGGGCGAGAGGGTTGCGCAGCGCCGCCCAGCCATCCACCGGTTTCCGGCGCGGATCAGGGACCGGTGATCGACGTCGGTGAGAACCCCAGGCGTACGTCGGGCTCCTGCGGTGCGGCGGAGGGCAGCGACGGCACGGGCACCAGGGGCGGAGCGGTGGGCACCGGCGCCGACGTCCGGGCCGGCGCGAGCCCGCCGGCGCCGGGGTCCACCGGGGCCGGCAGCGCCGCGCTCAGGCGAGCGACCATCGCGTCGGCCTGGCGGAGCACGCGGCCGAGCGCGACCCGGTGGTTGCCGCCGGCGATCACGGCGCGCTCGCCCTGCAGGAGCGCGAGCGCCCGTTCGGTGGCGGCCGGGTCGCTGCCCGCGTCGGCCACGACCGGCGCCAGGTCCGCGTGGAACTCCTCGGCCGCCTGGGTGATGCGGCTCGCCGGGGCGCCCGTGGAGGCCAGCCGCGTGACCGTCGCGTACGACTGCAGGGCGGCCGCTGAGGTCGTCGCGGGCCGACTGTGGGTCAGGGCCGGCACCAGGCCGGCCAGGAACCCGATGACGGCAGCGGCAGCCAGCAGCTGTGCGAGGGGCGGGAGCCGCCGGCGGCCGCGCTGGACCGGAGCGAGGGCCCTTGGCGCCTCGGGCGCCCGGATGGCGACCGCCTCCGCGGCAGCGAGCCGGGCCAGGCGTGCCGTCGTCCGCTGCTCGAACGCGCGGACCTCGCGCCCGTCACCGACCACCAGCCAGCCGGCCAGGTCGTCGGCGCCGGCCTCGACGGCGGTCGCGGCCAGCGCCAGGTCCTTGCGCAACGAGCTGCGCAGACCCGCGACGTCACGGAGCAGGTCGGCCAGCTCAGCGACCCGGGGCAGACCCGCGTCGTCCAGCGGGACCGCGCGTAGCGAACGGGGAACGGGCAGCGATCCACAGCGCTCGTCCACCTCACCTCCCGATGTCCGCCCCCGTGTAGGCCTGGAGTTCGACGCGCCCCCGGCATCTCCTGCCCGCGGGACCGCCGGTGTTGCAGGCGTCCCTGCGAGACTCGTGTCCCGGCGGCGGCGAAGGGATGGCAGAGCTCTGAGGGTCGTCTCGCTCGTGCCCTCGCTGACGGAGGCGGTCGCGGTCAGTGCGCCCGGCGTACTCGTCGGCGCCACCGCCTACTGCAGCCATCCGGCCGACCTCGACGTGGCGCGCATCGGCGGCACGAAGAACCCCGACGTCGCGGCGGTCATCGCGCTGGCCCCCGACCTCGTCCTCGCCAACGAGGAGGAGAACCGACCGGAGGACCTGGCCGCGCTGGCCGACGCGGGGCTGGCGGTCGACGTCACCCAGGTCCGCACCGTCCCCGAGGGGCTCGATGAGCTGGGCCGGATCCTGGAACGGATCGGCGCGGGCAGTCCGGCCTGGCTGGCGGCGGCCCGGGCGGCCTGGGTGCAGCCCTACGACGGCCCGCGGCGACGGGCCGTCGTGCCGATCTGGCGCCGCCCCTGGATGGCGCTGGGCCGGGACACCTTCGCCGGCGACCTGCTCGCGCGGCTCGGCGTGGACAACGTGCTGGCGGCGGAGCCGGAGCGGTACCCGCGCTTCGACCCGACCTCCCTGCCGCCGCTGGACCTCGCCGTCCTGCCGGACGAGCCCTATGCGTTCGCGGCCGGCGACGGGCCGGAGGCGTTCGCCGTCGCCTCGGCGCTGGTCAGTGGCCGGCACCTCACCTGGTACGGGCCGTCGCTGGCCGAGGCCCGGCAGGTGCTGACGAGGCAGCTCGCCCTCTGACGACGTCCGCTCGTCTGAACCGCTCGTGAGCGTCGTACGGGGGCGGACGCAATCAGCAGAGGGAGCTGTAGCTCCGCCCGGCTCAGCTGTAGCCGTGCTCCGCGGAGGGGTAGGCGCCGGACCGGACGTCCTCGGCGTACTCGGTGACCGCGGCCTGCAGGATCCCGCGCAGGTCGGCGTACCGCTTGAGGAACTTGGGCCCCGGTCCGGGGGTGAGCCCGGCCATGTCGGTCCAGACGAGCACCTGGGCGTCGGTGCCCGGTCCGGCGCCGATCCCGACTGTCGGGATGACCAGCTCCTTGCTGACGCGCTCGGCCAGGTCGGCCGGGACGACCTCCAGCACCACCGCGAAGGCGCCGGCCTCCTGCAGCGCGAGGGCGTCCTCGATCAGCCGGTCGCCGTCGTCGCCGCGGCCCTGCACGCGGTAGCCGCCCAAGGTGTTGACCGACTGCGGGGTGAGCCCGAGGTGGCCCATGACCGGGACGCCGGACTCGACGAGCAGGGAGACCTGCGGCAGGACGCGGCGGCCGCCCTCGAGCTTGACGGCCTGTGCCCCCTCGCGCAGGAACCGCACCGCGGTCTCCAGCGCCTGGGCCGGCGACGCCTGGTAGGACCCGAACGGCAGGTCGGCCACGACCAGGGCCCGCTTGGTGGCCCTGGCGACGCCGCGAACCAGCGGGACCATGTCCTCCACCGTCACCGGCACCGTGGTCTCGTAGCCCAGGACGTTGTTGCCGGCGGAGTCGCCGACGAGAAGGGCGGGGATGCCGGCCTCGTCGAACAGGGCGGCGGTGAGCATGTCGTACGACGTGAGCATCGCCCAGCGCTCCCCGCGGTCCTTCGCGGACTGGAGGTCGCGGACGGTGACGCGGCGGCTGGTGATACCGCCGTACAGCGTGGCTTCAGTGGTCATGACACTCCCTCGACTCGAGGCACCCTGACGGTGTCCCCGGACGGGACAAGGGTCGCATGCGCTGGGCGGCCGGGCCGTGTGGAACCGGTCACTCGCCTTCTCGCCACCGCGACGTGATGGGCAGCCGCCGGTCGCGGCCGAACGCGCGCGGCGTGATCTTCGGGCCCGGCGGGTACTGCCGCCGCTTGTACTCGGCGGCATCCACCAGCTTGATCACCCGGTCCACCGTGGCCGGTGCGTGGCCCTTGGCGATGAGCTCGGCCCGGCCCAGGTCGCGCTCGATGTAGTCGTCGAGCAGCGCGTCGAGCTCCTCGTACGGCGGGAGCCGGTCGCTGTCGAGCTGGCCGGGGGCGAGCTCGGCGGACGGCGGCTTGTCGATGCTGTTCTCCGGGATCGGCGGGGTCTCACCGCGGGCGGCCGCCGACGCGTTGCGCCACCGGGCCAGCCGCCACACCATCGACTTGGGCACGTCCTTGATGGGCGCGAACCCGCCGGCCGAGTCGCCGTACAGCGTGGAGAACCCGGTCGCCAGCTCGCTCTTGTTGCCGGTGGTCAGCACCAGGTGGCCGTGCTCGTTGGACAGCGCCATCAGGGTCGTGCCGCGGACCCGGGCCTGGAGGTTCTCGACGGCCAGGCCCGTCAGCTCGATCGTCTGCTCCCAGGCCTCCACCATGCGCGTGATCGGCACCAGCTGCCAGCCCAGGCCCTGCCGCTGCGCGAGGTCCTTCGCGTCGGCGATGGAGTGGTCGGAGGAGAACCGGCTGGGCATCCCGATCACGTGCACGGCCTCCGGGCCGAGGGCGTCGGCCGCGATCGTCGCCACGACCGCCGAGTCGATGCCACCGGACAGGCCGAGCACGACGGAGGTGAAGCGGTTCTTGCGGACGTAGTCGCGCGTCGCGGTGACCAGCGCCCCCCAGACCTCGGCCTCGTCCTCGAGCCGCGGGGCGATGCCCACCTGCACCGGCTCGTGCGGCGCGGTCGGCGCCTCGGACAGCGTCACCCGCTCGACGGTCATCGTGGTGCCGTCGCGCGCGTCCACCGGGCCGACCAGCGAGGACGTCGCGGCGGGCAGGTCCAGGTCGATGGCGATCATGCCGGCCTCCCAGAGGGGGGCCCGGGCCAGGACGCGGCCGTCGGCGTCCGTGACGAGCGAGTCGCCGTCGAAGACCAGCTCGTCCTGGCCGCCGACCATGTTGACGTAGGCCAGCGCCGCGGCGGCCTCGGTCGCGCGTCGGCTGGCGAGCTCCCCGCGCACGTCGTCCTTGCCCTGCTCGTACGGCGAGCCGTTGATGCAGACGAGGAGCCCGACGTCGGCCGCGTCGGCCACCGCCACGGGACCGCCCTCCTGCCAGAGGTCCTCGCAGATCGTGAGGCCGACGTCGACCCCGTGCAGGCGGAGGACGGGGAAGCGGTCGCCGCGCACGAAGTACCGGAACTCGTCGAAGACGCCGTAGTTCGGCAGGTGGTGCTTGGCGTACGTCGCGACCACCCGGCCGCCGTAGAGCACCGCCGCGGCGTTCTGCGGTTCGCCGGCCGGCCGGCCGACCGCCGGCGCCGGGGTCTCCGACCGGCCGCAGTAGCCGACGACGACGGCCATGTCGCCGGCGCCTTCGGCGTCCAGACGAGCTGCCAGCGCCGCGAGCGCGTCGAGGCTGGCCTGGACGAACGAGGCCCGCAGCACGAGGTCCTCCGGCGGGTAGCCGGTCAGCATCATCTCGGGGAACGCCACCAGGTGACAGCCCCGCTCACGCGCGTGCGCGGTCCAGCTGCTCACGATGTCGGCGTTGCCGGCGAGATCGCCGACGGTGCTGTCGACCTGCGCGAGTCCGATCCTGAGCTGAGCCATGTGCCGACCCTACGGCGAGCCGGACGTGCCGCGGGGTCGTCCCTCCTAGGGTGGGCGCGTGGCCCAGTCCGGTTCCGTGCGCGCCCGGGTCCGCGCGGCCATCGTCGGCACTGTCGCCCTGGCGCTGCTGCTGATGGGCCTCCCGCTCGGCGCCGCCCTGAGCACGCTCTACCGCGGCCAGGCCGAGACCCGGCTCGAGGGCGAGGCGGCCCGGGTGCTGGTCAACATCCCGCAGGACCTGCTGGGCCCGACGACTCCACTGCCCCGGCCGCGGTACCCGCACATCACGCTCGGGCTGTACGACGCCGCCGGCACGCGGCTGGCCGGTTCCGGGCCGGCGTCGGACGACGTCGCCCGGCAGGCTGCGCGTAGGCGCATGGAGACCCGCGGCGTCGTGGGCGACGAGCTGGAGGTGGCGCTGCCGTTCCGGCGCGACAACGGCGGCACGTTCTCGGTGCGCGCCGCGTCGCCGTACGGGGAGGTGGTCGCCCGTACGTACCGGTCCTGGGCCCTGATGGCGCTGCTCGCCGCGGCCGTACTCGGGATCGCCTGGCTCGTCGGCTCCCGTCGCGCCCGCGCGCTGGCGCTGCCCTTCGAGCAGCTGACCGCCGACGCGCAGGCGCTCGGGCGGGGCGACTTCGGGGTGCGGGTCCAGAACACCGGGCTGGCGGAGGCGGACGCGGCGGGCATCGCGCTGGGGGAGACCGCGACGCGGCTGGGCGCGATGCTCGAGCGCGAGCGGGCCTTCTCCGCGGACGCCTCCCACCAGCTGCGGACCCCGCTGACGCGGCTGCGACTCGGTCTCGAGAGCGCCCTGCTGGACCCGGCCGCGGACCGGGACGTCGCGTTGCAGGACGCGGTGACCCGGCTCGACGAGCTGGAGCGGACCGTGCGGTCCTTGCTGATGCTGGCCCGCGACACGGGTTCGGCCGGCGGGCGGTGCGACGCCGGCGCCGTGGTGCGGGACATGCGCGTGCGGTGGTTCGGCGCCGCCGACGACCTCGGGCGCAGCGTGCACGTCCAGATCGCGGGGGACGTCCCCGAGGCCGCCTGCTCCGCGGTCGCGCTCGGTCAGGTGCTCGACGTCCTGGTGGACAACGCCCTCGCCCACGGCGCCGGGAACGTGCTGGTGGCCGTCCGCCCGGCCGGGCCCGGCGTCGCGGTGGACGTCTGCGACGAGGGCCCGGGGCTCGGGCCGGACCCGGAACGCGCCTTCCTGCGCCGCTCTCCGGACGCCCGCGGGCACGGCATCGGGCTGGCCCTGGCACGCTCTCTCACGGAAGCCGAGGGCGGGCGCCTGGTCGTGACCGCGCCCGGGCCCCGGCCGGTCCTGTCCGTTCTCCTGCCCGCCGCTGAAGGGGATGCATGATCGCGCGCCTGCTCGTCGTCGAGGACGACCCCGACATCGGGCCCTCACTCGTCCACGCCCTGAAGGTGCAGGGGTACGACGCCCAGCTGGCGCCCGACGCCACGACGGCCGAACGGCTGGCCGGCGAGCACGTCCCGGATCTCGTGCTGCTCGACCTCGGCCTGCCCGACCTCGATGGCGTCGAGCTCTGCCGACGGCTCCGCGCTTCGCTGCCGAGCACGGTGCTCGTGGTGCTCACCGCCCGGGACAGCGAGATCGACGTCGTGATCGGGCTGGACGCGGGCGCGGACGACTACCTCACCAAACCGTTCCGGCTCGCCGAACTGCTCGCCCGGCTGCGCGCGCACCTGCGCCGGCGGACGCCGACCAGCGCAGGTGACCGGCTCGCGGTCGGACATGTCGTCCTCGACCTGGCCGCCCGGCGCTGCCTGGTCGACGGCACCGAGCTCGCGCTGCGGCCGAAGGAGCTGGACCTGCTGTCGATGCTCATGTCCGAGGCGGGCAGCGCGGTCAGTCGCGACCGGCTGATGGCCGAGGTCTGGGACGAGCACTGGTTCGGGTCGACGAAGACGCTGGACATGCACGTGTCGTCGTTGCGCCGCAAGCTCGGCGACGCGGGTGAGCAGCCCGAGCGGATCGCCACGGTCCGCGGCTTCGGCTACCGCTACGAGCGCGAGCTGCCCGCCTCACCGGCCGCCCAGGACCAGCCGGGGGACTAGCGGCTGGCGGCGGTCAGCGCGTCGTACTGCTCGTCGGTCAGCTGCACGGTCGCGGTAGCAGCGTTCTCCTCGACGTGCTCCACCGAGCCGGTGCCGGGGATCGGCAGCATCACGGGGGAGCGGCGCAGCAGCCAGGCCAGCGCGAGCTGGGCGGGCGTGTGGCCCGTCTCCTTGCTGATCGTGTCGAGCACGCCGCCCGGCTTGGCCAGGTCGCCCGCGGCAACCGGGAACCACGGGATGAAGGCGATGCCCTGCTGCGTGCAGTAGTCCAGAACCGGCTCGGACGTGCGGGTCACCAGGTTGAACAGGTTCTGCACGCTGACGACCTCGAAGTACTCCCGGGCCGCCTCGATCTCCTCCACCGACACCTCGGACAGGCCGAGGTGCCGGATCTTGCCCTCGGCCTGCAGATCCTTCATCACGCCGAACTGCTCCTCGCGCGCGACCTTCGGGTCGATGCGGTGCAGCTGCCACAGGTCGATCCGCTCGACGTCCAGGCGGCGCAGGCTCATCTCGACGCACTGGCGCAGGTATTCGGGCCGCCCGAGCGGCGCCCAGACGTCCGGGCCGCTGCGGGTCAGGCCGCCCTTCGTGGCGACGACGACCCCCTCGTACGGATGCAGGGCCTCACGGATCAGGTCCTCGCTGATGTACGGGCCGTAGCTGTCGGCGGTGTCGATGAAGTCCACGCCGAGTCCGACGGCGCGGCGCAGCACGGCCCGGGCCACGTCGAGGTCCGGCGGGGGTCCCCAGATGCCCTTGCCGGTGATGCGCATCGCGCCGTAGCCGAGCCGGTGGACGGTCAGGTCGCCGCCCAGGTCGAAGGTGCCGCTCGCGGTGACGGGCCGGTCATGTGTCGCGGTCACAACGCTCCTCGGGTCAGGGTGGTTCAGATGTGCGTGTGGACGTGAACCGCCCTGCCCGTCCTGTCCTTCCCTACGCGCGGGTCGGCGGTGGTCCGGCTGACTGTCCGGAAGGCACGGCGGAAGGGCGCGGCGGACGGGTTACGGTGGCGGCAGACGGGGCATTCGCCGCGTCTGTCCCGTTTGTGGAGTGCCGCCTGTGCCGGACCGTGCCGGATGGCGACGTCAGCGCGTCGTCGTCCCCCTCGCCCTCGCCCTCGTCGTCGCGGTCCTGCTCCTGCTCGCGGCCGGCGTCCATGGACGGTCGTCCGCCACGGTGACGTCCGGACCCTTGCCCGCCTTCCAGGGCCAGGCGGCGCACTACCCGCTGCCCGGCCCTGCACGTCCCGAGCGCATCGTCGTGCTCGGCGACTCGGTGCCGGCCGGCGTCGCCTGCTCGTGCCCGTCGTTCGGCGAGCTCCTCGCCAGGACGGCCACCCTCGCCACCCGCCGTCCCGCCGTGCTCGACAACTACGCGCTCGGCGGCCTGACGACGGCCGGACTCGCCGCCCAGCTCAGCGCCGACGGCACCCCGCTGGTGGCTGCGCTGCGGCGCGCGACGACCGTGACGGTGACGATCGGCGCGAACGACTTCGACTCGGCTCAGGCCGAGAAGCCGGCGTGCGAGACCTCCGGAACCGCCTGCTTCGGGGCCGACCTCGCGGCCCTGCCGGGCAGCCTGCGCGCGTCCCTGGACCGCATCCGGGCGCTGGCCGGGCCGAACGCCCGCATCCTCGTGACCGGCTACTGGAACGTCTTCCTGGACGGCGATGTCGCTGCCGCCCGCGGCGGCGTCTACGTGCGCTCGAGCGACACCCTGACGAGGGCGGTCGACGCGCGCATCGCGCGGACGGCGCGGGCCGCCGGCGCGAGGTACATCGACCTGTACGGCCCGTTCAAGGGTGGCGGCAACCCGACCCCACTGCTGGCGCCGGACGGTGACCACCCCAGCGCCGCGGGACACCGGCTGATCAGCCGGCTCCTCGCGCACGCCAGTGGCCTGACCTGACCGAGGTCCGCGCGTTGCCGGGCCACGGCGTCGCCGTGGGGCCGGCCGTCGCGGACGCAGCCGGCTCGGGCAGCATCGGCAGCAGGAGCGGCGGGGTCAGCGGCATCGGCAGGTAGCGCCCGAGGTAGTCGAGCGTGGCGGGCAGGGCGCGAGCCCAGGTCGCGAAGTTGTGACCCCCGTCCGGCAGCTGGGCTGCGACGATCGGGAGCCGCGGGGCGGACGCGTGGGTGACGGCCAGCATCTGGGCGTCCTCCCGGGTGGAGACCGGGTCCTGGCCCGACGCCACCAGGTACAGCGCAGGCCCTGTCGGCGCCCGGTGCGCGACCCACCAGATCGGGGAGTTGCGGTCCAGGACCGCCCGGCCCTTCCCGTACAGCGGCCTGCTCCCGGGGTCGGTGGCCGCGCGGAAGTACCCGGACAAGCTGGCGGCGGACGCGTACCGGTCGGGGTGGTGCAGGCCCAGGTTGACCGCGCAGAAGCCGCCTTCGGAGTAGCCGAGCGCGGCGAACGAGCGGCCTGGCAGCACGCGGAAGGCGGACTGCATGTCGGCCGGCACGTCGACGGCGAGGTAGGTCTCGTTCTGCTCGCCGTGGACCGCGTCGACGCATTCGCTGACGTGGCCCTGGTACGTCGTGGGGATCGCGACGATCATCGGCGGTATGCGCCGGGCCATGATCTCGGTGTCGAGGACCCGCCCGATGTCGAGCTGGTCGGTGAAGTTGTGCGGCTTGCCCGGATGGCCGTTGAAGAGCTCCAGCACAGGCAGCCGGTCGTTGCTGCCCCCGAGCGCGTACGCGGCCGGGAGGTAGACCAGCCCGCGCCGGGAGATCCCGCTGCGCCCACCGCCGAACACGACGTCCAGCAGCGCCCCCCGGCCGGCCGCGGCCTGCCGCCCGGCCAGCTGCTGCCAGCCCGGGGTGAGCACGACCAGCCGGGTCCGCGAGGCGGGGACACCGAACGAGGGCGGTGGCTGGTACGTGCGGGCGGAGGTCGCCAGGAGCTCGGACAGGGAGCCGTAGAACCCGAAGCTGCGGTTCACGAGCGTCGCCGACAGCACCGCGCCCATCGTCATGACGAGCGCCAGGCCCACCGCCCGGCCCGGGCCGGCCCACCGGTCCGGCCAGCGCTGCCAGAGGAACCACGCGCCGGCCGGTACGCCGACCGCGGCCGCGCAGACGACGATCAGGAAGGGCAGACCGAGCAGGCTCATGCGGCGCCTGCCGTAGCTGCTCGGGGCGGGGGCCCAGCCGGATGGCCGGCCAGGAAGCTCCAGATCGCGGGCGCGGCGTCGTAGCCGCCGTCGGCGCGGGTGGGCCAGGTGTGCGCGAGGTGGGGCAGCGACACGAGCCGGACCAGCCCTGGCGTGCCGGCGTCCCGGCGACGCCACGGCAGGAGCGACGCGGCCACGGACCGCGTAGGCGCATGCAGCACCTGGCTGAAGGCGCTGCCGGCCGACGGGACGGTCCGGTCGGCCGCGCCCTGCACGTCGAGCACGGCGACCGGCCGGGAGGGCCGGCAGTCCGGGACCGCCAGCGCGGCCGCGACCACCGCGATGCCGGCGAGCAGCTCGGCGTGGGAGCAGGCGTACCGGTAGGCCAGCATGCCGCCGTTGGAGAACCCGACCAGATAGATGCGGCGCGGGTCCACCGGGTGCCTGCTCTGCGCGCGGCGCAGCAGGCCGTCCAGGTAGGCCATGTCGTCGATCCCGTGCGCCGCGGCGAGGCCGCAGCAGTTCCCGGCGTTCCAGGACCCCGCATAGCCCGCGCCGTAGGCCAGCAACAGGTGGTGGGCCCGCGCCTGCGCGTCCCAGCCCTGGATCCGTTCGGCGACCCAGGGCGTCTGGCGCCAGCCGTGCAGGACCACGACGAGGGGCAGCGGGCCGGTCTGTCCGGCCGGAGCGATCTCGACGTACTGGCGCGCCACGCCGTCCTGAGCCCAGCGCACGACCTGGCGGGTCAGTCCCGCTGGGAGGGCCGGTGGGACGGACGCGGGGCCGGCGGCGTGCCGGGCGGGCCGCGCGGCCGCCGCGTGGAGT
>JAOPWV010000073.1 GCA_025965475.1 Frankiales bacterium | reverse complement strand
ACCGCGCGATGTTCACCGAGCGCGTGCGCCAGGCGATCGCCCGCGGCCGCCGCAAGGGCCGCTGCCTCGCCGTGATCTTCCTCGACCTCGACGACTTCAAGATGATCAACGACTCGCTCGGGCACGCCGCGGGCGACGAGGTGCTCGTGGAGGTTGCGCGGCGCCTGGACGCCAACGTCCGCGGCGCCGACACCGCCGCGCGCTTCGGCGGCGACGAGTTCGCCGTGCTGCTGGAGGACGTCGAGGGCAGCCAGGAGGCGGCCGACGCCGCCCAGCGGATTCTGGAGATGCTCGCGCTCTCGATGCGTGCCGGCCACCGCGAAGTGACCGTCCGCGGCAGCCTCGGCATCTCGGTCGCCGTGGCCGACGACGCGCGCAACGCCGAGGAGCTGATCCGCGACGCCGACGCCGCCATGTACATCGCCAAGCGTGACGGCAACGGCGCCTACCGCCTCTTCGAGCCGGCCATGCACGAGGGCGTGCTCGCCCGCCTGGAGCTGCGCACCGACCTGCAGCGCGCGATCGACACCGGCCAGCTCGAGCTGTACTACCAGCCGGTCGTGCGCCTGGTCGACGGCTCCGTGACCGGCGTCGAGGCGCTGCTGCGCTGGAACCACCCCGAGCGCGGCATGATCTCGCCGGCGGACTTCATCCCGATCGCCGAGGAGACCGGGCTGATCATCCCGATCGGGCGCTGGGTGCTGCGCGAGGGCTGCCGCCACGCGCGCCGCCTGGAGGCGGCCAGCGCCGAGCGGCCGCCGCGCATGAGCATCAACCTCTCGCTCAAGCAGATCCAGCACTCCGACATCGTCGCCGACGTCCGCGACGCGCTCGAGGAGTCCGGCCTGCGGCCGGACCGGCTCGTGCTCGAGATCACCGAGTCGGTCCTGATGGACAACACCGACCTCGCGGTCGAGCGCCTGCGCGCGCTCAAGGAGCTCGGCGTCGGCCTGGCGCTCGACGACTTCGGCACCGGCTACTCCTCGCTGAGCTACCTGGCGCGGCTCCCGGTCGACGTCCTGAAGATCGACAAGGTCTTCGTCAACCGGGTCGGGCAGGACTGCGCCGAGGGCCGCGTCGCCGGAGCGGTCGTGGCGCTGGCCACCTCGCTCGGGCTGGACACCGTCGTCGAAGGTGTCGAGACCACCTGGCAGCTCGAGGTGCTGCGCGACCACGGGTGCCGCGTCTTCCAGGGCTACCTGTGGTCCCGGCCGCTGCCCCCGGAGCAGCTCGGCCCGGTCGCGCGGGACATCCGCGGTGCGGCGGTGCCGGTCCCGGCTCCGTACAGCGCCGCCGACCCCCGCGTCGGCCCCGCTGCGGGCTGAGGCACGCTTCCGTGATGGACACCCCGCTCGGCCTCCGCGCCCGCTAGCCGTGCTGGCCTGGGACGAGCGGATCCGCGGGGCGCGGTTCGCGATCACCGACCGCACCGGCGGTGTCAGCACTGCGCCGTACGACGCCCTGAACCTCGCCGTCCACGTCGGGGACGACCGCGACGCCGTTGTCGAGAACCGCCGCCTCCTCGCGGCCGTCCTCGACGTCGAACGGGTGGCCTGGATGGACCAGGTGCACGGCCGCGAGGTCGCGGTCGTCCACGACACGTTCGAGTCGTTCGGCCCGCCACCGCGCGCCGACGCGCTGGTCACCACCCGGCCGGGACTCGCGCTGGCCGTGCTCGTCGCCGACTGCACGCCCGTCCTCGCTGCGGACGCCGAGGCGGGGGTGGTCGGTGTCGCACATGCGGGCCGGCAGGGCCTGGCGCTCGGTGTGGTCCCGGCGCTGCTGGCGGCGATGCGCGACCTGGGGGCGCGCCGGATCGTGGCCCGCGTCGGGCCGTCGATCTGCGGCCGGTGCTACCCCGTGCCGGCGGCCATGCGCGAGGAGGTCGCCGCGGTCAGCCCGGAGTCGAGGTCGGTCGCCCGGGACGGGCAACCCTCGCTCGCGATCGCGGCCGGTGTGGTCGCCCAGCTGACGGCCGGCGGTGCCGACGTGGACTGGCTGCCCGGGTGCTCCGCCGAGGACCCGCGGCTGTTCAGCTACCGGCGCGACTCGGGGGCCACCGGCCGGTACGCCGGGATCGCGGTGCTGACGTGAGCCGCGTACGCGAGCTGGCGGGGAACCTGGCCGCCGTCGAGGAACGCGTCGCCGCGGCCTGCCAGGCAGCGGGCCGCGCGCGGGAGGAGGTCCTCCTCGTGGCCGTGAGCAAGACCTGGCCGGCCGAGGACGTGGCCGCCTTGCGGGACCTCGGGATCCGCGACTTCGGGGAGAACCGCGACCAGGAGGCCGCGCGCAAGGCGGCCGAGGTGGACGGCGTGCGCTGGCACTTCGTCGGCGCGGTACAGACCAACAAGGCGCGCAGCGTCGCGTCGTACGCGCACGTCGTGCACTCGGTCGACCGGACCGCCCTGGTCGATGCGCTCGCCGCCGGCGCACGCCGCAGCGGGCGGACCGTCGAGGTGCTGATCCAGGTCAGCCTGGACGGCGACCGTGCCCGCGGAGGAGCGCTGCCGGAGGACGTCCGGGACCTGGCCGATGCGGCGGCGGCTGCCGACGGGCTCCGGCTGGCCGGCGTCATGGCCGTCGCGCCCCTGGCCACGGACCCGGCCGCGGCCTTCGCCCGGCTGGCCGCGGT
>JAOPWV010000201.1 GCA_025965475.1 Frankiales bacterium | reverse complement strand
CGGCCAGCACCGCGGCGACGCAGGCCAGCGCAGCCGCCAGCGGACCGGCAGCAACCAGCGCGGCCGCGCCCGCAGCGACCGGCACCGCCGAGGTCCGGTACGAGAAGGGCCGCTTCCGGGTTTGCGGGCGCAGGGGTACCGCGGCCAGTCGCGTCGCACCCGGCCGCGCGGCGCCGAGGACCGTGGCGACGGAGGCGGCGGCCAGCGACGCAGGCAGCCACACGCTCACTGCCGCAGGCCCAGGCCAGTCATGCGAGCAGCCGAGCCAGCAGGTCCGCGCCCGGTCCGTGAGTGCCGACCGCCGAGGCCCCGTCCCAGGCCCACGCGGGAACCGCCTCGACCAGCTGCGCCTGCCCCCGGGACAGCACCCAGAGCCCGGCGAGCCGGCGGCGACCGTCGGCATTCCGCACCAGGTGGACCACCACCTGCAGCGCCGAGGAAAGCTGGCTGTGCAACGCCTCGCGGTTGAGTCCCGCCACCGCGGCCAACGCCTCCAGCCGGGCCGGGACGTCCTCGGCTGAGTTCGCGTGCACGGTCCCGCATCCGCCCTCGTGACCGGTGTTGAGCGCGGCGAGCAGGTCGAGAACCTCGGCCCCCCTGACCTCGCCCACGACCAGCCGATCCGGCCGCATCCGGAGCGCCTGCCGGACCAGGTCGCGCAGCGTGACCGCACCGGCGCCTTCGACATTGGGCGGCCGCGCCTCCAGGCGGACCACGTGGGGCCGGTCCGGCCTCAGCTCCCCCGCGTCCTCGACGAGCAGCACGCGCTCGGCCGGATCGACCAGGGACAGCAGCGTGGACAGCAGGGTCGTCTTGCCGGTTCCGGTGCCGCCGCTGACGAGGAACGCGGTCCGGGAGGCCGCCAGCCGGCGGAGCAGAGCCGCACCGTCCGCCGGCACCGTGCCGGCGGACTGCAGCTCGCCGACGGAGAACACCCGTCGGCGGGGGACCCGCAGCGACAGACAGGTACCGGCCGGCGCGACCGGCGGCAGCACCGCATGGAGCCGGACCCCGTCAGCCAACCGCGCGTCGACCCAGGGCTGCGCATCGTCGAGCCGCCGCCCGGTAGGCCCGGCGAGGCGCTGCGCCAGCCGGCGTACGGCCGCATCGTCGGCGAAACGGACCGCGGTGCGCTCCAACCCGCTACCCCGGTCCACCCACACCTCGCCCGGACCGTTCACAAGGATGTCCGTGACCGACGCGTCGGCCAACAGTGCCTCCAGCGGACCGGCACCGACGATCTCGCTCTGAACCACCGCCAGGACATCACCGACGTCGCCGCGCAGCGCGCCGCCCTCCTCCCGCAGCGCGGCGGCCACCCGGGCGGCGGTCGCAGGACCCCCGGCCGCGCCGACGCGGCGGCGCACCCGCTCCACCAGGTCGGCGTCGACCGTCGTCACGCGGCGCCCCGGACCGGCGGCAGCACCTCGTCGAGCACCCGCTCGCACAGCACGGACAGGGGTCCGCGGCCACGCCCGGCCGGTGGTTCGCCGCGATCCAGCGCCAGGTCGAGGCCGGGCTCGCCGCGGACGTATCCGGCCAGCGGCAGCCCCAGTGCCTCGGCCACCTCGTCCGCGCCGAGCCCCGACGGCGCGGGTCCGCGCACCACGAGCCGCAGGTCGGCGCAGGCCGGGGCGAGCTGCGCGGCGACCCGTGAGGCGGCCGCGGCGGCCCGTACCTCCGCAGGCACGACGAGCAGCACGAGGGACGCGACCTGCAGGGCCGTCCGGGAGCACGCGTCGGTCTGGCGGGGCAGGTCGACGACCACGACGTCGGACGAACGCCGCCCGGCGTCGAGCACCGACTCCATGGCCTCGACCGGGACCGACATCGCCTGACCGCGGTCCCAGGACAGCACCGACAGCTCGTTCATCCGCGGCAACGCGCCCGTCAGAGTGGCGCCCGGCAGCCTGCCGCGCGTCGCACCGAGCTCGGGCCAGCGCAGGCCGTGGTCGCCCTCGCCACCGAACACGAGGTCGATGCCCCCACCGAGCGGGTCGCCGTCGACGAGCATCGTCCGCCGGCCCTGGCGTGCCGCGGTGACCGCGAGCGCGGCGGCGAGGGTGGTCGCTCCGGCGCCGCCCCGGCCGCCGACCACCGCGAGCACCCGGCCGGAGGTGGACGACGGCTCGACGGCCTCCGCCAGCAGCTCCATCAGCCAGGCCTGCGCGTCCGGCAGGAACACGACGTGCTCGGCGCCGACCTCCACGGCGAGCTGCCAGATCCCCGCGTCGTCGAGGTCGTCCCCGAGCAGCACGACCCCGGGACGGCGGGGCAACCGGAGCCGGCCGCAGCCGAGAGCCGCATCGGGGCCGACGACCACAGCCGGCGCACCGGCCCAGGACCGCCGGGCCGCGCCGGCGTCCGGCGCCACCTCCACCTCCACAGCGGCGGTCGCCGCGATACGCAGCAGGTCCTCGAGCAGGTCGGCGTCGGAGGTGACGACGAGCGGTCGGGCGGGCGGCACGGGTCCTCCTGGCGGTCGGCGAGGAGGCGAGCCTGCGACGGCGCGGGAGAGGCGGAGGCAGGACCGGCTGCACCTGGGGACGAGCCGGCAAGCTGTGGACGCCGACCAGCCGTCCGGGGGTGGGATGCGGTGGACGCGCCTAGGGTGCGGCGATGAGCCAGAACCAGCCGGGGCGTCGCAGCGCGGCGGCCTTCTTCGACCTGGACAAGACCGTCATCGCCCGGTCGAGCACGCTCGCGTTCGGCAAACCGTTCTACAAGGGCGGCCTCGTCAACCGCCGGGCCGTCCTGAAGTCGTCGTATGCCCAGTTCGTCTACCTGCTCCAGGGCGCCGACGAGGACCAGATGAACAAGATGCGGGACTACCTCAAGGCGCTGTGCGCGGGCTGGCCGGTCGAGCAGGTCAGCGCCATCGTGGCCGAGACGCTGCACGAACTCATCGATCCGCTGGTCTACGACGAGGCCGTCGCCCTGTTCGAGGAGCACCGGGCGGCCGGGCGCGACGTGGTCATCGTCAGCAGCAGCGGCGAGGAGGTCGTCGGCCCCATCGGCGCCATGCTCGGGGTGGACCGGGTCGTCGCGACGCGGATGGTCGTCGAGGACGGGCGCTACACCGGGGACATCGCCTTCTACGCGTACGGCGAGGGCAAGGCGACGGCGATGCGGCAGCTCGCCGGGGAGCAGGACTACGACCTGGCGCGCTCGTACGCCTACAGCGACTCGATCACCGACCTGCCGATGCTCGAACTCGTCGGCCACCCGACCGCGGTCAACCCGGACAAGGCCCTGCGCCGCGCCGCCGCGGAGAAGGACTGGCCCGTCCAGGAGTTCCGGCGGCCGGTCCGCATGCGCAACCGGATCCCGTCACTGCCGAGCCCTCCGGGACCGCCGGTGGCGTACGCCGGGGTCGTGGCCGCGGTCGGAGCTGTCGGGCTCGCGTGGTGGGCAGGGCACCGGACGAGGTAGCCCAAAGTAGTCATGGCTAGCCCCTTCCCAGACGCCGCGGACGCGCGTAGAACGGATTGACGGACAGCCGCCAGCGGGCGGACGACGTTCCCTCCGACGGCGGTCCGTGTACGGCAGTAGGGCACCCACGTGCGACCCGCCACGTATGGCACGTCGAACGGCCACTGGCCGGTGCGACGACTCGAGGTGCACGCCTGGTAACTCGTGCTTGCCGTGCATGGCGACGGCGCCCCGCCTCGGCGAGGCGCCGTTCCCCTGCCCCTTCCCCCGAAGGTGTCCCGCCCTCTGTCGAGCCGCGTGATCATGGCTTTGATAGGCCCCTGGCGCCAGCAATCCCGTGATCACGACGTCAAGGCGGTGGGGTCAGGCCGGCAGGCCGCGCTGGATCGCCTCGCAGACGGCGAGCCCCTCCCGGGCGCCCAGCGCGACCGCTGATCCGCAGTGGTCGAGCCACCGGGCCACCCCCGCCGGCCCGCCGTGCACATAGTCCCGGGCCGCCTCGGCGTACTCGTGGTGCAGCTCCGCGTGTCCGACCTCCGGCGCGGACACCGCCTTGGGGTCGAGTCCGCGTTCGATGAGCACGAGCCGGCCGGCGGCGCGGGCGACGAGTCCGTCGAGCGAGCCGAACGCGCGCAGCGCGAGCAGCTCGCCCTGCACGACGCCGGCCACCACGACCGCCGGCGCCTTCGTCGGCGACGTCAGCAGCCGGGACAGGCCGTCCAGCCGGGCGGCCACCTCGAGCGGGTCGGGCGCCGGGCCCAGGCCGAGCGGGTCCTCGTACGGCGCGCCGGCGGGACGCGGCCGGCCGAGCGCGTCGGCCTCGACCAGGTCGCCGGCCACCAGGACGTGCAGCCGGGCCAGCGCCTGGCGCGGCGAGTGCCGCCAGGCCGCGAGTACCGACCCGAGCTCGGCGTGCAACCGGACGGCGCCCTCGACCAGCTGGCCGCCGCGGCCGTCCTTGGAGGGCAGCGTGACGGTGCCGCCGGCGAGCAGCTGGCCGCGCAGCCGTTCGAGTTCGATGCCGGCGCCCTCCAGCTCCGCACTGGCCCGGGCGCCGCGCAGCGCCGACTCCGCCGTCACCTCGGCGGACCGGCGGCGCAGCACGCGGTGCCCGAGCAGGCCGTCCACCGCGGTGCGGGCGCGACCCACCGCCTCGGGCACGCCGGGCAGGTCGAGCAGGGCGGCAAGCGGATCGGTCACGACGGGCAACGCTAGGCCGTGCCGGGAAGGTGCATCCAGACAGGTGCCGGCCCTACAGTCCCGCCCATGTCGCAGGGTCTGCTCGTGGCGGGTGCCCTGGCCGGGCTGCTCGCCGCGCCGCTCGTCGTGCTGCAGCGGACCGTGCGCGGGCGGCGCGCGTTCGTGAGCACGGCCGAACGCGCCGCGCACGACGCGCTGCACGAGGCGTC
>JAOPWV010000040.1 GCA_025965475.1 Frankiales bacterium | reverse complement strand
CCTCGGCCTTCTTCGCGGCCGAGCTCGACCGGCCGTCCCGCTGATCGTGGAGTTCATCGACGCCCACGTCGGTGAGCAGCCCGAGGGTCTGCGTTGGGGTGTCGAGACGATCTGTGCGGTGCTGGCCGACCTCAGCGCTACCGGTGATCCGGCTCAGGCCGATGAATGTGGCGCTGTCGGCCCACAGTTCAAGGCTGGCTGGTCGCTGTGGGGCAGCCGCGCACGGCGGCCAGGCACTCGTCGTAAAGGTCCATGAGGTCGCCCTTGCCGTCGTTGTCGACCCACGTCATCGATGCGGCGTCCAGGCACGCGAACACCGTCGCGATCACCGCGCGTGCCGCGGGATCCGTACTGCCGACAGCAAGGTCCATCCGCGCCTTGACCAGAGGCAGCAGGTCCTCCTGGAATCGCAGTCGCTTCTCGAGCCAGCCGGCGCGCAGCGTGGCGGTGTCGTGCAGGAGGCGGAACCGCTTCAAGGCCTGTTCTGGACCGTCGTGCAGGGCCTGTGCGGCGACGACTCCTGCGCGCAGGGCCTCCCAGACGCCGACCTCCGCGTGCTGTTCGCTGATCGCGTCCGCCAGGACCTGCCCGAACCGGTCCTGGTTGCCGCCGAGAAGGTCTTCCTTCGTGCCGAAGTAGCGGAACAGGGTCCGCTGGGAGACGCCGGCCTCCCGGGCGATCTGGGCGATGGTCGTCTCGTCGTAGCCCTGCTCGGTGAACAGGCGCAGAGCCGTCTCGAGGACGTCTCGGCTGGCCAGCAGCCGGGTCCGGTCCCACAGCGTGGCTGGCGTCCCCGCTGCCCTGCCCTCTTGCTTCATGACGTCAGGGTATTCCCGCGCTGCCAGTCAGACAGTCACCAGTGGTTTGGCAGTGACTGCCAGTTCGGCGTAGGCTGCCACTGACCGGTCGATCAACTCTGCGACCGGCACATCTGTCCACGAACACGCGAAGGAACTCGTCATGTCTGCACCTGCAGCTCTGATCACCGGTGGAACCAGCGGCATCGGCAAGGCGACCGCAGAACTGCTCCACTCGCGCGGCTACCGCGTCATGGTCACCGGCGTCGGCGACCTCGCCGCCGGACTCCCCGAAGGCGTCACGGCCGTCGAGGCGAATGCACGTTCCCTGCCGGACATCGACCGTGCGATCGACCAGGCGCGCCAGCGGTTCGGCTCTTTGGACCTGCTCTTCCTCAACGCGGGCATCTCGCGTCCCGGCCTGATCGAGTCCACCGACGAAGCCGCTTTCGACGCCCTGTTCGACATCAACGTCAAGGGCAACTTCTTCACCCTGCAGAAGGCGCTCCCGCTCCTCAACGAGGGCGCCGCGGTCGTGTTCACCGTGGGCGCCGGCGAAGGGCTGGGCCCCGCAATGACAGCCGCCAAGGGTGCTCTGGTGCCGCTCATGCGGGCCCTCGCCCTCGAACTCGCCCCCCGCCGCATCCGTGTCAACGCCGTCAGCCCAGGACTGGTCGACACCCCCGCCTACAGCAAGATGGGCATCTCCCAGGAGATGGTCGATTCCTGGGCTCAGGACATCCCGCTCGGCCGCGTCGGCGCCCCCGCCGACATCGCCGAAGCCGTCGCCTTCCTCGCCTCGGCCGCAGCCAGCCACATCACCGGGAACAACCTCGCCGTCTCCGGCGGCATCGGCATCCACTCCCGCCCCTGACGAACTACGGGGATGGATGTCGGCGGAGGGCTGCTGATCAAGGTATGGGAGTCGCCGCGACGGCGGCCGCGGGTCATGCCGTTGACGGTCGAACAGGTCGCGGCACTCGCGAACGCGATGCCGGCCCGCTACCGGTCCATGGTCATCACCCAGGCCGGGCTCGGCCTGCGCATCGGCGAACTGCTGGGGCTCCGGGTTGGGGACGTCGACTTCCTCCGGCGGACGGTCCGGGTCGAGTGGCAGTTCACGAGCGGCAGCAAGGAGCGCTCGGAGCCCAAGACGCCCCGGTCACGCCGGACGATCCCGGCCCCGCAGGTCGTCCTCGACGCGATAGCCGGGCACCTGGCCAGCTACTCGGCCGGCGAGGACGGGGCGGTGTTCACCACGACGACGGGAACGCCGCTCGGCCACGTGTACTACGGGCACAACCTCTTCCGAAAGGCGGTGACGAAAACCGGGCTGCCGGAGGGGACGACCAGCCACCACCTGCGCCACCACTTCGCGTCCGTATTGCTGGCCGCCGGTGAGTCGGTGGTGGCCGTCGCGGAGCGGCTCGGCCACGACGACGCCTCACTCGTGCTGTCCACCTACGGCCATCTGATGCCGGACAGCGAGGACCGCACGCGCCGGGCGATCGATGCCGCGTGGGGCGCAGCGGAAGCCGCGTGTGCCCCACGTGTGCCCCAGGGCGTTCGGTCGGTGCGCTAGTCGGCGAGGTCGACGACAAGGACCCACCACAGTCGACCAGTCCCGGAGGCAGCCATGCCGGACCAGATCACCACTAGCGCCGAACTCGCAGCAGCGCAGCCGCCCGAACTGCTCACCATCACCGAAGCAGCCGAGCTCGTCCGCGCCCCCGTCGCGACGCTGCGCTACTGGCGCCACCTCGGCACCGGCCCGCAGAGCTTCCGTCTCGGCCGTCGCGTCCTCTACCGCCGCGATGATCTCCGCGCCTGGATCGACGCCCAGCACGACGGGCCCGGCTCCACCGGCGCCTGACGCATCCGCCCACAGCGCACGCCGCGGCCTGTGGATCAGGGATTCCCGAGGCTGCTGTCCTGGCGCACCGTCATCCCCAGGCGGCAGGGTCAACGACCGGGAAGCCTGCCGACGGCTGAACTGTCGAGGGAGAAGCAGTGGCCAGTATTTCGCGTAGACCTGATGGGCGGTGGCGCCCCCGCTACCGCGACGAAGCGGGCAAGGAGCACGCCCGCCACTTCGACCGCAAGACCGACGCCATCCGCTGGCTCGACGAGGTAACCGCCTCGATCGTCACCGGCGACTACGTCGACCCTGATGCCGGGAAGCTCACGTTCAAGGCCTGGTTCGACCAGTGGTCCAGCCTGCACGTGTGGGAGCGCGGAACGCTCCTGGCGGCCCAGCAGGCAGCAGCCACGGTGACGTTCGCCGAGGTGCCCGTGCGCCAGATCCGAACCTCGCACGTGCAGCAGTGGACCAAGGCCATGTCCCGGCCGGCCAGCAGTCGGGGATCCGGGCTGGCACCGAGCACCATCCGCACTCGCTACAACTACGTCCACATCTGCATGCGGGCCGCCGTCCTCGACCGGGTCATCAAGGCCGACCCGACGGCCGGGGCAGCACTGCCCCGGCGCCGGAAGGCCGCGGCCGCCATGACGATCCCCACCGCCGAGGAGGTCGGGACCGCGCTCGACCTGGCTCCGACGTGGTTCCAGCCGTTCGTCGCCGTCTGCGCCTTCGCCGGCCTACGGCTGGGGGAAGCGGCCGGCCTCCGACTGGAGGACGTCGACTTCCTCCGCCGCACCATCTCCGTCCGCCACCAGGTGCAGGGGGAGACGAACGCGACCGCCGAGCTCGTCGCCCCCAAATTCGGGTCCGAGCGGGTCGTCTACGTGCCGGCCGAGCTGGTCGGGTTGCTGTCCGAGCACGTGCGCCGGGCGCGCACAGGGTCGGGGGACTGGCTGGTCTCGAGCGACGGGAGGCCGCTGAACCGGAACTCGGCGGGTCACCAGTGGCGGCAGCTGCGCCAGGCAGCCGGACTAGACGGGTACACGCTGCACGACCTGAGGCACTTCTATGCGAGCGGCTTGATCGCTGCCGGATGCGATGTGGTGACCGTCCAACGGGCGCTGGGGCACTCCTCGGCGACCATCACCCTCGGGGTCTACTCCCACCTGTGGCCCACCGCGGAGGACCGCACGCGCGCCGCAGCGGGCGGCCTGATGGCCACCGCCCTGAGCGCTCGTGCGGACTCTGTGCGGACTGGCGGGTCCTGACAAGCTTCTGACCAGCGGGTTTACAACGAATCAGCGGTAGTTGGTGAACTGCAGGGCGAAGTCGAACTCCTTGCCCTTGAGCAGGGCGATGACCGCCTGCAGGTCGTCCTTCTTCTTGCCCGTGACGCGCAGCTGTTCGCCCTGGATCTGCGGCTGGATGCCCTTGGGCCCCTCGTCGCGGATGACCTTCGCGACCTTCTTCGCGTTGTCCTGCGAGATGCCCTCCGAGACCTTCGCGGTCAGGCGGTACTCCTTGCCGGACTGCTGCGGCTCGCCGGCCTCGAGGGTCTTGAGCGAGATCGACCGCTTGACCAGCTTCTCCTTGAAGACGTCCAGTACGGCGGCGCACCGCTCCTCGCTCGAGGCCTTGATCGCGACGTCGTCACCCGACCACGCGATGTCCGCCCCGACGCCCTTGAAGTCGTAGCGGGTGGCGATCTCCTTCGCCGTCTGGTTCAGGGCGTTGTCCACCTCCTGGCGGTCGACCTTGCTCACGATGTCGAACGACGGGTCCGCCACGGGGGCTCCTCTCGCTTCTTGCTATCGTCTCCGGCGCACCAGGCGGGTTGCCCGAGCGGTCAAAGGGAGCAGACTGTAAATCTGTCGGCACAGCCTACGAAGGTTCGAACCCTTCACCCGCCACCACCCCTGAAAGGCCCCTGACCTGCACGAACAGGTCGGGGGCCTTTCTGCCGTCCGCCCCCGGGCGCTGCCGGCGCCGATACGTCCATCTGTCGCCCGTGGCCAGGAGGGGCTCGCTAGGGTGGGCACGCTGCGTCAAGTCCGTTGACGCAGCGTGGCGCCCGGAGTCCCAGGCGCGTGGCGAAGGGAACGTCATGTCGGTGGACGCTGGGCACGAGGACGTGACCGTGCGTGCCAAGACGCCGCGGCAGCCCAAGGCCGACGCGCGGCCGGGCCGTGACGAGGCCGACCTGCTGCTCGCGCTCAACGCCATGTGCAGCGGGGACTTCAGCGTCCGCCTGGAGTCGCGCGCCGGCGTCATGGGCCAGGTGGTCGAGCGCATGAACGCGCTGGCCGCGCTCAACGAGCGCCGTACCCGCGAACTGGTCCGGGCCAGCCGGGTCATCGGTCGCGAGGGCCGGATGACCGAGCGCCTCGACGAGGTCGGCGCCGACGGCGACTGGGGCACCGGCGCCGTCGCGGTCAACTCCCTCATCGACGACCTGGTCCGCCCCACCACCGAGGTCGCCCGCGTCATCGCGGCCGTGGCCGAGGGCGACCTGTCCCAGCAGATGGCCCTGGAGATCGGCGGCCAGCCGGTCAAGGGCGAGTTCCTGCGTATCGGTACGACCGTCAACACGATGGTCGACCAGCTCTCGTCCTTCGCGGACGAGGTGACCCGCGTGGCCCGCGAGGTGGGCACCGAGGGCAAGCTCGGCGGCCAGGCCCAGGTGCGCGGGGTCTCCGGCGTGTGGCGCGACCTCACCGAGTCGGTGAACTCGATGGCCGGCAACCTGACCAGCCAGGTCCGCAACATCGCCCAGGTCACCACGGCTGTCGCGCAGGGCGACCTGTCGCAGAAGATCACCGTCGACGCCCAGGGCGAGATCCTGGAGCTGAAGTCGACCGTCAACACGATGGTCGACCAGCTGTCGTCGTTCGCCGACGAGGTGACGCGGGT
The DNA here is from genome assembly GCA_025965475.1 of Frankiales bacterium. GTDB lineage: Bacteria > Actinomycetota > Actinomycetes > Mycobacteriales > SCTD01 > RYN-124. The sequence continues at coordinate 351 of JAOPWV010000040.1, read as the reverse complement.
GGCCCGCGAGGTGGGTACGGAGGGCCGCCTCGGGGGCCAGGCGCAGGTGAAGGGCGTCTCGGGTACCTGGCGCGACCTCACCGACTCGGTGAACTCGATGGCCGGCAACCTGACCAGTCAGGTCCGCAACATCGCCCAGGTCGCCACCGCCGTGGCCCGCGGCGACCTGTCGCAGAAGATCACGGTCGACGCCAAGGGCGAGGTCGCCGCGCTGGCGCAGACGCTCAACACGATGGTCGACCAGCTGTCGTCGTTCGCCGACGAGGTGACCCGCGTCGCCCGCGAGGTCGGCACCGAGGGCAAGCTCGGCGGCCAGGCCGATGTGCCCGGCGTCGGCGGTACCTGGAAGGA
>JAOPWV010000034.1 GCA_025965475.1 Frankiales bacterium | reverse complement strand
ACCGGGCTTCCGGAGGAGGCAACCGCTGCCAGCTTGTGCGGTGAGTGGGCCGCCTGGGGATCGAACCCAGAACCCGCGGATTAAAAGTCCGCTGCTCTGCCAGTTGAGCTAACAGCCCGGCATATGGAACAACCCTGGGCACAACCATAGGAGCAACCCAGGGAAGAACCCATGATGAGAGCCTAGTCACTCCCGGGGGCGGATGGGGTCAGCAGCCCAACCCGGGCACCTCAGATCGCCCACGGAGCGGTAGAGCCGCCGCCGGCGCGGCGGACGCGGCGTCGTGCGAGACGTCGTGAGCCTCGCCCCTCCTGCGCCCCCCTTGGGGCGCGCCCGCGTTGTTGGTCCGACAGCGCCCGGCGACGGCGCAGCTCGGGCGGAAGGGCCCAGTCCTGCCGGGTTCGTCCGCGATGGGACATCGGTACGAATCGACCAGCTGTCGTCATGGCTGCAGACCGCTTGTTTAGCGGAGCCCTCCTGCCGATAGGGGATGACTCAAACGCGGACCATGACCCACTTTCATGACAGCATGGTCGCCGAGGAACTGCGCGCAATCACAGCCCTCGGCGTGCACGCCGGACACGGCTACTTGCTTGGCCGGCCGAACATTCAGCCGGCGGACTGGCAGCCAGTAAGTCGTCGTCCGGATCAACCGCCCTCCCCGACCGTGGAGGGGCACCGCGACGTGCTGGGCGCCTTCAACGAGGCGCGGCGCCGTGCGGACCGCCTCCAAACCACGCAGCAGATCGGCTCCGGCCGCGCCGCATCGGGCGCTGGTAGCAGACAGACCGGTCTTCTACTCTGAGGTCATGACTACCGTCGATCGATCCGGCTCCGCCCGTGAGCGACTCCTGGAGGCAGCCTCCGAGCTGTTCTACGGCGAAGGCGTCAACACGGTCGGCATCGATCGGGTCATCGAGCGGGCCGGCGTCGCCAAGGCGTCGCTGTACAAGATCTTCGGCAGCAAGGACGAGCTCATCTGGGCCTACCTGATGGAGCAGCACGATGCGACGAAGGCTCGGATGGCGGACGCGCTTCTGACGCGTTATGCGACGCCGAGAGAGCGCCTGCTGGGTGTCTTCGAGGTGCAGAGCGAGACCTACAGTGCCGCCGAGTTCCGTGGCTGCGCCTTTGCCAACGCGACCGCTGAGGCGTCAGCGGGAAGCCGCATCGGTGGAGCGGCGACGGTCTACCGCGAGTGGCTGCACGGCCTCTTCACGGATCTGGCACGCGAGGCTGGAGCGCCTGACCCGGTGGGGCTGGCTACGCAGCTCGTGCTGGTCTACGACGGCGCCAGCGTCTCCGCCCGCATGGACCGCGACGCCCCGTCAGTGGCCGCTGCCTCGCGACGTGTGGCAGCAGCCCTCATCGAGGCGAGCCTGGGTCCGTCCGAACCGCGCGATCGGCCGCCCGTCAAGAGCGCCTCGATCCAGAAGCCGCAGCGGACGCGGACGACGTCCGGCAAGCGACCAAGGGCCACAGCTCCCTGAGCCTCCGCCATCCGGCTGCGGGCGACCGCGGGAGCAGCATGGTCGGGCCCGCCCCGTAAAGGACCTCGACGCTCGGTCTAAGACGTGGGGGCTCATGCGCGAGCTCCCGCACCATGCCGACCCCTTGACGCCACCAGACAGACCGGTCTACCGTCGGCTTGGTAGACAGACAGGTCTACCTGTAGAGGGAGTGGCAATGACCGAGAGCATGAACCTCGATGTGCACCCCGAGACGGCGTTGGTGACTGGGGCGACGAGCGGCATCGGCAAGGCGACGGCACGGGCGCTGGCGCGCGACGGCTACGCCCTGGTCGTTCACGGGCGCGACGAGCAGCGTGGCAGGGCAACAGTCGGTGAGATCGTGGAGGCAGGGGGTCGCGCTCGTTTCGTGGCCGCGAACCTCACCGACGCGGACGACGTCACACGGCTCGCCGAGGAATCGGGCGCGGTGGATGTCCTCGTGAACAACGGGGGCATGTCCTGGTTCGGGCCGACCGATCAGCTCGACACCCCCACCTACGACCGGTTGTTCGACGGCAACGTCCGGGCGGCGTACCAACTGGTCGCGGCCCTCGCGCCACTGATGGCCAGGAACGGGCGCGGGAGCATCATCAGCGTCGACAGCATGGCCGGCCGGGTCGGCCTGGCCGGTGGCGCGGCGTACGGCGGCACGAAGGCCGCGCTGACCGCGATGACTCGCGCTTGGGCGGCCGAGTTCAGCCCCGCCGGTGTGCGGGTGAACACCGTCGCGCCGGGTCCGGTGTACAGCGACGGCGCCAACCCTGAGTTGATCAAGACCCTCGGCGACACGACGCTCATGGGCCGCGGCGCGCAGCCGGAGGAGATCGCGGCGGTCATCGCGTTCCTGGCCTCGGACAAGAGCGGCTACGTCACCGGCGCCGTCATCCCGGTGGACGGAGGGCGAACCGCCGTCTGAATCGGCGTCGCGGTCCCTCTGCTCGGGGCCCGGTGAACGCCACGACCCATTTGGTCGGGTCCACATGGCTCTTGCTGGACCACATCTCGAGCGGTCCGGGTTCGGCGTATTCACGGCCCCTGCCAGATCCCAGGTGGCACCGATCGCGACTCCAGGGCAATGCAGGAGGAAGAGGGACAGTCCGGTGTCGGGGGGACGGGGACGCCACGAACGACGTTCTTCGGGCCGGTCAGGTCCGTGCCGACCGGCCAGGTGGTCGTCTTGGGGCCGTACATGGTCTTGCTGTCGGTTGCGAGGTAGTAGTCGCTGGCGCTGCCTGTGACGGTATTTGACGGAGCACCAGTACGGGACAGGATCTTGCTGCCCGCAGCGCCCGGTGGCGTCCTTGGCCCGGTGGCGCCCCCGGCCCCGGTCGCCCTTCTGGCCCCTCACGTTCCAGGTCATCGCGGTCCCCCGGCTTTGCAGGGGAACTGGTCGACGCGGCGTAGGGCGTCGGAGCTGTCGTTGAAGCAGTCGAACGAGCGAAACAGCAGCGTGAACCGGCTCCCGAAGAAGTCGTCATCGACGACAGCGGGCTGTTCACGGACAAGCTGCAAGAGTGGGAGAACTTCTACGACTTCCACCGGCCACACGGCGGCCTGGGCGGGCAGACTCCCAACGAACGGCTCCTACATACGGGCACAGACCCCGTAAGCGACCTCCGTCAGTCGCAGCTAGTGCCTCCGCTGCAAGCGCGGTGCCTGCCGCGACATCGAGGCGGCGGCAGCCCGACGGCGGCGACCTTTTCGAGCAACGTCCCTGGCCGCGGACACGCGCGCTGCCCCACCTCAGTCGATCCCAGACTCACTCCCCGCGAGCAGCTAGGGAAAGTTTCGGGACAGTGTCCCGATCAGACCTTCTCAAAGCCGGACGTTTCGGGCATATGCCATTTGACAGAGCTACTCGCGTGTGTGCAGTGTGTGCACACTTGAAGATCAACACGCGCGTGAGGACCGAACCGGCCAACCATGCGGACTGCGCAGTGCACTTCGGTGCTGTCTCAGTCCCAGACGGCTCCGACGGTTCAGACCCGAATACCTCTTCTTCGAGGTCCGGTCCGACAAACTGATCATGAATGGAGCTACGTTGAAGCGAGGAATTACCCACTCCCGTACCCGGGGCGGCGCGGCGCGAGTCCGGGCGGGCGTCATTGTGCTCTCTCTCTCTGCACTTGCAGCTTGTTCCAGTGACGCAGGAAACGGGGATGCCAGTACCGCCGACCAGAAGGTGGGTGTCTCGCTGATCACGATGACGAACAGCGTCCCCTACTTCATTGCCATGCAGGACGCCGCCAAGGCGGAGGCCCCCAAGCTCAATTTCGACCTCACCCTGGCTGCCGGCAAGCAGGATGGTGACGAGCAGGGCCAGATCAAGGCGATCGAGGACGCCATCGCCAAGGGCGACAAGGGCATTCTCATCACGCCGAACGGGCCGGGCGTCGCGAACGCGATCAAGCAGGCGCGCGACGCCGGGATCTACGTCATCGCACTCGAGGCATCCCTGCCGGCGAGCGCCACCGATTTCACGTTCGCGACCGACAACGTCAATGCGGGAACGTCCATCGGCGAATGGGCTGCCAAGTCGCTGAACGGCAAGCCGGCACGCATCGCGATGCTCGGATTCTTCAACGACAAGGCCGTCTCGTTCGACTACCAACGGCACCAGGGATTCCTGAAGGGCATGGGAATCGACGTGAAGGACCCGAAGATCAAGGGTGACGAGGCGCCGACCGGCAAGTACAGCGGCGGCGACTACACGATCGTCTGCAACGAGGCCACCAACGGTGCGGAGGAACCCGCCCGCTCCGCGCTCGAGACCTGCCTGACGAAGGACCCGAGCATCAATGTCGTTTTCGCGGGAAGCGAGCCGATCGGGTTCGGCGCTCACAACGCCTTGAAGGCCGCCGGCAAGCAGGACCAGGCGATCATCCTCGCCGTCGACGGAGGTTGCACCGGCGTCAAGGGCGTCAAGGAGGGACGACTGTCCGGCACCGCGCAGCAGTACCCCGGCAAGATGGCCCAGATCGGGCTGGACGCGATGGCGAAGTACTTCAAGGATGGCACGAAGCCCACGGTGACCCCGGGTCTGGATTTCCACGACACCGGCGTCAACCTCGTCACCGACAAGCCGGTCGACGGCGTGAAGAGCATCGACACCACCGAGGGAAGCAAGAACTGTTGGGGATAGCTCCGGAGACGGCCCGACTGCGTACCGTGAAGATCTCTGACAGGGACGGCACCTCTTGAGCGGCACAATGGAAGAAGCGAGCGCGTGACGCGCGCCTTGTCAGGCGACGCGCCGACGCTACCGCAGGAGGTGCAGCGGACGCTGCACGCACATCCGGCGATCAGTCCGACACTGATTCTGGTTGCCGCCTGGATCACCTTTACCGTGATCAATCCGCGGTTCCTGCAACCCGGTGCACTATCCCTGCTCGTGCAGCAGACTGCGATCGTCGCGATCTTGGCGGTGGGCCAGACCCTCATTCTGCTGACGGCGGGAATCGACCTGTCGGTCGGCGCGGTCTGCGTGCTGGCTGCGATGGTCATGGCGAAGATCACCTCTGAACAAGGCGTTCCGGGCGTGCTCGCCATTCTGATCGGCATCGCGGTCGCGATGGCGGCGGGACTCTTGAACGGGATTCTTGTCACCCGGCTGAAGCTCCCGCCGTTCATCGTGACCCTCGGGACACTGAGCATCTTCACCGCCATTGCGCTTCTCTATTCCAAGGGCGCCACCATCGAGTCCGGCGTTCTGCCGGGGGAGCTGAACTCCACCGGCCACACGTGGTCTGTCGGGGCCTTCCGCATCACCGCCGGTGTCCTGCTTGTCCTGCTCGTGTATGTCGTGGTCGGTGTCGCGCTACGGAAGACCGCGTGGGGCCGACACGTCTACGCCGTCGGCGACGACGCTCAGGCAGCGGGTCTTGCCGGAGTCAGGGTCGGAAGGGTCCTGCTCAGCGTGTACGTGGTCGCCGGCGTCATCTACGGCATCGGCGCGTGGGTGATGATCGGCCGGGTCGGCGGGGCGAGTCCCAACGCGGTGGTGGACGCGAATCTCGAAAGCATCACCGCTGTGGTCATCGGCGGGACGAGTCTTTTCGGAGGCCGCGGTGGGTTGCTTGGGACCCTGCTCGGTGCGCTGATCGTCCAGTCCTTCTCGGTAGGCCTTGCACTTGCCGGCGTGGACGGACAGTTCCGATTGTTGGCGGTCGGGATTCTCGTGATCCTCGCGGTTTCCGTCGACCAGTGGATTAGGCAGGTAAAGGCATGACGGCCGCATCGGACCCCGGTGTCACAGCTCAGAACGACGCCCCGGAACCGGCGACGGGCGTCGTGCTCAGGGCCGAGGGGCTGACCAAGAAGTTCGGGCAGGTGGTCGGCCTGGCCGGCGTCGACCTCCACGTCGGGGCCGGCGAAGTACTCGGGGTCATCGGCGACAACGGGGCAGGGAAGTCCACCCTCATCAATTGCCTGACGGGGGCTCTGACGCCCGACTCCGGTCAGCTCTATCTCGACGGCGAGCCGGTCGTGTTCCGGAGGCCTCAGGATGCGCGTGAGGCCGGCATCGAAACGGTCTACCAGACTCTGGGGGTCGCCCCGGCACTCGACATCGCCAGCAATCTCTTCCTCGGCCGTGAGATTCGGCGGGGCGGCGTCGCGGGCCAGCTGTTCAGGTTCCTGGACCAGCGCGCCATGCAGCAGAAGGCCGAGGTGTTTCTCAAGCAACTCGGAATCCTCACGATCCAGAACATGAAGCAGTCCGTAGAAACCCTGTCCGGCGGTCAGCGGCAGGCAATCGCCGTAGCACGGGCTGCCGCGTTCGGCAGCAAGGTCGTCGTGCTGGACGAGCCGACCGCGGCGCTCGGAGTCAAGGAGTCGAATCTGGTGCTCGACATGGTCAGGCAATTGCGTGACCGTGGACTGGGGATCGTGCTGGTGAGCCACAACATGCCCAACGTCTGGGCCGTCTCGGACCGGATTCACGTCCAGCGCCTGGGAACGTGTGCGGCAGTCCTTCGCCCGCAGACGCACACCATGTCCGAAGGTGTCGCGATCATGACCGGTGCCGCCGTCGTCTGAAAGGCGACGCAATGAAGGGCGGCCGGGTGCGTACCGGCCTGCCGCTGCCGTGGGAGGAAACTGCGTGCCCACGAGTGGGTGATGGCCTGTGCCCGGCCGACTGTAAGCAGGTCGGGCACAGGCACTGAACCCCCGCCCGCGACACAAGGCCGGCCGACGGGTAGCGGCTTTTCCGGAGTCGGGGACGCCTGGAACATGCACGCGGCAATGCCGCGTCCCATGGTTGGTGAGAGATCTCACCCTACGGCTAAGCCGGTGCAGCGCGTCGCGGTCGGTGCGCGAGTCGTTTGGGGCTGGCACAGGGCTGCGTCCTCGGAAGCAACGACGTGTCGGCATCGACAATTCCGGCGTTGCTGCACGGCTCTTCGCTCGCGGTCATTCCCTGGCGGACGCGGGCTCGATCTCTCCGGGACGGGCCGAAGACAAGGCTTTTCCGCAGCGCGAACTTCGCAGAGTCATCGTTGCGCTGCGCCGGAGCGAGAGAGCCGGTTCGACACCATTGTCACCGCGCCTCGCGCGAATGCGTTCCGGGGTCGAGTCGGTCGGTCCAGACGGCCCGCGGGACCGCCAACAGCACGCTCAGACGCGAGGGGGCATCGTGCCTGAAACGGTACGGGGCTTCCGGTGAAACCTTCGCCCAAGATGTGTGTGCACCTTACGGGGCACTATCGGTTGCCACTGCTGGTTCCTCGCCCTGATCAACCGCGCGCTGCGCACCCGGAGCGCTACCCGCCGCACGGTACCGCTGGCGCGACCATGACCCCCTGTCCCCACCAACTGAAGTACTCCAGCGCGCTGCCGGGCACGGCATCGAGGCACAACGGATTCCCACTGCGGCGGTGTTGGAGTCCCTGCCAAGGAATGTCGGTGCCGGGACTTCCGAGGTTGGAAGCACTCGGCCAGTGTCTCCGCCCGGCTCGGCGTGCTGCAAGATGGCCTCCTGGCGACCCAGCCGCAGGGGGCATACGCGTTCCTGATGGGCCTTCATGGCCGGTGAACGGCGGCAACCGTCGCTGGCGGGTTCGATGCCGTCCGGCTCCCAGTGCTCGACCCGCAGGAGGATCACGTGGAGCCCACCACCGACGACGTCCTCGCCGTGCTCGGTGACCTGCCGCTCGGCATTGGCCCGCTCGGACTCGAGGTCGTGCGGCGCGCGGGCGGTGAGCTCGGCGACGAGGCAGCGCCGGTGGGGCAGCGCCTGGCCGCCGCGGGACTGTCGCTGTCGGCGCTCCAGCGCCTGGTCGACGAGTTGGTTCGCGACGGGCTGGTCGAAGAGGTTCGCGGCGGGGACCTGTGGGACCGCGAACTGCCGACCGCCGGCACCAAAGCCAGGGGCCGCTACTACCTGGCCGTCGCGACCTGACGCGGACGACCCCGTGGTGGATCCGAAGCCGGGGCGGCTGGTGATCAAGCGTGCGCGGAGCCGGTGCAGGCAGGTGCGGCATAAGGCCGTAGATGAGGATCGGCACGGCGATCGTTCCTTCGCCGGCGGCCGTGATGACGTACTGAAGCTGACGCTGCACCCGAATGGCTACGACTTCCAGTACGTCGCAGACCCGAGCACGCCGTTCACCGACAAGGGCAGCGGCACCTGCCACTGACAAAGTCGATGGGATGCAAGCAGGAGTACGCGACGGGGGCGACGCGCTGGTGGCGCGTCACCCCCGGGTCGCTCTCCGCCTGCGGGAGCGTCCTGCTGCCTAACGGCTGACCAGGTCCTGGGCGAGCTCGCTGATGCGCTTGTCCGCCGCCGCGCTGATCGCCTGGCGGCGCTTGTGGGCCTGCTCGTAGGCGAGGACGACGCGGACGTCGTCTGCGCTCGGCAGCCTTCCAATGCGCGCGCCGGCGTCCTTGGCGGTGAGGCTGTCGAAGTTCTTGATCGGCAACTCGGTGGCGCTGACGGCACCCAGGTTCTCGCGGAGGTGATGGACAGCGTTGGCCTTGTCCTTACCGAGCTCCTTGGCAGCCCGCTTCTCGGTCTCGGCCAACGTGGCCTCTCTGCCGACCTTGACGATGCGCTTTGCGCCGCTCGCCAGTGAGACCAGACGTCCGACCTGTGAGCTGACGGCGCCCGTGGTGCGCCCGCTGAGGGTGGTCGCGGTTGCGACAGCCTTGTTGAGCCCGGCGGATGCCGCCGAGTTCGCGAAGGTCGCCGCGGTCCGCGCACTCGTGGCGGCCGCCTGCATCGTCCTGGGTGTGAGGGCAGCCGGACCGCCGATCGCGGTCTCGGACAGCACCGTGAACAGCCACTGGATCGTGTTGCCGTGAGCGTCCTCGAGCCGCTCGGCGAGCGCGACCAGGTCCGGGGCGTCGGCATCGGCCGCAAGAATTTTGACGAGCCGCGCCCGGTCGAAGAGCTGGTGCTCGAGCGCGAGGTCGGCCAGCAGAGCCTCGGTCATCGGCACCGTCTGCTCCAGGGGCAGCTTGGCCGCGGCCGCCGCCCTACCCAGCGCGAGGCCGACGACGTCCGGGACGCCACCGAGGTCCTTGACCGCCTGACGGAGCACGTCGGCCCGCTGGTCGCACTCGCGCGCGTTGTCGGTGAGTTCCTTGCGGGTGGCATCGGTGCTCGCCTGGCCGACCCGCGTGCGGGCGGTGGCTGCCTCCTGCGAGGTCAGACGGAGCAGGGCATTGAGCTGCGTGATGAGCTCGGCGTTCTGGGTGCTCATGGGGGTCCTTCCGGACGAAGGCTGGGTCAGGGTTGCCGCACTCCTGCCCCGCGCCTCAGGTGCTAACCGCAGCAAGCACTCAGCAAGCGGTGAGGTGGCTCACCCCTGCACGAGAACCGCCGGACGAGCCACCCTCTCCGGGGGACGCTGCCCGCCATCCGACGGCGAGCAGCTCCAGCGGCCGACAACCCTGGCGCAGCATCAGGGGACGAGGATGCCCCTGCCGCGCAGCCTCCCGTTGTCGAGGTCCTCGATGGCCCGGTTGACGTCGTCGAGCGGGTAGCTGGACGTGTGCAGCTTGACCTTGCCCAGGGAAGCGAGCTCCATCAGCTCGACCAGGTCGTTGTAGCTCCCGACGAGGTTCCCTATGAAGTTGATCTCGGTGAGGATGATCTGCATCGTCGGGACGTCGAGGCTGCCGCCGTAGCCGATCACGAAGTAGTAACCCTTGCGCTTCAGCAGGTCGACCCCCCACTTCTCGGCGCCGGACTCACCGACGAAGTCCAGGACGACCTCGGCGCCCCGGCCCAGCGTCACGTGCTGCACCGCTCGCACCTGATCGCCGTCCACGAGGATCGTCTCGTCGGCACCCCACTCGGTCGCCAGCGCCAGGGCCGCCGAGTTGGAGTCGAGCACGACGATGCGGGACGAGGACATCGCCCGGAGGCACTGGATGCCGATGTGACCGAGTCCGCCCGCACCGATGACCACACAGGTCGTGCCCGGATACAGCAGCGGAAGTGCCTTCTTGATCGCGTGGTAGGCGGTCAGCCCCGCGTCCGCCAGCGGCGCCACATCCACCGGCTCCAGTGAGTCGTCGATCTTGATGACGGATCGGGCTCCCGTCAGGAGGTACTCCGCAAAGCCGCCGGGCGCGAACAGTCCCGGGAAGACCGAGCGGTCGCAGTGCACGTCGTCGCCGTCGCGGCAGGCACGGCAGAGACCACAGGTGATAAGGGGGTGCAGGATGACCTTGTCTCCGACGTCGACGTTGGTGACCGCCTCGCCGACCGCGGCCACCCAGCCGGCGTTCTCATGTCCGGGCGAGTAGGGCAGCGACAGCCCCGCCTCCTTCTGCGCCTCCTCGAACTGCCCCTCCCGGATGTGCAGGTCCGTGCGGCAGAGCCCCGCCGCGCCGACGCGGACCACCACGTCGAACGGCGAGCTCACCTTCGGGTCGGGGACCTCCTCGACGACAAGCGGGCGGTGGAACTCGTGCAGGCGGGCGGCTTTCACGCGAACTCCTCGGAAGTGGTGGTGCGGGTGACGAAGCGCGCTCCCGGCATGCCCCAGGTGCGGAAGAAGTCGCCGGTCGCCCGACACATCGCGACGTTGACGTCGTTGCCCGCGCCGATGAGCGCGGCGGATGTCGCGCTGCCCCTCGCCGAGGCAACGGCCGCCCGGGCAGGGGGCAGCAGAAGGGGCTCGTCAGGCACCAGCTCCCCACGAAGAGACAGCTGGTCGGCCAAGGCTCTGCGGGCCTCGTACGACAGGAACGTGACGTGCTCTTTGCCGTCGTCCCTGTCTCGGTAGACGACAGCAAGCGGTTCAGCGTCCAGGTCCGGCACGAGGCGGCCGTCCGGGGCGAGACGTCCCGCCTCGCACACACGGACTCCGAGAAGTTCCTCCTGCGTGGCGCCGGTGCCGATGACGGCGAGAAGCAGCAGACGTACGTCGGGGTCGGTACGTCTGCCCGGCAGCGGCGCACTGCCGGGCGCCGCCGTCGGCATCCGCCAGGGCACGCGGATGCCCGCCGCCGTCCACCAGAGCGTCGGCCCGAACGCGAGCGACGCGAGCTGTCCGCCGGCGAGCCCGTGATGCCGCACGTGCAGAACACGCAGGGATGTCTCGGCCGCCGCTGGGTCGGCGCGGCCGGCCGCCAGCAGGCCCGGGAGGTCGTCCGCAGCGACCTCGCGGCGGAACCGGTCGGTCGTGGCCACCGCGGCGCGCACCCACGGCTCGGGTCCGCGGCAGCATCGGACCAGCACCAGGGCCATCGCCAGGACGGAAGGATCGTCGAGCAGGCCCTGCTCCCGGCGGCCCACCAGGGCCCGACGGGCGAGCGTGGCGAGCGCCTCGTCTCCTCCGTCCGGCCGCGTCATAGCCACCCCGGCGGACCTCCGGGCACCCCGTCGTTGACCTGCTGCGAGATCTCCTCGGCGATGAAGTGGTCCCGGATGTCGACGCGACAGCCGCGGACGCCCGGCACCTGCTGCACGCGCCGCCGTACCTCGCGGCCGATGTCGATGGCGAACGGCGAAGGGCACAGCGGCGAGGTCAGGTGGTAGCGCACAAGGACCTGACCGGCCTCGTCCACCTCGACCGCGTCGATGAGGTCGAGCTCGTCCAGAGTGCGCCTGATCTCGGGATCAGGGACGCTGCCGGCAGCCGCCCGCACCTCACCGGCATCCACCGCTGCCGCCGCGGACGTCATGGCGCGCTGCCTGCGACGCCGACCTCCTGCTGCTCGGCCTCCCCGGCGGTGCCGGCAGGGATCGCGTCGAGCCGCGTCTGGCGCCGCACGTCGAACTCGTCGCCCCGCAGCTGCTGCAACGTGGCTACGGTGTCGATGTCGTACAGGCGGGCGATGTTCCCGCCGATGATCTTCTCCTTCGTCTCGTCGGTGAGCGAGACGCCGAACTCGCCCTCGATGTCCGCCGGTAGATGGAACGCCATCAAGTCGTCGAGCTGCCACTGCGGATACCAGATGGGGAAGTCCGTCCCGTAGATGATCCGGTCCGGTCCCAGCCAGAACAGCAGGTTGGCCATGACGTTCGCGAAGTAACGGGGCCGGTTGTGCACGAATGCCAGCGCCACCGCCAGCGAGGCATAGACGTTGGTGCTCCGTGCCGACAGCCAGCAGAAGTCGTCGAGGCGCGGCAGCCCGCAGTGGTCGACGATGAAGTTCAGCTCCGGATAGAGCGTCGACGGTTCGTCGATGTCGCGGACGTCGAACTTCTCGAGCGCGAGCGGCTCCACGGCCGGTCCCTTGTGGAAGTGCATGTTCTTGATGCCGAGCTCGATGCACCGCTCGTACAGCGGAAAGACCATCGGGTCGTTCGCCCGCCAGCCGCGCGACTCGCCACGCCACTCCGCCGTGTACCACTTGAAGCCCTTCATCCCCAGGTCCTTCACCTGGTGGTCCACCTGCTCGAGCGCATCGGGTGCACGCGGGTCGATGCCCCCCAAGGGGATCAGCCGGTCCGGTGCGCGCCGGACCAGCTCGGCGTTGCGCTCGGGGTTGGTGAAGCCCGTGTTGTAGAAGTCCATGAGGACCTGCGTCGACAGGATCGCCATGTCCGCGTCCCCCTGCACGAACATCGTGTCGAGGTACCAATCCGGGTCGACCTTCCGGAAGACCGATTCGTAGTCCATCGTCCATTGGGCCTGCCCTGTCGGGTTGAACCCGGTCTGGAAGGCGTAGAAGGTCTCGATGAACGCTTCGCCGTACTTGTTCCTGCAGTTCTCGGCGCTGGCGTCCCAGTAGCCCGTGTGAGCGTCGAGCACGAACTTGCCGTCCTTCATGCGAGCTCCTCAGGTCGACGTCCTCGGATCGCGGGTCGCCTCCCGACGGTCCGTCGCGCAGCGTCACGGGGTGTTTTAGTAGAGGTTCAACAGCGTCGCGACGTACGTGATTCTGCGACGACACACCGGTCTTGCACACCCCCCGCGGCCGCCTCAGACGAAGCTCACTCGCCGAAAGAGGTCGTCTCCGGCGGCGGTCGCGGTCGCCGCCCGTCGTGGCCGTCGTCGTCGGCCTCGCCTCGTTCTCCAAGATGGGCGGCATCCGCACGTCGGCGGAGAGCGTGCGCGGCGACGCGCTCGCCGACGAGTGGCTCGGCACCATCCGCAGCGGCCACAGCCTCGATGCGGGACGCACTCAAGACCCGAGCCAACGCGACCGTCAGCAAGCTGGGGGACCCTCCGCGGAAGTCGGCAACATCATCAAGGTCATCACGTCGATCGCGCAGCAGACGAACCTGCTCGCGTTGAACGCCACCATCGAGGCGGCCCGCACGGGGCGAGGCCGGCAAGGGTTTCGCGGTCGTCGCCAACGCGGTCAAGGAACACGCACAGGAGACGGCGCAGGCCACCGAGGACATCATGGGATGACCAACGTCGCAACGGTCACCTTTGCCACGTCGTCACGGAAGGCGGTACAGCCCTGGCGATCCGATCGGTGCCGTACGTGCCCATGTACCGGACGGCCTCCCCGCCGGTCATAGGTGATCACCCGGTGCCCGGCATCGACGAGAGCGGGTAACCGGCTCTCCCAGGAGCGCCCGCTCGGGGCCCAGCCGTGGGTCAGCACGACCGGCCTGCCGGTTCTGTGCCAGGCGTGGCGCCGGACGGTGACACGACGGAGGCCGGTGCACCCATGACGCAGGTGCCAGGCGTCCGAACGCTCAAACCCCAACCCCCCCGGAAGACGTTCAGGCGCGCAGGTACCACCGGCGCATATGGAGGGCGGCCGTGACCAGGACCCAACCGGCGAGCATGACCCCCGCATAGGCGAACGGTTCGTAGGTCCCCGCTCCGGCCAGCCGCCTGTGCAGGTCATCGCTCAGGGTCACACCACCGGCGACGGTCACCGTGCTGAGGGCCAGGGCGACGAGGTGCTTGCCGAAATAGACGAGCAGGCTGTTGCGTCCGAAGGCCACGACAGGCCAGAGGACGCCGCGCAGGAGCCGGCCTGGACGTGATGACCTGCCCCCGCCGAGGTCGGCCATGAGGTAGCAGACGGCGAGCAGCAGCACAGCCGCAGCCGAGGCGCGGCAGGCGAAGGCAGGCGTCCAGAGCCGCTTCGCGACGGGTACCCAGCCGGCCAGCACGACCGAGGCAGCGGCGCTGGAGGCGGCCAGCCCGAGCAGGCCCGGGATCACCATGCGCGGTCGCAGGCGCGTCACGAGCAACCCGGCGACCAGCCCGATCAGCCCGCTCGCCATGGCACCGAAGGTCGACAGCAGTCCTTCCGGGTCGAACCCGTGAACTCCCGCGCCGTACGTGTGCCGGATGCCGAAGACGGCCCGGTCGACGCTTCCCGGGAGGTTGCAGTGCGGCTGCGGGAGCCCCTGTGGGCACGAGCCGCTCGCCCGGAGGAGCAGCACTGTGTAGCCGATCAGGATCGCGGCGGCGATCAGAAGAGGCGCCCACCAGCTGCGCAGCAGTCGCGCGACCACGACGACAGCGAGCCCAACGAGGGCGATGAGCTGCAGCACGCCGGGGTACCGCAGCCGGTCCAGCTCCCAGCTCTGCTGGACGATCAGGTTGAAGGCCAGTCCGGCCGCGAGGAGGACCAGGGTGCGGCGGGCGAGTCGCCACGGCCGCAGCGGTCGGCGCAACGACAGTGCCAGGGCCGCACCCGTCAAGGTGACGAACGACGGAAAGAGAAGGTCGATGGGGGCGAGGCCGTACCAGAGCGCGTGGCGCTGGGCGTACGGGCCGGACAGCGTGGTGAGCACGACGGAGGCGATGACCACCACGCCGCGGGCCACGTCGAGGGAGGCGAGCCGGCGCGCGGTCGGCGGGACCTCGGCGGGCGCGGTCGTGGCGACGTCCGTCGCCAGCCCGGGCAGAGCTGTCATCGCACCAGTCTGCAGGTCCGAGCGCCCAAACGCGGGCGATCCGGGCCGAAGCCGTACACGAGCCAGCGGAAATGGTGGCTCATCGCCCACGTCGTGAACAGGTCAGCGATCTCGCCGTATCTCCGTCGCCAGGACGGCGACCTGGGTGCGCCGCTGCAGCCCGAGCTTGGACAGCAGGTTGCTGACGTAGTTCTTCACCGTCTTCTCCGCCAGGAACATCCGCTGACCGATCTCCCGGTTGGTGAGTCCCTCACCGATCAGGTCCAGGATCCGGCGCTCCTGCTCGGTCAGCGCTGCGAGCGGATCAGCAGTCTTGGGCGCCCGCATCCGTGCCATGACGGCAGCCGTCGCTCGTGGGTCCAGCAGCGAGCCACCGGCCGCGACCGTCCGCACGGCGCCGACGAGGTCGGCGCCGCGGATCTGCTTGAGCACGTAGCCGGCGGCCCCGGCGAGAATCGCGTCGAAGAGCGCCTCGTCGTCGCCGAACGAGGTCAACATCAGGCAGGCCAGCTCCGGATGCTCCGACCGGAGCTCGCGGCACACCGAGACGCCGTCGCCGTCCGGAAGCCGGACATCGAGCACCGCGACATCCGGGCGGGTGACGGGCACCCGGGCCAGCGCCTCGGCAGCCGTGCCTGCCTCCCCGACGACCTCGATGTCGGCCTCGGCCTCGAGCAGTTCGCGGACACCACGGCGGACCACCTCGTGATCGTCCAGGAGGAACACGCGAATCGGCTTGTCCGGCACGGCCGTCACACTGCCACGCGCCCCAGTATGTCGTCGACGACGCGGCGCGGCGTGGCCGCGCGGCTGGTGGCGTAGCCCATCCGCAGGACGAGCTGTGGCCGGCTGACGAGCCCGAGCACGGCGCGCAGGCGCAGCCGGTAGGCGAGCACGTCGGTCACCTGCCCCAGCGGTTGCGCCTGGACGCCGTGGTCCGCAGCCCGGAGAACGACCGCGGCGAGGGCCTGTCCGGCCCGCAGCCACGAGGCAGGGTCGTCGTCGACCGTGGCGAGAACGAAAACCGCTGGATGGTCGGCAGCGGGTGCCGACCCGTCGGTGGCGGCCGCGTGCGACAGGGTGAAGTCACGCTGGCGCAGCGACGATCCGGCCGCCGTCGCGAGCGCCGTTGCCGGGATCCCGTCCGGCATCGTCTCGCCGTTCGGGACCCACTGCGCGAGCTCACGCCGGTAGGGCTCGTCGTGCTCCTGCTCGGCATCCGCCCGCGACAGCAGGACCTCGAGCTCCAGCACGTCCTCGGATCGCGAGACCTCGTGCAACAGCGCGGACTCGCTCTCCGCGTCCAGCCGCAACCGCTCGATCAGCGCCTCGGGAAGGGGGCGGTCGTCGAAGGTGCCGCGGAACGTGTGCCGGTGCAGGATGGCGGCGGCGAGCCTGATGTCGTCCTCACTGGGAGCCGCGCCCGCGGTCAGGACGAGATCCGCGAGGTGGTCCGGCGTCGAGGAGTCGGGGAGCAGCTCTACGGCGACGTCCAGGCCGAGTGCCCTTGCGGCAGCCCGCGCGTGGAACAGGGCTGCGCCGCACGACAGGTGCAGCTGCCGACCGTCCGGGTCGAGGACCTGCAGCCGGCGGGTCGGCTCGGCGTGCAGCTCGAGCCTGTCCGGCCGGGCCAGGAACCTCCATGGTTGCGTGTTGTGGACACTCGGTGCGAGTCCCGCAGCCTGCACGACCTGGCGGAGCTGCTCGGTGGACGTGATGGTGGTCATGTCGGTCCTCTCGGTGCACGTGCCGGAAGGACCGGCCGGCGAAAGACGCCGACCGGCCTGGTCCGGGTCAGACAGGGGCGGACTCGGGGTGCCACCCCGGGACGCGCAGCTCAGCGTCGGCCGGCACCTTCCGCAGGTGGAGCATCCCGAGCAGGCTGAGCAGCAACATCAGTCCGGCGCCGACGAAGGACGTGACGGCGGCGATGCCGGCGATCCGGCCCATGGTGCCGAACGCGTACGCATTCAGCAGCAGTCCACGCAGCGTCTCGCCGCGGAAGACGGTGGCGACCTGGGCGGCGAGCTTCTGGTCGGTCGGGTCCGCCTGCGCCTTGGCGCTCAGCTGTGCGTAGGTCTGGCCGCCCGTCATGGCGCGCAGGTGGACGGCGATGAAGTGGTCGGCGTACGCCTGCGCCTGCTCCCCGGTCGTCAGCTGCTGACCGGCGTACTTGTTCAGGTAGGGCCCGATTGCGGGGTTGGCCAGGGCCTCGCTGCCGGCCGCGGGGATGAAGATCTTCTCGGCGGAGAGCTGCGTGCGGACCTGGCTGGTCACGAAGCCGTGCCCCCAGCTCAGCAGTCCTCCTGCGACGAGCAGGACGACCGCGAGGACGAGACCGCCCGCGGTGAGGATGGCGTCGAACGTCTTGCGGCGCATGGCGTGCTCCTGTCTTGCGCACCTAGACGGGATGTCCTGTGCGGTGGTCACAGACTGGCCGGGTCTCTGTGTCGGGAGCAGGGTCGAAAGACCCTGGCCGGGCGGCCGAAAGACCGGAGGTGCTTGCTGCGGGTGAAAGGGTGGCGCCATGGACATCAGCCGATCGGCCGCCGAAGGCGGACCTATACCGGCCTTGCCGCAGCTCAAGCTCGAGGACCTGCTCTCAGAGCTCCAGACCCGCCTGGCCTCGGTACTCACGGCGCAGGACAGGGTGCACAGCCTGCTCGAGGCGGTCCTGGCCATCGGGAGCGACCTCGACCTGCAGGCGGTCCTGCGCCGGATCACGGAAGTGGCTGCGACGCTCGTGGACGCGTCGTACGGCGCACTCGGTGTCATCAGCGAGGACGGCCGGGGGCTCGCGCAGTTCCTGGTGGTGGGCATCGACGACGACATGGCCGCGACCATCGGCGCGCTGCCCGCCGGGCATGGCGTACTCGGACAGCTGATCAGCCACCCCTACCCATTGCGGCTGACCAACCTGGCCGACCATCCGGAGTCCTTCGGTTTCCCGGCCGGACATCCTCCGATGCGCACGTTCCTCGGCGTCCCGATCCGGGTCCGCGACGAGGTGTTCGGCAACCTCTACCTGACCGAGAAGCGCGGCGGCGGGGACTTCGACGACGAGGACCAAGCGGTCGTCCAGTCGCTTGCCGCCGCTGCCGGGATCGCCATCCAGAATGCCCGGCTGTACACGGAGACGCTGCAGCGGGAGCGCTGGCTCGAAGCCAGCAGCGCGGTGTCCACCGCCCTGCTGTCCGGTACGGACCCGGAAGAGGTCCTGACCCTGGTGGCCGCGCGTGCACGCCAGGCGGCGGGTGGCGCGCTGGCCTTCGTGGCGCTGCCGATCGACGACGACCGCCTTCTGATCGAGGTCGCGGACGGTGACCACGCCGACGAGACCCGGGGCCGGCTGCTCGATCGCGCGGGCTCACCGCTCGGCGAGGTCCTGCGCGAGGGCCAGGCACGGCTGCTCACCGGCTGCGACATCCCCCTCGTCACAGGCGGCCAGGGAGAGGGCCTCGCCGTTCCCCTCGGGGGTCCCGCGGCGCGCGGTGTTCTCGTGGTCCTCGGCATGCCCGCCACGGGCACGGCCTCTGCGATCCGCACGCTCGGCAGCTTCGCCGCCCAGGCCGCGGTGGCTCTCGAACTCGCGGAGCGGCGCCGGGACGCGGAGCGTTTCGCGGTCTTCGAGGACCGCGAACGGATCGCCCGCGACCTGCATGATCTGGTGATCCAACGGCTGTTCGCCACAGGCATGCAGCTCGAGGGAGCAATCCGGCTCATCACGGGTCACCCGGAGGAGGCGACCCTGCGGGTGCACCGCGCCGTCGACGACCTCGACGGAACGATCCGCGAACTACGTTCGACGATCTACGGGCTGCAGGCGCCGCAGGACCAGCAGCCTTCGCTTCGCGCCCTACTGCTGCAGACCGTCGACGCCGGGACCGAGCAGTTGGGCTTCGCTCCGTCGCTGCGCATGGACGGCCTGCTCGACACGCTCATCCCGGCCGAGGTCGCGGAACATCTGCTCGCGGCTCTGCGCGAGGCGCTCAGCAATGCGGCGCGGCATGCGGCCGCTGGCGCGGTGGAGGTGCGGGTGGCGGTGCGCCACGAGGACGTCGTGCTCGAGGTCGCCGACAACGGCATCGGCATGAAGACAGGCGGCCGCAGCAGCGGACTGGCGAACCTCGCCGCGCGCGCCGCACAGTTGGGCGGGGAACTCACCGTCCAGCCGGCGACGCATGGCGGCACTGTCCTGATCTGGCGGGTACCGCTGCCCCGATCGTGACGCCGGCCGGCGCGGGCCGTTCGTCGTACCCCGAACGGCGACAGCGGAACGTTCGGCCCTAGGGGGTCACCGCTTCGGGCGGTTCACCGCCGCCGCCCAGAACCCAGAGCCTGGGTTTACCGCACCGCTCCGCGAGAGCCGCGGCCGACACGGCGCCACACGAGCAGCGCGATGATCGCCCCGATGATGCTGCCGATGATCCCGGAGGGCTGAAGGGCCCCTGACGCGGCGTCCTTGTGGAACAGCAGGTAGCCGAGGAAACCGCCGATGAAGCTGCCGACGATGCCGAGGACGATGGTCGTGACGACGCTCATCGGATCCGGACCCGGCACGACGGCGCGCGCCAGGAATCCGGCGATCGCGCCGACGATGATCATGGTGATGATGAAGCCGAGCATCGTTCCTCCGGGGGCTGGGGTCTCACTGGGCGGGGGGTACTACCCCGCCGCCGGCGATAGATGCTGCCGACCCGCTAGGCCTGGCGCGGCAGGTGCTGTCTCCGGGTCGCGGCTCAGCCCAGGTGTCGGTCGACCGGCAACGGGCACCTCGCGTAGGAGAGCCCGGCGGCGCACCACGCATTCCGATCAGTCTCGAGTCCGGAGGTCCAGGTGGCGCCGTCAGGCTCCCGTCATGTTGCGGCGACCCGGACGGCCCCCGCGCCTTCCTGCCGCGGAACCTTCCGTCTACACCGACATGTGCCGTGCGGCGCGAAACCCCATCGCGAGGGTCGCCGCCCGGCGCACGGCACGCCGCTGCCGCGGGGTGGCCCTCCGGCGCGTCAGGAGCCGGCCCTTCGTGGCCATGTGGCGGCGCCCGCGCCGTCTGCGCACTGCCATGACGACGGCGACCACGGCCATGCCCGTCACGAGCCGGCCGAGCGACGAGGCGCGCGGTCGCCTGGGCGGCCACAGAGACCTCGATGTCTCGGATTTCCACCCTGCCCCGGACGCTTCGGCGCGCATTGCGTCGACGCTCCGCAAGCCGGAGCCGCCGACCCGCATCCGGACGCTGGCCGTCGTCTGCGACGGCATGTCGGGACGGTGGTAGTGACCTGACAACAACCGTT
>JAOPWV010000007.1 GCA_025965475.1 Frankiales bacterium | reverse complement strand
GTGACGCGCGACGCGATGGTCGGTGTGCGGAAGGTGAGCGCCCCGTGACGACCCAGCTGCTCGAGCTCGACGTCGACGGCCCGGGCGCGCCTCCTCGCGCGAACGGCGAGCTGGTCTTCGCCGAGCCCCACCGGCACGAACACGGGGACCACGATCACCACCACTGAGGAGCGAGGGGGCACCAACACCGCCGTCGCCACCTGGCGGGGTGGCTGGCGTTGCGAGGTCGACGCCGGGGGTTTCGCGCTGGTCGTCGACGAGCCGCTCGACGTGGGCGGGACGGGCCTCGGCCCGATGCCCACCGATCTGCTGCTCGCGTCGTTCTCCTCCTGCTACGCGCTGGCGCTGGCGTGGGCCGCCCGCAAGCGGGGGTTCGAGCTCCCCGACCTAGAGGTCACGGCGATCGGCACGTACGAGGGCCAGAAGTTCGGGAGCCTGCTGCTCAGCGTGCGCAGCAGCCTGCCGGCGGAGCGGATGGCGCCGTTGCTCGAACCCGCCAAGCGCGTCTGTTACGTCTCCAACACGTTCGCGCACGTTCCCTCGCTCGAGGTAGCCCTCGCGGGGGACACTGACGCATGACCACCCACGACCACGATCACCAGCACGCCGACGGGCACGAGCACGGCGGCGCCGCCCACGTCCACGACGCAGCCTGTGCCGCCGCACACGGCGAGGTCGTCCTGCCGCGCGACCAACGGCGCCTCGTCGTCGTGTTCAACTCGCCGGTGGCACAGGAGTTGGCGGCGCTGGCCGACCGCCTGTCCTGGCCGGTCACGGTCCTCGACCCGGACCGCGGGCGGTTGGACGCCGACCCCGTCCCGTATGCCCTGTCCGCCACCTCGACCGCAGCCGCGAAGCTCGACGCCGATTGCGACATCGTCGTCTGCGACCACGACCGCCCGGAGCTCGGTGAGGTCCTCGCCGAGGTGCTCGCCGGTCCGTCGCGATGGGTGGGCGTGATGGGCAGCATGCGGCACACCGCGCCGCACGTGGCGGCGCTGCGCGAGCGCGGGGTCGCCGAGGAGGACATCGCCCGCGTCCACCGGCCGATCGGGCTGGACGTCGGTTCCCGGACGCCCCCGGAGATCGCGCTGTCGACGCTGGCCGGCCTGCTGGCCGACCGCAACGGCCGCTCCGGCGGCGTGTTCCCGGCCGCCGAGGTTCAGCCCGCCTGACGGCACGCGCCCGTCCCCCCTCGCGCCTGCGTCCGGGTGATGGTGGCTCCTGACCCACGGTTGGCCGGACGCAACGCCAGCGGCGGACCTGCCCAGACGCCGTACGTCCGGGTGATGGTGGCTCCTGACCCACGGTCGGCCGGACGCAACGCCAGCGGCGGCGGGTCAGGTGCTGGCGGCTTCCTCCTACTTCGCCGTAGGCGTAGATCAGGTTGTCGCTGCGGGCCGAGGGGCTCTTGATGACGGCGAGGAAGCCGGTGAGCCGGCCGATGAGGGTGCCGGAGGCAATGTCGACGAGCCCGTCGGTCTCGCCGTAGGCCGGGTCGTACGGGAAGTCCTCGGGGGCGGTCGCGTCGGTCTCGAGCAGCAGCGCGAGCAGGCGACGGGACGGCCCCTCCGGGATCACGTCGCGGCCGCGCAGGTCGCACGTGCGCGAGGTCGGCGAGGTTCAGGCCGGCGTGCAGCAGTGGCGCGTCGGCGTTCTCCCGGTGGAACCCGGAGGCGATCAGCTCGGGGGCCGTCGTGTCCAGGGGCGGGCCGAGCCGCTGCCCGGCGGTCATCGCCGCTCCGCCAGCAGCGCGGCCACCGCGTCGAGCAGCCCGCCGGTGTGCCAGAACACGTTCGGCCGGTCGCCGGCGAGCGCGGGCAGCGTCGCCAGTGCCTTCGCCGTGTAGACCGGATCGAGCACCAGCCCGGCGGTACGCAGGGCAACGTCCGCGGCCCGGTTGCCGGCCTCGGAGGCGAGACCGTGGCCCGGTCCGCGGGCGTCCACGACCTCCACGTCGGCCGCTACCGGCAGTTCCTCACCGCGCCGCGCGGCCACCTCCCGGGACAGTTCCAGGACGCGGGCCGCCACCTCGTCGGCCGGCCGGCTGACCGAGGCGCCGACGACGCGGATCCCGCGGCCGTGCGCGACGACACCGGCGACGAGCCCTGCCTGCGTCCCGCCCGCGCCGGTCGGGACGAGCACCAGCGGGAGCAGGCCGCCGAGCTGGCTGACGAGCTCGTCAACCGCAAGGCGGTAGCCGAGCGCACCTGTCGCGCTGGCTCCGTCAGGAGGCGCGACGTACGGCCGGGCGCCGCCGGCGGCCAGGTCCGCCGCCACCTCCGGCAGCAGTACGTCGATGTCGCTGCGGTCGTCGGTCCCGGTCCAGCGCGGCTCGGCGCCCCAGGCCAGCGCCGCGGCCAGGCTGGGGTGCGCCGTGCCGGGGCGCTCCGGCCCCGCGAGGACGAGGACGCAGCGCACACCGGCGTACGCGGCCGCGGCGGCCGCGGCCTGCACGAAGTTGGACCCGAGCGTGCCGCCGGTGACGAGGACGTCGGCCCCGGTCTCCTTCAGCTCGCCCAGCAGCAGTTCGAGTTGGCGGGCCTTGTTGCCGGCGAACGCGAAGCCCGTCAGGTCGTCCCGCTTGACCAGCAACGTGTCCGACACCCCCAGGGCCTTGCGTAGCTGAAGGGACTCCTGCAGCGGCGTCGGCAGCACCGCCAGCGGTACGCGGCCGGTCAGCTCCATCGGCTCGGCTCCTAGTCGCTGGCGGCCCGGGTGCGCGCGACGACCATCTCCACCACGGCGCCGGCGGCGCCGGTGTCGGGTCGCAGCCCGTCGATCTCCTCGGACGAGAGGAGCCCGGCATCGCGCAGCGTCGGGCAGAGCGGCCGCCCGCCGGCCAGGGCGATCTGCAGGGCGGCCTGTGCCGCGGGCTTGCCCAGCCGCGCGGTGAGCAACCGCAGCGCCGCCTCGCTGCCGGTGGCGTCGCCCAGATTGCGCCGGTCCGGGCCAGCGTGCCGGTCGCCATCGCGCGACAGGCCCTTGTCGAGGACGTGCGTGATGCCGCTGGGCCGAGGCGTGGCCCTGCGCAGCGGAAGGGTCAGGAAGGAGGGTGGTCCGGCGTTCACGATGGTGGACACCGGCCTTGATCCGGTGCGGCGACTTCGGCCTGCCGACCGCGGGCGTCACCGACCGTCGTCGCTGACGAGGTCTTCATCCCAGCGCGATCGTCATCTGCTGGTG
>JAOPWV010000200.1 GCA_025965475.1 Frankiales bacterium | reverse complement strand
CGGTGCAGGACGCCTCGGCCAGCCCGCGGTGGGCCAGCGCGAGCAGGGTCCCGGCGGGCAGGGACGGGAGCACGCCGGCGGGCAGCGACGCGGGCTGGCGGGCGGGGACGGCGGTCGACACGGGGGTGGACACGGCGCTAGTCCAGGACCCGGGCGAGCGACCAGGCACCCCGGGACCAGTCGAAGCACAGGTCGTAGACGCCGGTGCCGAAGGCGCGTCCGGTGCCGGCCTCGACGCGCCACCAGTCGCGCTCGCCGTCGTCGATCGACGCCGACGAGGGGGCGATCGGCTGGGGCTCCTGCCTGGCGAACGGCGCGAGCGCGGCGCTGCGCGCCCAGGAGGTCGACGGGGCCGGTCCGGCCGGGTGCTCCTGCGCAGGAGCCGCGTCGCCGGCGGTGAGGGACCGCACGGCGTCGCCCCGCCACCAGCCGCCGGACTCGGTCCAGCGGGCGAGCACCTCGCGCACGACGTACAGCCGTCCACGCCAGAGGAACTGGTCGGGCTGGTCGTCCCGGCGGCGTACCTCGACGGGGTCGGTGTGCAGACGGGTCATGGGTCGTCCTCCGGCGGTGGCGGCGGCACGGACAGCGGTCGCTGTCCGCGGGATGCGCCGGGGGAAGACGGCAAGGGGCGGTCACCGGCCCGGACGGGACGCTTCCCCACGTCACGCCGGACCGGTGGATCCCGTCCGGCCGATGCGAGAGGGTCGAGTCCGCGCACCGGCCGGACGGGGGTCCGCCCTACGACGGGATCCGCGAGGCTCCCGTCGTGATGTTCGAACGTCTGTTCGAACACTGGGAACAGTAGACCTCCCCGACGACAGAACCGTCAACTGCCGGAGAGCACCGCGTGGAGAGCGGCGTGGAGAGCGGTGTGGAGAGCCGTGTGAAGGGCCGCGTGAAGGGCCGCGGAAGGGCGCCATGCCAATCCTGGAGGCGGCAGGATGGACCGGTGCCCGTCCTCTACGCGACCCTCGCGAGCCCGCTCGACGAGCTGCTGCTGCTCGGGGACACCGGCAGCGGGCAGTTCCGCCTGACGGCGGTCTACTGCACCCCGCACCAGGGCCGTCCCGACCAGGCCCGCGACTGGCGCCGCGACGACGTGGCCTTCCGCGCGGTCACCGACCAGCTCGCCGCCTACTTCGCCGGGGACCTGCAGGACTTCGACGTGCCGCTCGAGCCGCAGGGCACGCCGTTCCAGCACGAGGTCTGGGCGGCGCTGCGCCGGATCCCGTACGGCACGACGACGACGTACGGCGCGCTCGCCCTCGAGCTCGGGCGTCCCCTCGGGGCCTCCCGCGCGATCGGGCTCGCCAACGGACGCAACCCGATCTCGATCCTCGTCCCCTGCCACCGGGTCATCGGGTCGTCAGGGACCCTCGTCGGCTACGGCGGGGGCGTCCACCGCAAGCAGTGGCTGCTCGGCCACGAGGCCCGGGTCGCCGGCGCGGAGCCCACGCTGTTCTGACCTGCCGCGGACGAGACGTTGACTCCGCGTAGAAGGACTCCGGCCGGTTCGCGGCGAACAGGGGGTGACCCGCCCCGCTCCCGTCAGGAGTTCCGTGTGCCGTCCCGTCTGACCGCCCTGCTCGCCACCGTGCTCATAGCCGCCCTCGTCGCCACCGGCACTACCGCCGCCGCTGCCGCCGCCGCGGCCCCTGCCACGGTCGAGGCGTCGTTGCTCGGTTCCGGCACCTTCCACGCCTTCGTGCAGTACGCCAAGCCGGTCACCGCTGCCGACGTGCAGGCACTGCGCGCCCTCGGCATCACCCGGCTGCGGCCGTACAGCTACGTCCCGGCGGTCGCCGTGACCGCCCCGTCCGCGTTGCTGCGGAAGGCCGGCGCCCTGCCGGGCGTCACGCGGGTCCAGCGCGACAACGGCCTGCGCCTGGACACCGCACAGTCCAAGAAGGCCCTCAAGGTCGACCAGGTGCGGGCGGCCAGGCCCAAGGGGCTCGGCCTGACCGGCAAGGGCGTCACCGTCGCGGTCATCGACTCCGGGCTGGACACGAGCCACCCGGACTTCGCCGGCCGCGTGAAGGCCACCTACAACTTCGAGGGCGCCTGGATGTGGGACGCCTACCAGGACGGCGCCATCGGCGACTTCGTGGCCACCACGACCGCGCCGTACGCCACCGTCGACGAGATCGGCCACGGCACGCACGTCGCCGCCACCGTCGGCGGGAGCGGCGCCGCCGCCAAGACGGGCACCGGCAGCGGTGCGGACTACTCGGGGATGGCCCCGGGCGTCGACTTCGTCGGCTTCAAGGTCGCCTCCGCGGCCCAGGGCGTCGCGTACGACTTCGGCTGGGAGGCCAACGCGATGGCCGCGATCGAGTACCTCATGGAGAACAACAAGAAGCTCGGCGTCAGCATCGTCCAGAACAGCTGGGGCATCTTCGAGGTCACCGACCCGGACAGCGAGCCGGTCATCCAGATGATCCGCGCGGCCGTCGGCAAGGGCTTCATCTTCGTCTTCTCCGCCGGCAACAGCGGGCCGGACAAGAACACCGTCGGCTGGCCGGGCGCCATGGGCAACGTCCTCACCGTCGGATCCACGCTCAAGACGGCGCCGTACGCCCTGTCGGACTTCTCCAGCCGGGGTCCGCAGGTCGACCTCACCGCCCCGGGCAGCGACATCGTGTCGGCACGCAGCAAGGGCGCCGTCATCGACCTGCAGAACGACGCGACGCCGGTCGAGGACCGCCCGTACTACATGGCGATCTCCGGCACCTCGATGAGCTCGCCGCACGTGGCCGGCATCGTCGCGCTGCTCAAGCAGGCCTATCCCGGGCTGACCGGCCCGGTGGCGGAGGAGGTCCTCGAGCGGACGGCGAACGACCTCGGCACCAAAGGCAAGGACGACGGCTACGGCTGGGGCTTCGTCGACGCCTTCAAGGCCGCGCAGGTCGCGACCTGCCTGGCCGGCACAGCCGCGGCGAAGCGCGAACGCTGCTTCACCGCCAACGGCGCGCTCCCGGCGAGGGCCTGGACCAGCGACTGGGCGACCAAGGGCGACGAGGCGCCGACCGCCAACGGCGCCGAGGTCATCCCGCTGGTCGGCGACCCGCTCGGCATCGGCCCCGGCAACTAGGCGGCTCCCCCGCCCCCGCCGCAACATCGGCAGGCGGGGGCGGGCGGACCGACCTAGGCTCCGCACATGAACCTGCCAGCGGCAGCCGCCGGCACCGCGTCCCTCGGCACCCTGACCGTGCGGCGGATCGGCTTCGGCGCCATGCAGCTGCCGGGGCCGGGCGTGTTCGGGCCGCCGCAGGACCGGGACGAGGCGCTCGCGGTCGTGCGCCGCGCGGTGGAGCTGGGTGTCGACCACATCGACACCGCCCAGTACTACGGGCCGGTCGTCGCCAACGAGCTGCTGCGCGAGGCGCTGAGCCCGTTTCCCGACGACCTCGTCCTCGTCAGCAAGGTGGGCGCGCGGCGGGACGCGTCAGGTGCATGGCTGCGGTGGAACCGGCCGGAGGACCTGCGGGCCGGGGTCGAGGAGAACCTGCGGACCCTCGGGGTGGACCAGCTCGGCGCGGTGAACCTGCGGGTCATGCCGGGCGAGGCCGGCTTCGACGAGCAGCTCGACGCGATGGTGGCGATGCGCGACGAGGGCCTGATCGCCGGGGTCGGGCTCAGCAACATCGACCTCGACCAGTACCGCACGGCCGTCGCGAGGACCGCCATCGCCTGTGTGCAGAACCCGCTCAACGTCGTCGACCGTACGTCCCTGCCGCTGCTGCGGGAGACCGCCGAGCGCGGTACGGCGTTCGTGCCGTTCTTCCCGCTCGGCTCGGCGTTCGGCGGGACCAACCAGGTGCTCACCTCCCCGGCCGTCGCGGCCGCCGCCACCCACCTCGGCGCTACGCCGGCGCAGGTGGCGCTGGCCTGGCTGCTCGACCTGGCCCCGACGGTCCTGGTCATCCCCGGCACGTCCTCCCGCGCGCACCTCGACGACAACCTCGGCGCGGGCGCCGTCCGGCTCGACGACGAGGCCCGGCGGCTGCTGGAGAGCGCAGCCTGAGAACCGCAGCCTGAGAACCGCAGCCTGAGAACCGCAGCCTGAGGTCAATCCTCCGGGTGGCTGTGCGGCACCTGCGGGGCGCCCACGGCGGCCTCCCGGCCGGGGAAGGCGATCCGGTACAGGCACGCGTCGCAGTTCATCCGGATGTCGCTGCCGAGCACCTCGTCGTACCTCTCCAGCAGCAACGCGGCCAGCTCGTCGGCCACGCCGAGCGGCGCGGACATGACGACCTCCAGCCCGTCGGCCGCGGCGGCCTGCCGTTCGACCGTCCTGGGCAGGTGGCCGGGGCCGAGGAAGTAGCGCGCCACCGAGACGCGGGTATGGCCCAGCCGGCGCAGCCGGTCCAGTGCCTCGGGCACGGTCGGCCGGGTCGTGGAGGCGAACGCGACGTCGACGGATGGCCAGCCGCGTCCCTCCCACAGCAAGCGGGCCGTGGCCGCGATCTGCGCGTTCGCGTCCGGGTCGAGCGAGCCACCGGCGACGAGGACGACAGGGTCGGCGTCGCGGGCACCGGCCTCGGCCAGCCGCCGGGCGACGACCTCGACGAGCGCCGGGTGCGGGCCGAGCGGCCGGCCGTACCGCAGCCGCATCCCCGGGTGGTCGAGGCGGCCGGCCTGCACGGACGCCGCGACGTCGGTCTTCGAGTGCGAGGCGGGGGTCAGCAGCAGCGGCACGACGACGACGTCGGCCACGCCGTCGTCGGCGAGCGCCTGCAGCGCGGAGCGGACCGAGGGCGACGCGTTGTCGACGTACGCCGCCTCGGTGCGCAGACCGGGCCGCAGCGCGCGGGCACCGGCGAGCAGCCCCCGGACGACCTCCTGCGAGCCCTCGTCGCGGGAGCCGTGGGCGACCCCGAGCAGCACGCTCATCGGCGCGCCCCCACGACCTCGCCGACGACCACGACCGCGGGCGCGCGCAGGCCCGCCGCGTCGACGGCGGCGCAGGCCAGCGTCGTGACCACCACCTCCTGGGTCGGCAGCGAGCCGTCCTGGACGACCGCGACCGGGGTGTCGGCGGGCCGGCCGCCGGCGACGAGGGCGGTGCAGATGGCGGCGAGCCGGTCCATGCCCATGAGCAGCACGAGCGTCCCACCGAGCCGGGCCAGCGCGTCCCAGTCGACCGTCGAGCCGGGGTCGCCGGGCGGGAGGTGCGCGCTGACCACCGCCACCGACTGGGTCAGCCCGCGCGCGGTGACCGGGATGCCGGCGTACGCCGGGGCCGCGAACGCGCTGGAGACACCCGGCACGACCTCCACGGGCACCCCCGCGTCGACGCACGCGGCGACCTCCTCGATGCCCCGCGCGAACAGGTGGACGTCACCGCCCTTGAGGCGTACGACGCGGGCGCCGGCCAGCGCGCGGTCGACGAGCAGGCGGCAGATGTCGGTCTGGGTCCACGACAGGCCGCCGGGCGTCTTGCCGACCTCGACGACCTCGACCCCGTCGGGCAGCTCGACCTGCGGGGCGAGCCGGTCGCGGACGACGACGTCGGCGCCCGCGAGCAACCGGCGCCCGCGGACGGTGAGCAGTCCGGGATCGCCTGGCCCGCCCCCGACGAGGGCCACCGAGCCGGCGCCTGGGCGTGACCGGCGCAGCGGCAGGTCGCCGGTCTCCAGGGCGAGCGCGAGGGCGTCGCGCAGGCCGGTCGCCCGGCGCGGGTCACGGCCGGCGGTCACCGAGACGACGACGTCGTCGACCCGAGCCACCGCGGGGACCCACCCGGCCGACAGCGCCGCGTCGTCGGCGCGCACGCACCAGATCCGGCGCGCCTCGCAGGCCGCGGCGACCCCGTCGTCGACAGCGCCGGTGCAGGCGTGCACCAGCCAGGCGCCGTCCACGTCGGAGTCGGTGAATGCGCGCCGCTGCACCGGGACGTCCGGCATGTCCGGGGAGACCTCGGACGCCACCACGTCGACGGCCGCGCCCGCGTCGAGCAGCCCGCGCACCCGGCGTACGGCCACCGGTCCCCCGCCGACCACGAGCACCCGCCGGCCGGCGAGGTCCAGGTGCAGCGGGTAGCGGGTGGGGTTCACGCCCTCAGGATGTCGCGGCGACCAGCCCGCGCCGCCGCAGGACCCGCCGCTCGATCGGCGCGAACAGGCACAGCTCGATGGCGATGCCGATGACGAGGATGGTCAGGATCCCGGCGAGGACACCCGGGAAGTCCTGCAGCTGCCGGCTCTGGTCGAGCAACTGCCCGACGCCGAGCCCGAGGTCGGGCGAACGGGCGATGAGCTCCGCGGCCATGAGCGACCGCCAGGAGAACGCCCAGCCCTGGCGGAGGCCGCCGACGTAGCCGGGCAGGGCCGCCGGCAGCAGCACGTGCCGGGCCGAGGCGAGGCCGCGGGCGCCCAGCACCCGGCCGACGCGCAGGTACAGCGGCGGCACCTGGTCCAGGCCGGACACCATGCCGTTGGCGATGGAGGGCACGGCGCCCATGAGCACGACGAAGTAGATGGTCGCGTCGGACAGGCCGAACCACAGGATCGCGGCGGGCACCCAGGCGACCGACGGCAGGCTCTGCAGGCCGGACAGGATCGGGCCGATGGCCCGGCGCACGGACCGGACCCGGCCGACCAGCAGGCCGAGCGGCGTACCGATCGCCAGTGAGGCGAGGAAGCCCAGACCGCCGCGGCGGACGCTGTTCCACGTCGCCTGCTGCAGCGTGCCGGCCTGCCACTGGTCGCGCAGGCTGGCCAGCACGTCCGAGGGCGACGGCAGGCGGTACGCCGGCAGCACCCCGGCGTTGTAGACGAGCTGCCAGACGACGACGAGCAGCGCGACCGCGACCAGCGGCGGCCAGGTGGCCGCCAGCCAGCGCCGCCAGCGCGGCAGGGTCTTGCGCTCGTTGCTCTCCAGCGCGTCGAGCCCGGCCTCGAGCGAGGCCAGGTCATCGTTGGCGCGGTGGTCGAGAAGGCTCACGACTGGCCCCCGTGACGGCGGATCTCGGCGCGCAGCTCGTCCGTCACGGTCATCGACAGCTGGGCGACCTCGGGCGACTCGATCCGCCGCGGCTGGCCGATCTTCACCTCGTACTCCTTGACGACGCGGCCGGGGCGCGACGACAGCAGCACCACCCGGTCGCCGAGGCGTACCGCCTCGCGCACGTTGTGCGTCACGAACAGCACGGTCAGCTTCTGCGACTGCCGCAGGTGCACCAGCTCGTCGTGGAGCACGTCGCGGGTGATCGCGTCCAGAGCGGCGAACGGCTCGTCCATGAGCAGCACGTGGCTGTCCTGGGCGAGCGCCCGCGCCATCGCGACGCGCTGCCGCATGCCGCCGGACAGCTCGTGCACCCGCTTGCCGCCGGCATCCTTGAGCCGCACCAGCGTCAGCAGCTCCTGGGCCCGCTCGCGGCGCTCCTTCTTCCCGACACCGCGCAGCCGCAGGGCCAGCTCGACGTTCTGCGACGCGGTGAGCCACGGGAACAGCGCCGGCTCCTGGAACATCAGCGCGGCCCGGCCGCCGGGCACCTCGACCGTGCCGGTGGTGGGCCGGTCGAGGCCGGCGACGAGCGAGAGCAGCGTGGACTTACCGCAGCCGGAGGCGCCGAGCAGGCACAGGAACTCACCCTCGGCGACGTCGAGGCTGACGTCGTCCAGGATGTTGGGGCCCTGACCGAAGCGCTTGGTGACGCCCCGCAACGTCACGGCCGGAGCGGTGGTCGTCACGGTCCCCTGGTCCTCGAGCACGGTCATGGCTCAGCCCTTCCCAGTCCTGCGTCGTCGACCGGCCGGCCCAGCACCTTGCGGAGCAGCGTCAGGTCGTAGATCCCCTTGAGGTCGGCCTGCCGGAGCAGGCCCACGGCGTGGGCGTGTTCCGCCGACGTCTTGAGCGTGGCGGCGAGGGGGTCCTCCGTCAGCTCGATGTTCGCGAACGCCCGGGCGATCACCGCCGGCGCGAGCGCCTTGCCGGTCAGCTCCTTGAGCTGGGTGTTCAGGACCTGCTGGGCGCGCGCTTTGTCCGCGTTGATCGCCTTGTCGGCCGCGACCTGCCCGCGCAGCAGCGCTTCGACGGCCTCCGGGTGGTCGGCGAGGAACTGCGTGCGCACGACCAGGTTCGTCGTGACGAATCGGCCGCCCGGCCACAGGGACTTCTCGTCGACGAGGACCTTGCCGCCGCCGTCGAGGACGAGGCGGGAGGCCCACGGTTCGGGTACCCAGCCGCCGTCGATCTGGCCGCCCTTGAACAGGTCGAGGGTGGCCCCGTTGTCCTGCGCGACGACCGTCACCTCGCCGGCCCCGGCCGTGTCGACCCGGAACCGGTTGGCGGCCAACAGCGTCCGCAGCGCGATGTCCTGCGTGCCGCCCGTCTGCGGGTCGGCGATGCGCTTGCCGCGCAGCTGCGAGACGTCGGTGATCGACGGCTTCACGATGAGCGCGGCCCCGCCGGAGGTCGCCCCGGCGACGATGCGCACAGCCTCGCCCTTGCTCTGCACGAACGCGTTCACGGCCGGGTTGGGCCCGACGTACGCCGCATCGACCGCGCCCGCGAACAGCGCCTCGACCGCGGTCGGCCCGGCGCTGAACACCTGCGTCCTGAGCTTGGTGCCGCCCAGCGCCTGCTGGTACAGCCCGGTGCCGACGCCGTACACCGCGGCGGCGTGCGTGACGTTGGCGAAGTAGCCCAGTCGCAGCTCGCGCGCCGGACCGGGCCTCTCGCTGGCGCTGCTCGACGTGCCACAGGCGCCCGCCGCCCCGAGGGCGACGAGCGCGAGCAGGGCCGACAGCGCGCGCCTCATGCCGGGATCAGACCCGAGGAGCGGGCGACCATGCCGGCACCGACGGTCGCACCGGTCGCCTCGTCGACGACGATGAAGGCGCCGGTGGTGCGGTCGTCGGCGTACGCGTCGACGGCCAGCGGCTGCGACGTGCGCAGGGTGACCCGGCCGATGTCGTTGAGGCGCAGGACGTCGGCCGGCTCGTTCGCCAGCTGGGTCACGTCCAGACGGTCGTGCAGCGCCTGCACCATCGCCTTGACGGTCCGCGTCGTGTGCTTGACGAGCACCCGCTGACCGGGGCGCAGTGGGGCGTCGGCCATCCAGCAGACGGTCGCGTCGAACGACGACGTCACCGTCGGGGCGACCGCGTCGTCGCCGCCGGCGACCAGCATGTCGCCGCGGCTGACGTCGAGCTCGTCGGTGAGCCGCACCGTGACGGCCTGTCCGGCGAGCGCCTCCTGCAGGGGCCCGTCGAAGGTGTCGATCCCCTCGACCGTCGTACGCCGGCCGGACGGCAGGGCCACGACCTCGTCGCCGACGCGCAGCGTCCCGGACACCAGGGTGCCGGCGTAGCCGCGGTAGTCGGGCCGTTCGGTGCTCATCGGGCGGATGACGTACTGGACCGGGAACCGGGCCGCGCGCTGCTGCGCGTCGTCACGCGAGACGTGCACCTGCTCGAGGTGCTCGAGCAGCGCAGGCCCGAAGTACCAGTCCATCCGCTCGCTGCGGTGCACGACGTTGTCGCCCTGCAGGGCGGCGATCGGGATGGCCGTGACGTCCGGCAGGTCGAGAGCGGCCGCGAAGAAGCGGAAGTCCGCGACGATGTCGTTGTAGACCTGCTGGTCGTAGTCGACGAGGTCCATCTTGTTGACCGCGAGCACCAGGTGCGGCACCCGCAGCAACGCGGACAGGGAGGCGTGCCGCCGGGTCTGCTCGACGACGCCCTTGCGCGCGTCGACGAGGACGAGCGCCACGTCGGCGGTGGACGCGCCGGTGACCATGTTCCGCGTGTACTGCACGTGACCCGGCGTGTCCGCCACGATGAACGAGCGCACCGGCGTGGAGAAGTACCGGTAGGCGACGTCGATGGTGATGCCCTGCTCGCGCTCGGCCCGCAGGCCGTCGGTGAGCAGCGCGAGGTTGGTGTAGTCGTCGCCGCGGTCGGCGCTGGTCTGCTCGACGGCGGCGAGCTGGTCCTGGAAGACAGACTTGCTGTCGAACAGCAGCCGCCCGATCAGGGTGGACTTGCCGTCGTCGACCGAGCCGGCCGTGGCGAAACGCAGGAGGTCGGCCATCAGAAGTACCCCTCCTTCTTGCGGTCTTCCATGGCGGCCTCGCTGGCCCGGTCGTCGGCGCGGGTCGCCCCGCGCTCGGTGATGCGGGTCACGGCGATCTCCTCGATGACCTCCTCCGGCGTACGCGCCGGCGAGGCGACGGCGCCGGTGCAGGAGGCGTCGCCCACCGTCCGGTAGCGCACCGTGCGGGTGCTCACCACTTCGCCGTCGCGCGGCATGGAGTGCTCGGTGACGCCCAGGAGCATCCCGTCGCGCTCGAACACCTCACGCTCGTGCGCGTAGTAGATGTCCGGCACCGCGATGCCCTCGCGGGCGATGTAGCGCCAGATGTCGAGCTCGGTCCAGTTGGAGAGCGGGAAGACCCGGATGTGCTCGCCCGGGTTGTGGCGGCCGTTGTAGAGGTTCCACAGCTCGGGCCGCTGGTTCTTCGGGTCCCACTGGCCGAAGGAGTCGCGGAAGGAGAAGAAGCGCTCCTTCGCGCGGGCCTTCTCCTCGTCACGGCGGGCCCCGCCGAAGACCGCGTCGTACCGGCCCTCCTCGATGGCGCGCAGCAGGGTCGTGGTCTGCAGCGGGTTGCGCAGGCCGCCCGGCACCTCGACCACCCGGCCGGCGTCGATGTCGTCCTGCACCTTGGCGACGACGAGCCGCGCCTGCAGCTCGTCGGCCCGCTTGTCGCGGAAGGCGAGGACCTCCTCGAAGTTGTGCCCGGTGTCGACGTGCACCAGCGGGAACGGGATGCGTGCCGGCCAGAACGCCTTCTCGGCCAGGCGGAGCATGACGATCGAGTCCTTGCCGCCGGAGAACAGCAGGCCGGGCCGCTCGAACTCCGCGGCGACCTCGCGCATCACGTGGATGCTCTCGGCCTCGAGGACGTCGAGCTGGCTCAGCTGGCCGGCCTGCTGGCCCAGCTCGGTCAGGAGGCCGGTCACAGGACGCCCCGCTCGAGCAGCAGCGCGTGCAGCTGGGCGACGGACTCGTCCCGCGTCTGCTCGTGCGTGCGGACGACCGCCTCCGGGTCGGACGGCGGCTCGTACGGCGCGTCGACGCCGGTGAGACCGGTGAGCTCGCCGGAGCGCTGCTTGGCGTAGAGGCCCTTCACGTCCCGCTCGCTGCAGACCTCGACGGGCGTCGCGACGTGCACCTCGAGGAAGCCGGCGTCCTTCTTCCCGTGCAGGGC
The DNA here is from genome assembly GCA_025965475.1 of Frankiales bacterium. Taxonomy (GTDB): domain Bacteria; phylum Actinomycetota; class Actinomycetes; order Mycobacteriales; family SCTD01; genus RYN-124. Next base: position 52,189 of record JAOPWV010000200.1, on the reverse strand, counting down.
TCGCACCTCGTCGCGCGTCGCGGCGAACGGGCTGATCACGCTGGCCAGCACGACCACGCCGTGGCGGGCCAGCGTCGCGGCGACCCAGCCGATGCGCAGGACGTTGGTGTCCCGGTCCTCACGGGTGAAGCCCAGGCCCTTGGACAGGAACTCCCGGACCTCGTCGCCGTCGAGCAGTTCGACCCGCTCGACACCGTCGGCGCGCAGCCGCTCGGCCAGGGCCGTGGCCAGCGTGGTCTTGCCGGCGCTCGGCAGGCCGGTCAGCCACACCGTCGTACCGACCCTGAGCTCGGCAGCGTCGGCAGGGTCGGGGGACGATGCGGGCTGCTGCCGCTCGTCGAGGGCGGTCACGTGAGTTCCTCCAGCACTGGCTGCTGCGACACGGTGTCGCGGCATCGAGGGATCCGGCCGCCGGCCGGGTGCGAAAGGAGCGCCCGCCGGTAGTCCGGGATGGGGCGGTGGGTGGCGCGAATCGCGCCGGAAGGGATGCCGCCCGTCAGAGGGCGGAACAGACCGCGCTCGAGACGCGCTGCAGATCGACATGCAGCCGCGCGACGAGGTAGGAGCGGGTCATGGTGAGATCGTCGCACAGGACGGTCCCGCCGTCGCCCTTCGGGGCAGACGTCCTAGTCTGGAGTGCATGACCCTGCTCACATCCCGTCTGCATGTGGATCTGCAGCGCGTGAGCAGTGCAATCTGTTCCCGCGGCTGACACCGCCGCCAGGCGCCCCGGCGCATCCTTCGTACGTCCCCAGGAGTCACCATGCCCGCCGTGCGCGGCCAGGGTCAGTGGGCGCTCGGTCACCGCGAGCCGCTCAACGCCAATGAGCAAGCCAAGAAGGACAGCTCGCCGCTGACCGTCAAGCAGCGGATCGTCGACATCTACGCCAAGGGCGGGTTCGACTCGATCGACGGGACGGATCTGCGCAGCCGGTTCCGGTGGTTCGGGCTGTACACGCAGCGCGCGCAGGGCATCCCGGGCGGCAAGACGGCCATCCTGGAGCCGGAGGAGCTCGAAGCGCCGTTCTTCATGCTGCGCATCCGCATCGACGGCGGCCAGCTGACCAGCGAGCAGCTGCGGACCATCGGGGAGGTCTCCACCACGTACGGCCGCGACGTGGCCGACGTCACCGACCGGCAGAACATCCAGCTGCACTGGATCCGCATCGAGGACATGCCGGCGATCTGGGACCGCCTGGACGCGGTCGGGCTCGACACGACCGAGGCCTGCGGCGACTGCCCGCGCGTGATCATCGGCTGCCCGCTCGCCGGTGTCGCCCACGACGAGATCCTCGACGCCAGCGGCGTGCTGGAGCAGGTGCGCGAGCGCTACATCGGCAACCCGGAGTACGCGAATCTGCCGCGCAAGTTCAAGACCTCGATCAGTGGCTGCGCGCACCACTGCACCAACCACGAGATCAACGACATCGCCTTCGTCGGCGTCCGCCTCCCCGACGGCCGGGTCGGCTACGACCTGTGGGTGGGCGGCGGCCTGTCCACCAACCCCAAGCTCGGGCTGCGGCTCGGCGCGTTCGTCGAGCCCGACCGCGTGGCCGAGGTCTGGGGCGGCGTCACCGGAGTCTTCCGCGACTACGGCTACCGCCGCTCGCGCATGCACGCCCGGCTCAAGTTCCTCATGGCCGACTGGGGTCCGGAGAAGTTCCGCGAGGTGCTCGAGACGGAGTACCTGACCGCCCCGCTGCCGGACGGCCCGGCGGCGCCCGCGACCAACGACCGCGACCACGTCGGCGTGCACACCCAGTCCGACGGCAACGTCTACGTCGGCGCGGTCGCGAAGGCCGGCCGCACGAGCGGGACGCAGCTGCAGCGGGTCGCCGCGCTGGCCGAGCAGTACGGCGCAGGCCGGGTCGCGACGACCGCGCAGCAGGGGCTCGTCGTCCTCGACGTGGAGCCTGCGAACACCGACGCCGTCGTCGAGGCGCTCGAGCTCGAGGACCTGCGGGTGCGCCCGTCGGTCTTCCGCCGCGGCACGCTGGCCTGCACCGGCCTGGAGTTCTGCAAGCTGGCGATCGTCGAGACCAAGGCCCGCTCGGTGGACCTGTACGCCGAGCTCGAGAAGCGGCTGCCCGACTTCGACGAGCCGATCACGATCAACGTCAACGGCTGCCCCAACTCGTGCGCGCGGTTCCAGACCGGCGACATCGGCCTGAAGGGCTCGATCGTCGACGGCGAGGAGGGCTTCCAGGTCCACCTCGGTGGACGGCTGGGCGAGGACGCCGGCTTCGGCCGCAAGTCGCGCGGGCTGAAGGTCACCGCCGACGGGACGGTCGACTACGTCGAGCGCCTGCTGCGCACGTACCTCGAGCACCGCGAGCCCGACGAGCGCTTCGCCACCTGGGCGCGGCGGGCCGACGAGGCGCTGCTCAGGTGAGAGAGCAGCCGTGAGCGAGCGCGCCGCGCCGATGTACTGCCCGTACTGCGGCGAGGAGCACCTGCGCCCCTGGGGGGACGACCCGGACAAGGGGCACGGGGACTGGCGCTGCGAGGACTGCTCGCGGGTCTTCACGCTCCGCTACAAGGGCATCACCGGCGTCCCGGGCAGCTGACCGGCTCCCCCGAGGCCTTGCGTCCGGCCGATCGTGGCTCGGGGGCGGACCGTCAGACGTGGAGCCCGCACTCGGTCTTGGCCTGACCCGCCCAGCGGCCGCTGCGGGGGTCCTCCCCCGGCGCCACGCGGAAGGTGCACGGCGCGCAGCCGATCGACGGGTACCCGTCGTACGCGAGCGGGTTGACGAGCACGCCGTTCTGCTCGACGTACGCGTCGACCTGGCCCTGGGTCCACGTCGCGATCGGATTGACCTTCACCATCTCCCGCTTGGCGTCCCACTCGACGACGCCGATGTCGCGGCGGGTGACTGCCTCGTCACGGCGGATGCCGGAGGCCCAGGCGGTGTACGACCCGAGCCCGCGGGCCAATGGCTCGACCTTGCGCATCGCGCAGCACGCGTTGGGGTCGCGCCGCCAGAGTTCGGCGCCGTGCTCGGCGTCCTGCTCGGCGACGGTGAGGAGGGGCAGCATGGTGCGGACGTTGACGTCGTACGACGCCGCGACCGCGTCCCGGGTGCCCATCGTCTCGGCGAAGTGGTAGCCGGTGTCGAGGAAGAGCACGTCGATGCCCGGGGCGACGGACGCGGCCAGGTGGGCGAGCAGCCCGTCGCCCATCGAGGACGCGATCACGAACTTCTCCCCGAAGGTGTCCACGGCCCAGCGCAGCACCTCCTGGGGCGTCGCGGTCTCGAGGTCCCGTCCGGCCTGCTCGGCGATCTGCTGAAGCTCCACAACACCAGTCAACCCGAAGGTGCCGTCATCTCATTCCGCGTGACAGGCTCGCGGGTGTGCACCCCACCGTCCTGCGCTTCGCCGACCTCCTCCGCGCCGCCGGCGCGACAGGCGAGCCGCGCGAGCTGACCGACTCGGCGCGGACCGCCGCGGAGGCCGCGGCTGCCCTCGGCTGCGAGGTCGGCGCGATCGCCAGCTCGCTGCTGTTCATCGCGGACGACGAGCCGCTTCTGGTCATGACCAGTGGCGCGCACCGGGTGGACACGACCCACGTCGCGGGCCTGCTGGGCGTGTCGAGGATCAAGCGGGCGGACGCCGACCTGGTGCGCTCGGCCACCGGCTACGCGATCGGCGGGGTGGCCCCGATCGGCCACCCGGCACCGCTGCGCACGCTCGTGGACATCGCGCTCGCCGCCCACCCGGTCGTCTGGTCGGCTGCCGGCCACCCGCACGCGGTCTTCCCGACGACGTACGACGAGCTGCTCCGGCTGACGAGCGGGACCGCCGCGCAGGTGGCCGGGTGACCGAACCCGCGCCCGCCCTCGTGAGCCTGCACCTGTGGCGGATCCCGCAGGCGCGGGTCCCCGCCGCCCTGCTCCGGATGGGGCTCGACCGGACCCGGGCCCGGCGGACGCCCGGCGTGCTGTTCGCCAAGATGCTCGGCACCGGGCACGGCAGGACGTTCACCGTCCGGGACGCCGACCCCACCCGGTGGGGCGCGCTCGTCACCTGGTCCTCCGAGGAGGCCGCGCGCGACTTCCCCGTCGCCCGCAGCTGGGCAGCCCTGGCGGAGGAGAGCTGGCGGGTCGACCTGCGCCCGCTCGCCTCCCGTGGCCGGTGGAGCGGCCGCGAGCCGTTCGGCGGCGCGCCGGCCGACCCCGGCGGCGGACCGGTCGCGGCGATCACCCGGGCCCGGCTGTCCGTGACCCGGGCGGCGGCGTTCTGGCGAGCCGTACCTGCCGTCTCCGCCGAACTGCACCGCTCCCCCGGCCTGCTCGCCGCGATCGGTATCGGGGAGGCACCGCTCGGGCTGCAGGGCACCTTCAGCCTGTGGAGCTCCGCCCACGCGCTGCGCGACTTCGCGCACCGCGGGCCCGCCCACCGCGACGCCGTCCGGCGTACCGCGGAGGAGGGCTGGTACGCCGAGGAGCTGTTCGCCCGGTTCGCCGTGGTCGGCAGCCACGGCACCCTCGACGGACGGGACCCCCTGGCATGACGCGCATCGTCGAGTGGGACCGCAAAGAGCTCGGCCTGTACCGGGACGAGGTGCTGGACGTCTACGCGGCGGCGATGGAGGTCCCGCCGTCCTCCGCGCGCACCCGCCGGCCCATCATCAGCTCGCACCTGGAGCGGAACGGGTTGCGCGCGATCGCCGCGACCGACGACGACGGGCAGCTGGTGGGCATCGCGTACGGCTACGTCGGCGAGCGCGGCCAGTGGTGGCACGACCAGGTCCGGCGCGCCCTGTCCGCCGAGGTGGCGAACCGCTGGCTGGACGGCGCGTTCGAGGTCTGCGAGCTGCACGTGCGCCCCTCCCTGCAGCGGACCGGGCTCGGCCGGGCGCTGCTGGACCGGCTGCTGGACGGGCCGCCCGCGCCGACCGCCATCCTCACGACGCCGGATCGGGAGACCCGGGCGCGCGCCTTCTACCGGGGCGGCGGCTGGGTGGACCTGGTGCGCGACCTGGTCTTCCCCGGCGACCCGCGCGCCTTCGCGGTGCTCGGCAAGGACCTGCATGCCTGACGTCGTCGTCATCGGCGCGGGGCACAACGGACTGGTCGCGGCCTGCTACCTGGCACGGTCCGGCCTCGACGTCGAGGTGGTCGAGCGGGACACCGTGGTCGGCGGGTCGGTCAGCACGGTCGAGCGCTTCCCCGGCTACCGGATGGACCGCGGCTCGAGCGCGCACATCATGGTCCGGCACACCGGGATCGTGGAGGACCTGCGGCTCGACCAGTGCGGGCTGGAGTACCAGGACCTCGATCCATGGGGGTTCGCGCCCTTCGGGGACGAGGGCATCCACTTCCACGTCGACCTCGACCGGACCTGCGCTTCCATCGAGCAGGTCTGCGGCAGCCGGGACGCGGATGCCTACCGCGCGTTCGCCCTCGACTGGTCCGCCCGCAACCTGCGGGTCTTCGAGGCCTTCCAGGGTGCACCCACGCCGGGGCGGCTCGGCCGCACCCTCTGGGGCGTCGGGAAGGCCACCGGCCTGGACGGGCTCGAGCTGTCCCGGCAGTTCCTCACCAGCGGCGACGCGCTGCTCGACCAGTACTTCGACGACGAGCGGCTCAAGACGGCGCTGGCCTGGATGGGCGCCCAGTCCGGCCCGCCGACCCACGAGGTCGCCACCGCCGACCTGGTCGGCTGGAACACCGTCATGCACCTCAAGGCGCCCGGGCACCCGAAGGGCGGCAGCGGCATGCTGTCCGAGGCGCTGCAGCAACGGCTGGAGTCGTACGGCGGGCGCGTGCGGCTCGGCGACGGCGCGGCACGGATCACCACCTCCGGCGACCGGGTGACCGGCGCGCTGACCGAGTCCGGCGAGCACCTCGGCGCGACGACCGTGGTGGCCGGCTGCCACGTCCTGACCACCCTCGAGCTGGCCGGCGACGCGGACCTGCTCGAACGGGCCCGCCGTACCGTCCGCGTCGGCAACGGGATCGGGATGGTGGTGCGACTCGCGACCACCGACCTGCCGCGGTACGCCGCCGCCACCGACGAGACCTACCGCTCGCTGCAGCTCATCGCGCCGAGCCGGCAGGCTCTGCGCCGGGCGCACGGCGAGTACAACGCGGGCCTGCCGCCGACCGACCCCGCCGCGCTGGCGATGACCTTCAGCGCGTTCGACGACACGCTGGCTCCCGCAGGCAGGCACAACGTCACCGTGTGGGGCCAGTGGCACCCGTACGCCCTGTCCAACGGAGAGAGCTGGGACGCGATCGCCGAGCGCGAGGGCACCAAGCTGGTCGAGGCGGTGGACCGGGTGGCTCCCGGCTTCGCCAGCAGCGTCGAGCAGATGCACGTGCAGACACCGCTGGACCTCGAGCGCGAGCTCGGCCTGCGCGGCGGGCAGGTGATGCACGTCGAGATGGCCTTCGACCAGATGTTCCTGTGGCGGCCGATGCCCGAGCTCGCCGGCTACCGGGTGAAGAGCCGACCCGGTCTGTACCTGTGCGGAGCCTCCACCCACCCTGGTGGCGGCGTGTTCGGCGCAAGTGGTCGCTCCGCCGCCCGCGCGGTCCTCGCCGACCGTGACCCGTCCGTCCTGTCCCGCATCAAGAAAGTGGTCCGACGTGCCTGAGCTCTACGAGGTCCTGCTGATCGACGGCGACCGGCGGTGGCACGCCGGCTGGGTGGTCGAGGAGGACGCCGACCTGCTGCTCTCCGTCGGCGGCACGGTCCCGGTCTGGTCGTCCCGGGCCGGTCTGGAGCACCACGCCCAGGAGAACGGCTTCACCCTGCTCGACGACCTGCCCGACGAGATCGACCTCGACCTGGGTGGCTGGCTCGCCGGCGCCGGCGCCGCGCCCAGCACCGCCGAGATCTCCGAGCTCTGGCACCTGCTGATCGACGACCCGGCGGGCAAGGACCTGGCCGGGCCGGGGCTCGAGGACGCGTACGACGACCTCACCGACGACGAGCCCGACTGGTTCGAGCAGCACGGCGAACCGTCCAGGCGGGCGCTCGCCGAGGCGGTCCGGCAGCTGCGCGCGAAGCTGCGGCCGCCGTCCTAGGCTCCCCGCCGTGAAGAGCACCGCGGCTGCCCCCACCGCGGTCTTGCCCGACGCCGTACCGACCGTCCTCGCCGGTGCGACGGTGCTCCTGCAGATCGCGTACCCGCTGGTGCACGGGCCCGGCCGCACGGCGCTGACCGTCGTGACCGTGGTGGTCTTCTTCCTGGCCTGCGCGTCGCACGCCCTGGTGCACCGCGGCCTGCGGTGGACCGCGGCGTTCGTCCTCGTCACCGCCGGGACCGGCCTGCTCGCGGAGGCGGTCGGCACCGCGACGGGCCTGCCGTTCGGCGACTACGCCTACGGCCCCGCGCTCGGCGCCACCCTGCTCGGCGTGCCGCTGGTCATCCCGTTGGCCTGGTCGATGATGGCCTACCCGTGCCTGCTCGTCGGGCAGCGGCTGACCCGGTCCCCCCTGGCCGCCGCCCTGGTCGGTGGCTGGGCGCTGGCGTCCTGGGACCTGTTCCTGGACCCGCAGATGGTCGAGGCCGGATACTGGCGCTGGTCCCACGTGGGGCACGCCCTGCCCGGCTCACCGGACGTGCCCGTGGGCAACTACCTGGGCTGGCTGATCGTCGCGGTCGTGATGACGGCCGCGCTGCAGGCGCTCCCCCGCCGGCCAGCCGACGAGCGCCAGCCGGCCACACTGTTCCTGTGGACCTACGGGTCCTCGGTGCTCGCCAACGCGGCATTCTTCGGCCGGCCGCTGACCGCGCTCGTCGGCGGCGTCGGCATGGGACTGGTCGCCGTCCCGTACGCCCTGGCGCTGCGCCGAGGAAGCCGATGAGGTGGCTCGCGCTGTGCGTCGCGGCGCTGACCGGTCACGCGGCGGTCAATGCGCGCCTGCTGCGGATCCCCCGCGCGACGGGCACCGAGCGCCGTGTCTCGGTGCTGCTGCCGGTGCGGGACGAGGTGCACCGTGTCCTGCCCTGCCTGGAAGCCCTGCTGCGCAACGACTTCCTCGAGCTGCTCGTCCTCGACGACGGTTCCACCGACGGCACCGCGGAGGTCGTACGCCGGGTCTGCGCGGGCGACCCGCGGGCGCGACTGATCACCGGGCGGCCCCTTCCGGCGGGCTGGCTCGGGAAGCCCCATGCCTGCCAGCAGCTCGCCGACGCGGCGCGCGGCGACGTGCTCGTGTTCGTCGACGCGGACGTCCTGCTCGCGCCGCACGCGGTCGCCGCCACGGCCGGACTGCTCGACGAACTCGACCTCGTCTCCCCGTACCCGCGCCAGGACGCGCCCGGTGCCACCCGGCTCGTGCAACCGCTGCTGCAGTGGTCGTGGCTCACCTTCCTGCCGCTGCGACTCGCCGAGCGCTCGCCGCGGCCGTCGCTGTCGGCAGCCAACGGGCAACTGCTGGCCGTCCGTCGCGAGGCGTACGACCGCGCCGGCGGCCATGGCGCGGTCCGCGACGAGGTCGTCGAGGACGTCGCCCTGCTGCGCGCGGTGAAGCGGGCCGGTGGCACCGGTGGGGTGGCCGACGGGACGGACCTCGCGACGACCCGGATGTACGACAGCTGGGACGAGCTGGTCGCCGGCTACACGAAGTCGGCCTGGACGGTGCCCGCACCTGTGACCGCATTGCTGGCACTGCTGTACGTCGCGCCCGCGGTTGCGGGGCTGCGCGGCTCCCGGGCGGGCCGGATCGCTTATGCAGCAGGGGTTCTCGGGCGCGTCATCACAGCGCGGCGCACCGGTGGAAGGGTCTGGCCCGACGCCTTCACCCACCCGGTCGGCGTTGCCACGCTGTGCTGGCTGACCGGCCGGTCCCGCCTGGCCCGGCGGCGCGGGACGCTGGCCTGGAAGGGGCGCGCCCTGTGAGCCGGGTGGTGGTGATCGGTGCGGGCGTCGGCGGCCTGACCGCGTCCGCTCGACTTGCCGCGCTCGGGCACCGGGTCACGGTCTGCGAGGCCCAGCAGACCGTCGGCGGCAAGCTCGGCCGGTACTCCCGGGACGGCTTCCGGTTCGACACCGGGCCGTCGCTGCTGACGATGCCCCAGGTGTTCCACGAGCTGTTCGAGGACACGGGCGGCTGGCCGGACGACCTGCAGCTGACGCCGCTCGAACCGCTGGCCCGCTACCGGTTCGCCGACGGCACGACCTTCGACGCGACGAGCGACCTCGACCGGTTCTGCGACCGGCTGGACGCCGCGCTCGGCGAGGGCAACGGCGCCGACTGGCGGCGCCTCATGGTGCATGCTGCCAGGGTCTGGCAGGCGAGCCGGCAGCCGTTCCTGGAGGCACCGCTCGACGGCGCGCGCACGATGGCCCGGCTGGCGCTGCGCCAGCCGCGGGACATCGCGGCGATCGCGCCCGGTCGTTCGCTGCGAGCCCTCGGCCGGCGCTTCCTACGCGACCCACGGCTGCGCACCTTCCTCGACCGCTACGCCACCTACACCGGTTCCGACCCGCGCCGGGCGCCGGCGGCGCTGGTCGTCGTGCCGTACGCCGAGCAGGCGTTCGGCGGCTGGTACGTCGAGGGCGGGCTGCACCGGCTCGGCGAGGCGGTCCACGAGCGGGCCCTCGAACGCGGGGCGAGCGTGGTGCTCGGCGCGCGGGTCACGGGGATCGAGACCGCGGGCGGCCGGGTGGACGGCGTACGGCTCGCCGACGGCACCCGGCTCGCGGCCGACGTCGTGGTGGCCAACGCCGATGCGGCGACCGTCTACGGCCAGCTGGTGCAGGCGCCCGCGGCGGCGCGGCGGCTGGCCCGTGCGACCCCGTCGCTGAGCGGGTTCGCGCTGCTGCTGGCCGTCCGCGGGCGCACTCAGGAGCTGGGCCACCACACCGTGCTGTTCCCCGCCGACTATGACGCCGAGTTCGACGCGGTGTTCGGGCCGGCCGCGCAGCCGGTCCCGGACCCGGCGCTCTACGTCAGCGCTCCGGCCGACGAGACGCTGCACCCCGAAGGCCACGAGGCCTGGTTCGTGTTGGCGAACGCCCCGCGGCACGGGACCGGCCCCGGCGCGCTCGACTGGCGGGCGCCGGGCCGGTCGGAGCAGTACGCCGACCGGCTGCTCGACCTGCTCGCCGCACGCGGCCTGCCGGTCCGCGACCGGGTCCTGTGGTCGCAGGTCGTCGACCCGGCCGACCTCGAGGAGCGCACCGGCGCGGTCGGGGGCGCCATCTACGGGACGTCGAGCAACGGGGCCGCCGCCGCCTTCCTGCGCCCGGCGAACCGGTCGCCGGTGCCGGGCCTGTTCCTCGTGGGCGGCTCCGCGCACCCCGGCGGCGGTCTGCCGCTGGTCGCGCTGTCCGCCCGGATCGTCGCCGGCCTCGTCGGACCTGCCTAGCGCGGCCGGTCGGACGGGAGCGCCGCCAGCTGGCGGCGGACCGTCAGGCCGAGCTGCACCACCGACACGGCCGTCATGATCAGCAGGACCGCGGGCCCGAGAGCGGACAGCACGAGACACAGCGAGGGGAACACCCCGCTCAGCAGGACCGACAGCGACAGCACGATGACCCGGGTCGGCCGCTCAGCCATCGTGATCAGGCCGACCTCGTCACCGCCGGCGTTGCCCGCCCGCGCCCGCAGGTACTCCAGCAGGAAGAACCCGAAGCCGCACGCGACCGCCAGCCACCCCGGACAGCCGACCAGCACGAGCGCGACCAGGTAGAGCGTGTCGTTGATCCGGTCCACGACACTGTCGAGGACGTACCCCCAGCGCGTGGTGCGGTTCTGCAGGACGGCCAGGCAGCCGTCGAGGGTGTCGCACAACCCGCCGGCGACCATCCCCAGGCCGGCCAGGACCCACCAGTGCCCGCCGGCGTCGCAGAGCACGAGCACCAGCCCCGCCACCCAGATCGACGAGATCGTCACGGCGTCCGGCTGCACCCCGGCGCGGGCCAGCGGGCGGGCCAGACCGTGCACCAGCGTCAGCCACCCGCGCAGCGGGACACTCCCCGTCCGCGGGTCGTAGCCACCGTGCAGCACCTGCCAGCGGTCGAAGTACGCCGCCCGGTCCGTCGGCGCGACGGCCGGCGGCCGCGCGGTGGTCACCAGCAGGACGACCACCGCGACGCCCGTCAGCGCGAGCAGGATCAGCCCGGTCATGCCGAGGTGGGGAGGCGGTGCGGGCGCATGCCATCACGGTACGGCGGGAGCGGTCAGCGCAGCGACCAGCGCACCGTGACGGCGACGCTGACCTGCGACCGGCCCGGCTCGATCGGCACCGCGGAGCTCTTCGCGGCGTCGCCGGACGGGGTGGCGTAGGGCACCGGCAGCTCGCCGGGCAGCTCCTCGCTGACCAGCTCGACCTGACCGAGCGCGCGACCGGACAGGTCCGCGTAGCGCTGAGCCTTCTGCTTCGCGTCCGCGTATGCCGCATCGCGGGCCTTCTGCAGCAGGGCCGCGTCGTCCTCCAGGTCGAACGACACGGCCTGCAGCCGCGCCGGGCTGCCGCCGGCCGCAAGGGCCTCGCCGATGATGCTGCCTGCCCTGGCGAGGTCGCGCAGCTTGACGGTCAACCGCTCGGACACGACGTAGCCGTCCGGCTTGCCCTTGGTGTCGAACGAGGGGTAGATCGAGACGTCCGAGGTCTGCATGTCCTTGGGGTCGACCCCGTCGCGGCGCAGGGTGTCGCGCACCCGGGTCTGCAGGGCGTTCGCGTCCCGCAGAGCGGTCGACACGTCGATCCGGCGCACCTCGACCCCGATCTGCATACGCAGCACGTCAGGGGTGCCGCTGACCTTGCCGAGACCGGCCACGACGATGCCCTGTGTCGCGGGGTCGACGTCGCCTGACGCGGCGGCGGCAACCGCCGGTGAGTGGACGCTGCCGACGAGGTAGGCGCCCGTGACGGCGAGCGCCAGGAGCGGTACGGCGAGCAGAGCGGTGCGACGCATGAGAGGCCTCCATCGAGCGGGTCTGATGGAGGTGGGACGCAGCGCGTGCGTCTTCGGTTCGCGCAGTTGCTACGGAGTTCTTCCTACGGAGTTCCGACCGTGGCGCTGGTGGCGGTCGTGAGTCCGAGCCGGGCCCAGATCTCCCTCGTGGCGGTCGAACGGTTCAGCGTGTAGAAGTGCACGCCAGGGGCGCCGCCCTGCAGCAGCCGCTCGCACAGCTCGCTGGCCACCTCTACTCCGATCCCGCGCACCGCGGCGGGGTCGTGCTCGACGGCGTGCAGCCGTCGGGCCAGCGCGGACGGGAAGGCGGCGCCGGACATCTCGGCCATCCGCTCGATCTGCGAGACGTTGGTGACCGGCATGACGCCGGGGATGATCGGGGTCGTGCAGCCCCGGTAGTCGAGGGCGTCGACGAGCCGGAAGTAGTCCTCGGCGTCGAAGAAGAACTGGGTGACGGCGAAGTCCGCGCCGGCCTGGCACTTGGCAACGAGGTGGCGCACGTCGCTCTCGAAGTCGGCGGAGGCCGGATGCCGCTCGGGGAAGGCGGCGACGCCGACCGTGAAGTCGCCGAGGCCCTTCACCAGTCGCACGAGCTCCTCGGCGTACTCGATCCCCTCGGGGTGCTTCTCCCACGCGATCTGCGGGCCGCCGGGCATGTCGCCCCGAAGGGCCAGCACGTTGCGGACGCCGGCGTCGGCGTACTGCCCGACGACCTTGCGCAGCTCGGCGACCGAGTGGTTGACCGCGGTCAGGTGGGCGAGCGGGGTCAGCGTCGTCTCCGTCGCGATCCGCTCGGTCACCCGGACCGTGCGGTCCCGTGTCGAGCCGCCCGCGCCGTAGGTCACCGACACGAACCCGGGCCGCAGCGGCTCGAGCTCCCGGATCGCCTGCCAGAGCTGCCGCTCCCCCTCGTCGGTCTTCGGGGGGAAGAACTCGAACGAGAAGGTCGGCCCCTCCGTGCTGAGGATGTCGCGGATCGAACGGCTGGCCATGCCGGCAGGCTAGCGGGCGGGCCGGGGCTACCCTTCCGCACCATGAGCCCCGCGCCGCTCGACCGGGACGACCTGCGCGCGCGGGTCGCAAAGGCACTGTCCGCCTTCCTGTCCGGGCAGGCCGCCCGGCTGGACGCGATCAGCCCGTCACTCGGCCCCGTCCACGACGCCATCGACTCGTTCCTGCTCACCGGCGGCAAGCGGCTGCGGCCGGCGTTCTGCTACTGGGGCTGGCGCGGAGCGGGCGGCACCGACAGCGAGGCGGTCGTCACGGCGGCCGCCTGCCTCGAGTTGCTGCAGGCCTGCGCCCTCATCCACGACGACGTCATGGACGGCAGCGACACCCGGCGCGGCCAGCCCGCGATCCACCGCCGGTTCGCCGGCGTGCACCAGCGTGAGGGCTGGCTCGGGTCGGCCGACGGGTTCGGCGTCTCCGCGGCGATCCTGCTGGGCGACCTCTGCCTGATCTGGGCCGACGAGATGCTCAACACGTCCGGCATGGCGCCGGACGCGCTGCTGCGCGGCCAGCCGGTCTACGACGAGATGCGGGTCGAGGTGATGGCCGGCCAGTACCTCGACCTCGTCGAGCAGTCCAGCGGCGACGGCACCGTGGACAGCGCGCTACGGGTCGCCCGGTTCAAGGCGGCGAAATACACGATCGAGCGGCCGCTGCACCTCGGCGCGGCCCTCGCCGGCGCCGGGCAGGAGGTGCGGGACGGCTACTCCGGCTACGGGCTGCCCCTCGGCGAGGCCTTCCAGCTCCGGGACGACGTGCTCGGGGTGTTCGGGGACCCGTCCGAGACCGGGAAGCCGGCCGGCGACGACCTGCGCGAGGGCAAGCGGACGGCGCTGATCGCGATGACCCTGGATGCGGCCCGCCCGGCGCAGGCGGCCGTCGTACGACGCCACCTCGGCGACCCCGAGCTGTCCGAACAGGGCGTCGCGGAACTGCGCGGGATCATCTGTGAGACCGGCGCCCTCGCCCGGGTCGAGACGCTGATCTCCCGACTGATGGACGACGCGCTGACCGCGCTGCACGCGGCGCCCGTCGACGACGAGGCGCGGGAGGTGCTCGAACAACTCGCCGTCGCGGCGACCGACCGGGCCCTCTGACGGCGCGGTCGTAACCTTGGTGGGATGACGACCCCGACCCTCGCCGCCAACGACCCCTGCTGGTGTGGCAGTGGCCGCCGCTACAAGCGCTGCCACCGGATCGCCGACCTGGACCCGGAGCGCGCCGCGGCCGAGCAGGCCCGCAAGGCGGCCGAGGACGCGGAGGCGGCCAGGTACGTCCGGCCCGGCAAGCTCTCGCCACCCCGCGAGGTACCCGCGCACATCCCGCGCCCGTCGTACGCGCTGGACAAGCACGGCCGGCCCAAGGACCGCGAGTCCTCGCGGCCGAAGGACCCGGAGACGATCGAGCTGATGCGCAAGGCCGGCCGGGCCGCGGCCGAGGTCCTGGCTGCCGTCGGCGCCGCCGTCCGCCCGGGGATCACGACCGACGAGCTCGACGCCATCGCGCACGAGGAGTGCATCAAGCGCGGCGGCTACCCGTCGCCGCTGGGCTACAACGGCTTCCCGAAGTCGCTGTGCACCTCGGTCAACGAGGTGATCTGCCACGGGTTCCCCGACTCGACCGTGCTCAAGGACGGCGACATCGTGAACTGCGACGTCACGATCTTCCTCGACGGCGTGCACGGCGACACCAACGCGACCTTCCTGGTCGGGGACGTCGACCCCGAGACGCGCCGGCTGGTCAACGTGACCCGCGAGTGCCTCGACCTGGGCATCGCCGCGGTCAAGCCAGGCAACACGGTCCGCGACATCGGGCGGGCCATCCAGGCGCACGCTGAGGCGCACGGCTACGGCGTCGTCCGCGCGTTCGTCGGGCACGGGATCGGCCGGTCGTTCCACAGCGATCCGCAGGTGTACCACTACGACAACCCGCAGGCCCGGCAGGAACTGTTGCCCGGGATGACGTTCACCATCGAGCCGATGATCACCCTCGGCGACTGGCACCACGAGATGTGGGACGACGGCTGGACGGCGGTCACCCGGGACCGCTCGCGGACGGCGCAGTTCGAGCACACCCTCGTCGTGACCGAGGACGGCGCGGAGATCCTCACCCGCGTCTGACCCACGCCGGCCGTTCGCGGGCGGCCGGCTGCCGCGACCCGGCGTGGGTGGCCGCGCTCCCCTACCCTCGCGGGTGTGAAGACGGTGACCGGCAGGACCGACCGCGTGGTCGTCGTCGGTGCCGGCCTTGCCGGGCTGTCGGCCGCCCTGCGGCTGGCCGGCGCGGGCCGTGAGGTGACGGTCGTGGAGCGTGAGGACGTGCCAGGCGGGCGGGCCGGGCTGCTGGAGGTCGCCTCACCGGCCGGCGGCAGCTACCGCTTCGACACCGGGCCGACGGTCCTGACCATGCCCGACCTGATCGCGGACGCGCTCGACTGTGTCGGCGAGAAGCTCGAGGACTGGCTCGAGCTGACCCCGATCGACCCGCTCTACCGGGCCTACTACCCCGACGGTTCGAGGCTCGACGTGAAGGCGGACGCGGCGGCGATGGAGGCCGAGGTCGAGCGGGTGTGCGGTCCTGCCGAGGCGGCTGGCTACCGGCGCTACGTCGCGTTCGTCTCGCAGCTGTACCGCTACGAGATGAAGAGCTTCATCGACCGGAACATCGACTCGCCACTCGACCTGGTCCGGCCCGACCTGGCCCGCCTGGCCGCCCTCGGCGGGTTCCGCCGGCTCGCCCCCAAGGTCGGCCAGTACCTGAAGGATCCGCGCACCCAGCGGGTGCTGTCGTTCCAGTCGATGTACGCCGGCCTGTCGCCGTACGACGCCCTCGCGATCTACGCCGTGATCGCCTACATGGACTCGGTTGCGGGCGTCTACTTCCCGAAGGGCGGGATGCATGCCGTCCCCCGGGCGCTGGCCGGAGCGGCCGAGAAGCACGGCGTGCAGCTGCGGTACTCCACCGAGGTCAGCCGGGTGCTCGTCGAGCACGGCCGCGCGGTCGGTGTGGAGACGGCCGACGGCGAGCGGATCCCGGCGGACGTCGTGGTCCTCACCCCCGACCTGCCCGTCGCCTACCGGGAGCTGCTGCCGCCGGCGGCCACGCCCCGGCGCGTGAAGCGGCTGGGCTACTCGCCGTCCTGCTTCCTGCTGCTCGCCGGTTCGACCCAGGGGTACACGAAGACCGCGCACCACAACATCCACTTCGGTCGCGCCTGGCGGGAGGTGTTCACCGACCTCATCGACCGCCGGCAGCTGATGGCGGACCCGTCGGTGCTCGTCACCAACCCGACCCACTCCGACCCGTCGCTGGCGCCGGACGGCCGGCACAGCTACTACGTGCTGTTCCCGACGCCCAACCTCGATGCCGGCATCGACTGGGACGTCATCGGTCCGCGCTACCGCGACGAGGTCGTTGCGCGCCTCGAGCAGCTCGGGTACGTCGGGTTCGGCGACGCCATCGAGGTGGAGGACGTGACCACCCCGGCGGACTGGCAGCGGCGGGGCATGGAGCGCGGCGCGCCGTTCGCGAGCGCCCACTCGTTCTTCCAGACCGGCCCGTTCCGGCCGGCCAACCTCGCCCCCAAGGTCGACGGCGTGGTGTTCGCGGGCTCCGGGACGCAGCCCGGGGTCGGGGTCCCGATGGTGCTGGTGAGCGGCCGGCTGGCCGCCGAGCGCATCCTCGGCCCCGCCCGGGGATACCGCTCGCGGGCCCTCGGGTGACCGACCGCCGCCTGCTCGCCGTCGGCCTCGCCGGCAGCCTCCTGGTGGCCGTCGGCGGTCTGGGGGCCGGCGCCATGCCGAGCACCTACGCGGGTCCGCTGCACGGGGCGGTCGTCGCGTCGACCGTGCTGAGCATGTGCGGGGTGGTGCTGCTCCTCGTCGCATGGTGGTTCCTGCGGCGGGCCCGCTCGACCGGGCTGGTCCTGCGGGCCTTCGGGCTCTGGGCGCTGCCGCTGCTGGTCGGGCCGCCGCTGTTCAGCCGGGACGTCTACGCGTACGCCGGTCAGGCCCGCCTCGTCGCACTCGGCCTGGACCCGTACACGGCCGGCCCCAGCAGCGTGCCCGGTCCGCTGGCGGCGGAGGTCGACGGCGTCTGGGGCGGCACGCCCTCGCCGTACGGCCCGGTGTTCCTGTGGCTGGCCGGGCAGCTCGAGCGGGCCACCGGCGAGCACGTCTTCGCGACCGTGCTGGCGCTGCGGCTGCTCGTGGTGGCCGGGCTCGCGCTCGTCGCCTGGGGGCTCCCGCGGCTGGCGGCGGCGCACGGCGTCCCGCCGGTCCGCGCGCTCTGGCTCGGCCTGGCCAATCCT
Source organism: Frankiales bacterium (assembly GCA_025965475.1). Lineage (GTDB taxonomy): Bacteria > Actinomycetota > Actinomycetes > Mycobacteriales > SCTD01 > RYN-124. Next base: position 34,990 of record JAOPWV010000200.1, on the reverse strand, counting down.
CTCGTGCTGCTGCACCTGGTGGCCGGCGCCCACAACGACGCCCTGATGATCGGGCTGCTCGTGGCCGGCATCGCCGTGGCCATGACGACCCGGATGCCCGGCCGGCTGGTCGCCGCCGGCGCACTCGTCACGCTCGCCGCCCTGGTCAAGGCCCCCGCCGCGGCGGGACTGGCTTTCCTGCCCCTCACGGTGATCGGCGTGACCGAGCGGGCCCGGGCCGCTCTGACGGTGGCGCTGACCGCCGCGGTCACCGCGGTCCTCGTCACGGCCGCGACCGGTCTGGGCTGGGGCTGGGTCCACACGCTCGATGCGGGCAATGCCCGGCTGAGCCTGTTCTCCCCGACGACCGGCCTGGGGCTGGCCGTGGGCGAGCTGGCCGATGGCGGCCTGCACGTCGTGCAGTTCCTCGGGGTGCTCGCCGGGCTGGCGGTGAGCGCGGTGCTGCTGCTGCGCGCCGACCGCGTCGGCCCGGTCCGCGCCCTCGGGCTGGCCCTGCTCGCGGTCGTGGTCCTCGGACCGACCGTGCAGGCGTGGTACCTGCTGTGGGGCCTCGTGCTGCTCGCCGCCGTGATCGGCAAGCGGACCGCCACCGCGTTCGCCGCCACCTGCGTGGTGCTCTGCCTGCTCGTCCTGCCCAGCGGCCGGCACCTGGTGCGACCGCCCCTCTACGGCGTCCCGGCGCTGCTGGCGGCCGCGGCGGCCGTCCTCGTCGTACGCCGCACCGCCGAGCGGGCACCGGCATGAGCGGCCGCGAGCTCGACGCCGCCGGGATCACCGACCCGGCGCTGCGCGCGTCGTACGAGGCGTGCCGGCGGCTGAACTCCGCGCACGGCCGGACCTACTACCTCGCCACCCTGCTGCTGCCGCCGTGGAAGCGGCCCTACGTGCACGCGCTCTACGGCTTCGCGCGCTACGCGGACGAACTCGTCGACGACCTCGCCTCGACCTTGACCGAGGCGGAGAAAGCGGACCGGCTCGCCCGCTGGGGCGACGAGGTCCTGGCCGACCTGGCGGCTGGCAGGTCGGACGACCTGGTGTCGCGGGCACTCGTCGACACCCTCCGCCGCTGGGAGATCCCCGTGGCCTACATCGAGGCGTTCCTGGCCTCGATGCGGATGGACCTGACGGTGACCTCGTACCCGACCTACGAGGATCTCCTGGGCTACGTGTACGGATCCGCCGCGGTGATCGGGCTCGAGATGGTCCCGCTGCTCGAACCGGTGGTCCCGCGCGAGATCGCCGACCCGTACGCCGTCGACCTCGGGGTCGCCTTCCAGCTCAGCAACTTCATCCGCGACGTCGGCGAGGACCTGCGGCGCGGACGGGTGTACCTGCCGGCCGAGGACCTCGCCGCGTTCGGCGTGACCCGCGAGCACCTCGCCCACGGCGTCGTGGACGGTCCGGTCCGCCGGCTGCTGGCCTTCGAGGTGGCCCGCACCCGCGAGCTCTACCGCAGCGCGGCGCAGGGGGTCCGGCTGCTCCACCCGACAAGCCGGCCGTGCATCGAGACGGCGCTGGCCCTGTACGGCGGGATCCTCGACGAGGTCGAGCGGGCCGGCTACGCGGTGCTCGACAGGCGTGTCTCGGTCGGCGCGGCCCGCCGTGCGCGGGTGGCGGTGCCGGGCCTCGTCCGGGCGCGGGCCGCCCGCCGCGGCCCGGCGCAGGGACACGACGATGACGGCGTTTCGGTCCGCGTACAACGGTGACGCTCAGCGGGTGACCGGTCCCGAGCACCGCCACCACGACCCCGACCCGGATCCGATCGAGACACCCGGACTGGAGCCCGGTGGCGGCGTGCCGCCCGGCGAGACCCCGCCGGAGGCCGACCAGATCTCCGGGGCCGTGGAGGACCACCGGCCGCCCCCGGTCGAGCCGGTCGCCGCCTCGCGCACGCCGATCGTCGTGACCCTCACGCTCATCGGGATCGTGGTGATCCTGGTGGCCGGGATGATCGTCGCGATCATCGCCCACTTCTGAGCTCAGCGCTCCAGGCGGCGTCCCCAGAACACCCACCAGGACAGCGTCTGCACGACCAGCGCGAAACCGAACAGCAGGTCCTCCACCGGCGCGTAGACGACCCGCGGCCCGAGGATCACGTCCGGGTCGTAGGTGACGACGTGCCGGCCGGTGAGGATCCCGTTGGTCACCAACTGGAAGAACACGATGATCGCGTACGCCGTCCAGAACAGCTTGCGCGTGAGCAGCCGGGTGCGCAGCACGACCAGGTCGAGCAGGACCGTGCCCACGACGCCGAGCACCGCCGCCTGCGTGTACGTCATCGCTCGTCACCGGCCGGCCAGCCGCGGGCCGCCCGGACCGCCTCCAGGGCCAGCACCGAGCAGACCGGGACGACGAGGAAGAACAGCAGCTCCTCGAGGGGGACGTCGCCGACGTGGACGCCGGTGGTCTGCCGGGGGTCGTACGCCCAATGCCCGGCCCGGATGGCCAGGGCGTCCCAGGTCGTGAAGACCAGGAAGACCGGGAGCAGCGTCAGCAGCAGCCGCCGGCGACGGGCGTAGACCCGTGTGTGCAGGACGATCTCCAACGGCGCGGTGGCCAGCAGACAGCCGGCGAGCACGAGCAGGTAGAGCAGGTTCTGGTCCACGACGCCAGGAGCGTACGGGGCCGGTCCGGCGGATCGGGCATCATGTCGCGATGCCCACCGCCCCGCCGGCAAAGCCGCAGGCCAAGAAGCAAGCCGAGAAGACCGAGCCCGACGAGGGGAACGGCACCGACCAGCCGTTGCCACCGGCCGTCCGCCTCGGCAACCGGCTGCTCGGGACGGTCGAGGACGTGATCTACGTGTCCATCGCCGCCCTGCTCGCCATCGGCGCGATCATCGTGACGATCCGGTCGGCCATCGTCCTCTGGGACCGCTCCACCAGGAGCGGCGACGACGTGATGCTCGACGTGCTGGACAGCCTGCTGCTCGTCTTCATCTTCGTGGAGCTGCTCTACGCGGTGCGCACGACTCTCGCGGAGCGGCAGATCGTCGCGGAGCCGTTCCTCATCGCCGGGATCCTCGCCAGCATCAAGGAGATCCTGCTGCTGTCGGTGAAGGCCGCGAACGAGTACCTGCCCAAGGGGCCGGAGTTCGCCCGGGCCATGGTGGAGCTCGGCCTGCTCGGCGCGCTGATCCTGCTCCTCTCGGTGGCGATCGTGCTGCTCCGCGTCAAGGAGAAGCAACCGGCCGAGACCACCGGCGGCTAGAAACCGGTCGCCTGCGCCCGGCGCTTGATCTCCGTGCCGCGGTTCTCCCGCAGCGCCTGCAGGGGGGTGCCCGGCAGGGTGTCGTCGGCGGTGTTGAGCCACCGCAGGAGCTCCTCGTCGGAGAAGCGTGCGTCGCGCAGCAGGGTGATCACGGCCGGCAGGTGCTTGACCGGGTTGCCCTCGTCGTCGAGCTGATCGGCCTGGAGGCACAGGACGTGGTCCTCGTCCCGGTGTACGGGCACGACCTTGCCGTCCTTGACCAACTGGCGGACCGCCATGATGTCGCGGCCCGTGCGCTCGGCGACGTCGGGAAGTGGCAGCAGCTCCATGCCCCGAGCCTAGAGGCTCGCCCACGCCGGCCCCGCCCGGGCGCGACATGAGCGGCGTGAGCCGGTTCTACGGGGGCCCGCCCTTTGTGGCGGTGATGTGGCGGTGATGTGGCGGTGATGATGTGGCGGTGATGCTGTGTCAGGCCGGCCGCACCGGGGCACTGCCGTCTGCGGCGCTGGTCCGGGCGGCATCGAGCACCGCCGCCGTCTGCCGTGACTCGGCCACGGGCAGCACCCATCCCGGGCCGCCCCGGAGCACGGACGACATCTCCTCGACCATGATCCGGTAGGCATCGGTCGCCTCCAGCGGCACGCGTTCGCTGTCCCGGCCGTCCGAGACCCACAGCTCCGTGGCGTCGCCGGTCCAGGAGGCGTACGACTTGCCCGGCAGCTCGATCTCGCCGCGCTCCCCGGTGGCGACGAGCCACTGACCCTCGACGCCGGAGATGCCGGCCCGGACCTCGGCCTCGGCGCCCGACTCCCAGCTCAGGATGGCCTCGGTGACCAGGTCGACGCCGGTCCCGCCGTACGTCGAGCGGGCCACGACCTCGGCGGGCAGGCCCTCCCCGACCGCCCACAGGCAGGCGGAGACCGCGTAGCAGCCGACGTCGTACATCGCCCCGCCGCCCCGGGCGACCTCGAGCCGGTAGTTCCCGTCCAGCTGCCCGTCGAAGGTGAACCCGGCGGCCACGTGCCGCACCCGGCCGAGCTCCGACAGGCGGCGCTGGGCCAGCCGGACCCGCGGATGCCAGCGGTACCAGGACGCCTCGACGAGCAGGCCGCCCGTTTCCGCGGCGACCGCGGCCATCTCGTCGACCTGCGCCGCGGTCAGCGCCAGCGGCTTCTCGCAGAGCACCGCCTTGCCCGCACGCAGCGCCGCAACGGTCCACGGCAGGTGCAGGTCGTTCGACAGGGCGATGTAGACCGCCTCGACCTCCTCGTCGTCGAGCAGTGCGCGGTAGTCGCCGTACGCCGTCACCGGCCCCAGCGCCGCGGCCCGCTCGACGTCGCGCGCCGCGGCGGCCTGCAGCACCGCGCCGTCGGCCGCCGCCACGGCCGGGCCGAGGGCGTTGCGGGCGATGACGCCGGCCCCCAGGAAGCCCCAGCGGACGGGGCGTCTCCTGGGAATCGCCCTGCTCATCGGGTCGGGAGCGGCATCGGGCGACCGCCCTCGCGCGCCGAGAGGGTGGCGGCCTGCATGACCGCGATGGTGCGCCGCGAGCCCTCGGGGGTCACGTCCATCGGCTCGCCGGACAGCAGCGCGTCCGCGAGTTGCCGGTGGAACGGTTCGGCGGGGGCCGGCGGGACGGACAGCAGCGTCTCCGAGATGCCGCCCCTGCCGTCGGGGATGAACACGCGCAACGCGGCCGGCGAATCGGAGTGCACGAGCCGGTCCTCGGCCAGCGTCCCGATCGGCGACCGGCCCACCACCCGCTCGTGTCGCCAGTCGCCGATGAGACCGCCGGCCGTACCCAGCACGTAGAACTTCGGCTTGAGCGCCGCGGCCAGATCGGAGTGGGTGAACTCCGCCTCGGTGCCGTCGGTGAAGTGCACGAGCACCCGGCTGTGGTCGGCGTTCGTGACGTCGTGCCAGACCCGCTTGTGCGTGGTCGCCGACACCCACTCCACGTCCCCGCCGAACAGGTCCAGCACCCAGTCCAGGTAGTGGCTGCCCCAGTCGTAGATGGCGCCGCCGCTGACCGCCTCGTCGGAGTGCCAGTAGTTGCACGGGTGGCCGTAGCCGCCGATGAAGCTCTCGACGTGGAAGACGTCGCCGAGCTGCCCGCTGCGCACGACCTTCTTCAGCGCCAGGTAGTCCGGGTCCCAGCGGCGGTTCTGGTAGACCGCCAGCGTCAGGCCGCGGGCCGCCGCCAGCGCCATCTGCCGGTCCGCCTCCTCCACGGTCAGGCAGAACGGCTTCTCGACGACGACGTGCTTGCCGGCCTCCAGGCAGCGCAGCACCCAGGCGGCGTGCGTGTCCGGCGGGGTGCTGACGACGATCAGGTCGACGCCCTCGTCGGCGAGCAGGTCCTCGCCGCCGGTGTAGGACCGGACGCGCGGCGCCGCCGCGAGACGATCCGCACGCGGGTCGCACACGGCGGCCAGCTCGAGGCCGGCGGTGACCGCCACGGCCGCACTGTGTTCCGCCCCGATGGCGCCGTACCCGAGGAGCCCGACGCGGACCGCCGGACCGTCGGCGGTACCGGTGATGCGGCGCAGCAACCGGTGCACCAGGCGCTGCCAGGCCGGGTCCGCGTACGTCGAGGCGGTGGAGCCCACGGTCAGGACGCCCAGCCCGGTGGCCGGCCGCCAGGTGGCCACCGGATGGTCCGCGAACGCCATGCTCGCCGTCAGCAGTACCTCGACGTCGTCGGCGACCTTGTCCTGCAGGGGCCAGAGGTCGGTGAACAGCAGGTCGTCGCCGGATCGCGCGGTGACGTCGCCCGCGTCCGGCCCGGGGCGTACCCGGATCTCGTGCAGCGGTGTCAGCCCGGCCGGCACGAGCCCGGCATGGTCGGTCACCGCCGTGCTCATCGTCGGCCCGACGACGAGCACGGGCACCTCGAGGGCGAGCAGCTCGTCCTCGACCCGCTCCGGCAGCCGGTCCGCGCCGAGGACGAGAACGACGTGGCCGCCCGGCTGGTCGGTGAGCGTCAGACCGGTGCGCGCGAGATAGCCGAGCAAGGGCTGGTGCAGCACGCCCTCGCAGGACAGGACGGTGACCCGGGTCAGGGCGCACATGCTCGCCATGAGGCGGAGGGTAGGCCGCGATCGCTGTTGCGGCTGGCTCGCAACTGGGGTGCGCGCCGGCGAAGACCGGTGACACGCGGCGTGTCGCTCCCGGCCGGATGCGCTGGCTGCGCCTAACGTGTTCACTTCCATCACTCTTGTCACAGCAGCCCCACGCGTACTACGGTGCCGAGGGTTGATCACCCCTGCTGTCGACTCCCTGGACGTGTCATGAGGCCCCGCCGCGCGGCGCGCACGCTCGTGGTCCTCGCGACCCTCGCCGCGGTCCTCACCGCCGGTGCCCCGTCGGTCATCCGCGTCGCGTCCGGCGACACGCTGTGGGACCTCGCCCGGCGCCACAACACGACCGTGTCCGCCCTGCGGGCGCTCAACAGCCTGCCGGGCAATGCCACCCTCTACGCCGGCGCCCTGCTCAGGGTCCCGTCGGCGTCGGGCGGCGCACGGCAGACGACCCGGACCGTCGAGACGAGCTACACGGTCCGGCGAGGCGACACCCTCTCGGCGATCGCGAGGCGGCACGGCGTCAGCGTGCAGACCCTCATCACCCGCAACGGGCTCCCCCGCAACGGCATGGTCGTCGTCGGCCGTCACCTCGCGATCCCCCGGCGGGTGGCCGCACCCACCGGCACCACCCCCAGCGTGAACGCGGGCGCGCGCATCCCCGGCACGGTGCAGCAGTCCGCCGCCGCCCATCGCGCGACGCTGGCCAGCCGGCACCAGCCGTCCCGGGCGAGCGTCCGCAGCCTGGTGGCGAAGACCGCCCGTCGCCACGGCGTGGATCCCGCGCTGGCACTTGCCGTCGCCTACCAGGAGAGCGGCTTCCAGCAGCACGTCGTCTCGCCCGTCGACGCGATCGGCATCATGCAGGTCCTGCCCTCGACCGCCCGCGTCCTCAGCGCCCAGTACGGCCGCCGGCTCGACCTCCTGCGCGCCGAGGACAACGTGACCGCGGGCGTCCTGCTGCTCCAGCAGCTCGTGCGCGGCACCGGCCGCGCCGACAAGGCGCTGGCCGGCTACTACCAGGGCCTCGGGTCGATCCGCGCACAGGGCATGCTGCCGCAGACGCACGCCTACGTCCGCAACGTGTCGGCGCTACGGGCCCGCTTCCGCAACGGGTGACAGGCGCCTCTCCACCGGCTGACCCGGTGCGCCTGCCGGGCCTTCCGCGTGAACACACCTAGACTGGTCAGCTGTGGAGCGCCCAACCGAGACCGCCCCCGACCTGCTGGTCGGGCGTCTCCTGGACGGCCGCTACCGGCTCGACAGCCCGATCGCGCGCGGCGGGATGGCCACCGTGTACACCGCGACCGACACCCGGCTCGACCGGACCGTCGCGGTGAAGGTGATGCGTCCGGCGCTCGCCGAGGACCCCGACTTCGTCGCCCGCTTCGCCCGTGAGGCACGCGCCGCCGCGCGCCTGCACAGCCCCGAGGTCGTGGCGGTCCACGACCAGGGCACCGATGCCGAGACCGGTACGGCGTACCTCGTCATGGAGTACGTCGAGGGCCGCACGCTGCGCGACGTGATCCGCGACCGGGGGGCCCTGCCCCCGGCCCGCGCGCTGACCCTGCTCGAACCGGTGCTGCGCGCGCTGGCGGCCGCCCACGACGCCGGGATCGTGCACCGCGACGTGAAGCCCGAGAACGTCCTGCTCGGCGACGACGGCCGGATCAAGGTCGCCGACTTCGGGCTGGCCCGGGCGGTAGAGACCTCCAACCTCACGGCCACCACCGGCCTGCTGATCGGGACCGTCGCCTACCTGGCGCCCGAGCAGGTGGAGCACGGCACCGCGGACACCCGCACCGACGTGTACGCCGCCGGCATCCTGCTCTGGGAGATGCTCACCGGCACCCCGCCGTACGACGCCGACAGCCCGCTGTCCGTCGCCTACCGCCACGTGCACGACGACGTCCCGCCGCCCTCCCAGGTCGTCGCCGGGATCCCGCCGGCGGTCGACGCCCTCGTGCTCCGGGCCACCCGGCGCGACCCCGCCGCCCGTCCGGTGGACGCCGGCGCCTTCCTGGCCGAGCTCGAGGCGGTGCGCGCCGACCTGCCGGCGACGGCCGACACCACCGTCGTACGCCGTCAGCCTGCCCACCACACCCAGGTGCTGGAGCGCCCAGCCCGGCTGCCCGTGGTCGCGGCGCCCGCCGGACCGCCGCGCCGCCGTCGTACCGGCCTGATCGCCGCCGTCGTGGTCGCGCTGCTGGCCGTGCTCGCGCTGGCCGGTGGCTGGTACCTCGGCACCGGCCGCTACACGTCCGCCCCCTCTGTGCTCACCCTGACCGAGAAGGCCGCGCGGGCCAAGCTCACGACCGCCGGCCTGAAGTGGAAGCCCGGTGCGCAGGTCTTCGACGAGCAGATCCCCCTGGGCGCGGTGGCGCGTCAGGACCCGGTCCCCAACGGGCGGGTCCGCAAGGGCGGCACCGTCACCTACGTCCTGTCCAAGGGCCCCGACCGGCGGGCGGTCCCGAAGCTGATCGGGTCGACGCAGGAGATCGCGACGCAGGCCCTGACGTCGGTGGGCCTGGCCGTCGGGACGGTGACCAGCGAGTACAACCAGGCGCAGGCCGGCACGGTGATCCGTACCAGCCCGGCAAGCGGCCAGAAGCTGCGGCCGGGCGCCACCGTCACCCTCGTCGTCAGCAAGGGCGTCGAGATGCTCCCCATCCCCGACGTCCGCACCAAGCAGCAGGGCGACGCGGTCGGCATCCTCAGGAACGCGGGCTTCGCCGCCACCATCGAGATGGTCTTCAGCGACACCGTGCCCAGCGGCGTGGTGATCGACCAGTCCCCCAACAGCGGCCAGGCGGCCCGCGGCAGCACGGTCGCCCTGCGGGTCAGCAAGGGACCGGAGCTCATCGCCGTGCCCGATGTCACGCAGCAGCCGCAGGATGCGGCCGTGGCGCAGCTCGAGTCGCTGGGGCTGAAGACCCGGGTCATCTCGATCCCCGGCCCCGGCATCGTCCGTCAGCAATCCCCCGGCGCCGGCACCAAGGTGCGCAAGGGGACGACCGTCACGCTGTACGTGTTCTGACGCCTTCGCGCCCACGTTCTGACACTCTCTTCACCGTGCCTCCTCGCAAGCCGTCGCCCGTCGGCTCCCACGTGCCCGTGGGCGGCGGGCTCGTCAAGGGCCTGGCGTACGCGCGCGAGATCGGCGCGCAGGCGGTGCAGGTGTTCGTCTCCAACCCGCGCGGCTGGGCACCGAGCGCCGGCGACCCGGTGCAGGACGAGCGGTTCCGCGGCGAGTGCGCCGCCGGCGGGATCCCGGTCTACGTGCACGCGCCGTACCTCGTGAACTTCGGCTCCCCCACCGAGACCACGCTCCGCAGGTCGGTCGAGGCCGTGACGCACGCGATGCGGCGCGCCATGGCCATCGGGGCCAAGGGGGTCGTCGTGCACGCCGGCAGCGCGGTGGCCGGCGCCCACCGGGACGACGCGATGAAGCAGCTGCGCCAACAGCTGCTGCCGCTGCTGGACGCGGCCGACCCGGACGGGCCGCGCCTGCTCGTCGAGCCGACGGCCGGCGGCGGCCAGGCCCTGTGCGCGACGGTCGGCGAGCTCGAGCCGTGGTTCGCCGAGCTCGACCACCACCAGATGCTCGGCGTCTGCCTCGACACCTGCCACCTGTTCGCCGCCGGTCACGACCTGGCCAGCCCCGGCGGCGCGAAGAAGACGCTGGACCTGCTCGTGAAGACGGTCGGCCGTGGCCGGCTCGGCCTCGTACACGCCAACGACTCCAAGGACCCCTTGGGCTCCGGGCGCGACCGGCACGCCGCGATCGGCGAGGGCCAGATCGGCAAGGACATGTTCGCCGAGCTGTTCCGGCACCCTGCCACCCGCGGGGTCCCGGTGGTCGTCGAGACGCCTGGCGACGCGGCGAGCCACCGGCGCGACATCGAGCTGCTCACCTCGCTCCGGGACAGCTAGCCTCATCCGGGTGAGCAGCAACACGACCGTCGGCACGATGCAGGTCCGCGCTCCCCAGGAGGGCGACTACGCGCGCTGGCGCGAGCTCTACCGGGCCTACGCCGACTTCTACGAGACCGAGCAGACCGACGAGGCCGCCGACCGGGCGTGGTCGTGGATCCGCGACCCGGACCACGAGGTGAAGGCCCTGCTGGTGGCCGACGACGCGGGCCGGGTCGTCGGTCTCGCGCACTACCGCCCCTTCGCGCGGCCGCTGGCGGCGTCGACGGGCTGCTACCTCGACGACCTGTTCGTCGAGCCGGCGGCGCGGGGCACCGGCGCCGCGGACGCACTGCTCGGCGAGCTGCGCCAGATCGCCGAGAGCCATGGCTGGACGGTCGTGCGCTGGATCACCGCCGACGACAACCACCGCGCGCGCAGCACATACGACCGGGTGGCGACCCGCACGATGTGGGTGACCTACGACATGGCGGTCCCAGCCGAGGAGTAGGACCTACCAGTCCGGACCGGCGCCCGGCTCCTCCTGGTAGGAGTAGCGCTGCTCGAGCCACGGGTCCGCGATGTTGTGGTAGCCGCGCTCCTCCCAGAACCCGCGCCGGTCGGCGGTGAGGTACTCGAAGCCGCGCGCCCACTTCGGGCCCTTCCAGGCGTACAGGTGCGGAACGACGAGCCGCAGGGGGAAACCGTGCTCGGGGCTGAGCTCCTCGCCGTTGCGATGGGTCACGAACAGGGCCTGCTCGCTCGCGAAGTCCTCCAGCCGGAGGTTGGCGCTGTAGCCGTACTCCGCCCAGACCAGCACATGCGTGACGTCCGCCGCCGGAGGCGCGAGCTCGAGCAGGGTGCGGGTGGCGATCCCGCGCCAGGTGTTGTCGAGGACGGAGAACTTCGTCACGCAGTGGAGGTCGGCAGCCACCTCGGTGCGCGGCAGCGTCCCGATCTCCGGCCAGGTCCAGCGCCGCTCGGTGCCGACGGCCGTTGCACCCAAGACCTTGAAATCCCAGCGGTCGGGCTTGAACGTCGGCACCGGCCCGTAGTGCAGCGCCGGCCAGCCTCGGGGGATGTACTGCCCGGGCGGGAGTCGCTCGCCCGCTACCCCGCTGGTCCGCTCGCGCGCACCGCTGCGGCCGAACGGGAACGTCACCGGTACATCCTGCCCCGCACGCCCCGGGGCGTCCGCCAGGGGGCTTGCCGGGCGCGACCCGGCCCGCTGCGGTAGCGTCGGGGCGTGCATCCCCGCTGGTATTACGTCTTTCCCGTCCGGGTCTCCCGGTCGGGTGTGGCCTAGTACCTAGGCACGACGCACACCCTGACCACACCGAGAGCCCCGGGCATCTGCCCGGGGCTCTTCTCGTTTCTCGTTGCGAAAGAGGCTTCTTCCATGGTCGTCGTCATGCGCACAGGCGCAGCTCCCGAGGAGATCGACGCGGTCGTCGCGCGCGTCGAGGCGGCGGGCGGCTCGGCCTTCGTCAGCCGCGGCGTGCAGCGCACCATCGTCGGGCTCGTCGGCGACGTCGTGCAGTTCCAGGCCCTCAACCTGGCCACCATGCCGGGGGTCGGGGACGTCGTCCGCGTGTCCAAGCCCTACAAGCTGGTCAGCCGGGAGAACCACCCCGAGGCCACGACGGTCTCCGTGGCCGGCGTCCCGATCGGGCCGGACACGTTCACCCTCATCGCCGGCCCCTGCGCCGTGGAGACGCCCGAGCAGACCCTCGCGGCGGCGCTGATGGCCAAGGAGGCCGGCGCGACGCTGCTGCGCGGCGGCGCCTACAAGCCGCGCACCTCGCCGTACGCCTTCCAGGGTCTCGGCGAGAAGGGGCTGCGCATCCTGGCCGAGGTCCGGGAGGAGACCGGCCTGCCGATCGTGACCGAGGTCGTCGACGCGCACGACGTGTCGCTGGTGGCGGAGTACGCCGACATGCTCCAGGTCGGCACCCGCAACATGCAGAACTTCGCGCTGCTCCAGGCCGTCGGTGCCGCCGGCAAGCCGGTGATGCTCAAGCGCGGCATGACCGCGACGTACGAGGAGTGGCTGATGGCCGCCGAGTACATCGCCCAGCGCGGCAACCTCGACATCGTGCTGTGCGAGCGCGGCATCCGGACGTTCGAGACGTCGACCCGCAACACCCTGGACATCGCGGCGGTGCCGATGATGCATGCGCTGTCACACCTGCCCGTGATCATCGACCCGTCGCACTCGGGCGGTCGTCGCGACCTGGTGGTCCCCCTGACGCGGGCGGCGATCGGCGTGGGCGCGGACGCCGTGATCGTCGACGTGCACCCGGATCCGAGCGCGGCGCTGTGCGACGGCCCGCAGGCCCTGTTCGGCGCCGAGCTGGACCAGCTCGCCGCCGCCTGCCGCGACCTGCCTCCGGTCGTCGGCCGGACGCTGGTCCGCTAGCACCTCAGGAGCTTCGTCTCAGCGGCCGAGCAGGCCGGCCATCACCGTGGCCGCCTGCTCGGCCCCGGCGTCGTCGAGGTCGAGGTGGGTGACCAGGCGGACCCGGCGCGGCCCGACGACCGAGAGCAGCACACCCTGCTCGCGGGCGGCCGCGGCCAGGGCAGGCCCGTCGTACTCCGTGTCCGTGAGGTCGACGGGCACGATGTTCGTCTCCGGGACGACGCCCAGCGGGGCGCCGACGACCCGCGCCCGGCGGTGGTCGTCGGCCAGCCGGTCCAGGTGGTGGTCGAGGGCGTAGCTGCCGGCCGCCGCGAGCAGGCCGGCCTGGCGCATCCCGCCGCCGAGGCGCTTGCGGAGCACCCTGGCGTGCGCGGCCCGCGCCGCGTCCGTGACGACCAGTGAGCCGACCGGCGCGCCCAGGCCCTTGCTCAGGCAGACCGACAGGGTGTCGAAGCAGGCGCCGTACGACGACAGCGCGGTCCCGGTGGCGATCGCGGCGTTCCAGATCCGGGCGCCGTCGCAATGAAGGGCGATGCCCTGCGACGCCGTCAGCGAGCGCAGCTCCTGCAGGACCTCCAGCGGGTGCACCGCTCCCCCGCCGCGGTTGTGCGTCTGTTCCACGCTGACCGCCCGGGTCGCGACGGTGCCCCAGCCGTCCGGCCGGAGCTCGGTGCGGACCGCGTCCACACTCATGAGGCCCCCGGGCACGGTCCGGGTCTGGATGCCGCCGTGCTGGGCGGCGCCGCCGTGCTCGTAGGTGACGATGTGCGCGTCCGCGTCGCAGAGCAGCTCCTCGGCCGGCGGGCAGACCAGGCGCAGGCAGATCTGGTTGCCCATCGTCCCGGTCGGGACGAACACGGCGGCCTCGTGGCCGAACATCCCCGCCACCCGCTCCTCGAGCGCGTTGACCGACGGGTCCTCGCCGTACACGTCGTCGCCCACCTCGGCGCCCGCCATCGCGGCCCGCATCCCCTCGGTGGGCCGGGTCAGGGTGTCGCTGCGCAGGTCGACGGTGGACACGGGTCTCCCGGACTGTCGTGAGGACGGAACCGCCATAAGGTAACGAGGTGTCCGACGCCCGCGGTGTGCCGGGGATCGCGGCCGAGACCGTGTCGGCAGCGATCCGGGTGTACGCCGACCGGGTGCACGACTTCGCCCGCCGGCTCGGTTGCACGCCCGACGCGGCCGTCCAGGTCGTCGAGTCCAGCGCCCTCGACCTGCTCGATGCGGCCGGCGAGGACCCCGGCGCCGTCCGGGACGTCGCGGGCTGGTTCTTCGCCAGGGCGTGGGTGCTCTGCCGGCGGGCCGCCGGCGGCGACCTCTACCTCCCGCTCGGGGGCGGCGTGCTGTCCGCCGACGACGACCAGACGCGCCTGGCGCAGGCCCTGGAGGCCTTGCTCGAGACCGACCGGGTGCCGGTGCTGCTGCGCGACTCCTACGTACTGCCGGCCGAGTCGGTCGCGGTCGCCCTGGGCACCGACGCCGACACCGCGATCGAGGCCGTCGGTCGGTCCCGGCTGGCGTTCCTGCAGGCCACCGGCGAGCAGGGGCCCATCCTTGCCGGCCACCCGGTCGACCTCGCCGGTCTGGCCCGCCTCGGCGAGGGCGGCCAGCTGGCCGCCCGGGACGCCACCACCCGCCGGCACGCGCAGTCGTGCGCGCTCTGCCGCGATGTCCTGGACGCGCAGGAGCGGGCCCACCGGATGCTCACCGGGCTGACCGTCGTCGCGCTGCCCGACGCGGAACGGGACCGGCTCCTCGCGCGCACGGACGTGCAGGCGCGGACGGCACTGCCCAGCGCGGCGGCGCTCGTGCACCGGCAGCGCGAGGACGGGTACGACGACGAGCCCCGCAGCCTGCTCACGCCGGTCTACGTGGTCCTGGCGCTGATCCTGGCCGTCCTGATCGGTGTCGTGGCGGGCGTGCTGCTGAGCCGCCACAGTGGCCGGAGCACGAGCCCGGTCGGGTCCCAACCGGTCTCACCGGCGGCCGTCACGGCCGGGTTCCAGGGCAGCGCGAGCACCGTCGACCCGGTCGCGCCACACCCCGTGCGCGGGACGTCGTACGCCGTCAGCGCGTGATGCGCCGCTGCAGCATCTCCGCGACGAGGAAGGCCAGCTCGAGGGCCTGGCTGGTGTTGAGCCGCGGGTCGCAGGCGGTCTCGTAGCGACCGGACAGGTCCGCGTCGGTGAGTTCCTGGGCGCCGCCGAGGCACTCGGTGACGTCGTCACCGGTGAGCTCGACATGCACGCCGCCGGGGTGCGTACCCAGCTCGGCGTGCACCTCGAAGAAGCCGCGGACCTCGTCCATCACGTCGTCGAAGTGCCGGGTCTTGTAGCCGCTCGGCGACTCCTGGGTGTTGCCGTGCATCGGGTCGCAGGTCCACACGACCGAGCCCGGGCCGCGGGACTCCTCGACTGCCCGGATGATCCCCGGCAGCACCTCGCGGACCTTCGGCGCGCCCATCCGGGTGATCAACGTCAGCCGGCCCGGCGAGGCGAGCGGGTCGATCCGCTCGACGAGCTTGACGACATCCTGGGGAGACGCCTTGGGGCCGACCTTGATGCCGACCGGGTTCGCGATCCGGCTGAGCAGGTCGACGTGCGCGCCGTCCAGGTCGCGGGTGCGCTCCCCGACCCAGAGCAGGTGCCCGGACAGGCCGTACGGCTGCCCGGTCGTGTCGTCGACGCGGGTCAGCGCCCGCTCGTACTCCAGCAGCAGCGCCTCGTGGCTCGAGTACAGCTCCACGCCGTGCGTCTGCGGCAGCGCCTGCAGATCGAGGCCGCAGGCCCGCATGAAGGCCAGCGCGCGGTCGATGTCGCGCGCCAGCACCTCGTACCGCTGGCCGGCCGGCGACTTGCGGACGAAGTCCTTGTTCCAGTCGTGCACGGCGGTCAGGTCGGCGTAGCCGCCGCTCGCCAGCGACCGGATGAGGTTGAGTGCGGCGGCGCTGTTGGCGTAGGCCCGCACCATCCGCCGCGGGTCGGGAGTGCGGTCCCCGTGCAGCTCGTTGACGGCGTCACCGCGGTACGACGGCTGGCCGGTGGCGGCCTCGATGTCGGCCGAGCGCGGCTTGGCGTACTGCCCGGCGAGCCGGCCGACCTTCACGATCGGCACGCTCGCGCCGTAGGTGAGCACCACGGCCATCTGCAGCAGGGTGCGGACCTTGTTGCGCAGGCCCTCGTCGGTGTTCGCCGCGAACGTCTCGGCGCAGTCGCCGCCCTGCAGGAGGAATGCCTCGCCGCGGGCCACCGCGGCCAGCCGCTCGGTGAGCGTGTCGCACTCGCGCGGCAGGACCAGCGGCGGGACGGTGGAGAGCGTCTCGTAGACCTCGGCCAGGACGAGCGGGTCCGGCCACGCGGGCTGCTGCGCAGCCGGGAGGGTACGCCAGCGGTCGAGTTCGGCGATGTCGAGCACGCGGCAAGGTTAGTCGAGGGAGCATGCTGGGCCCGTGCGGATCGATGTGGTCAGGGGTGACATCACCCGGCAGCCGGTGGACGCGGTCGTGACGGCGGCCAACGCCCGGCTGGTCGGCGGTGGCGGGGTGGACGGCGCGGTGCACGCCGCGGCCGGTCCCCAGCTGCTGGCGACGTTGCGGGAGGGCTGGCCGGACGGCTGCGGCACCGGTGCGGCCGTCGCGACCCCGGCGTACGGCCTGGCGCCGGTCCAGTGGGTGATCCACGCCGTCGGCCCGGTCTGGCGCGGCGGCGGGCACGGCGAGCCGGCGCAGCTCGCGTCCGCGTACACCGAGGCGCTGGCCCGGGCGGACGACGTCGGCGCCCGGTCGGTCGCCTTCCCGGCCATCTCCACGGGGGTCTACGGCTACCCGAAGGAGGAGGCCGCCCGGATCGCGATCCGGGCGCTCCAGTCCGCGGAGACGGCCGTCGAGCAGGCGTTGCTCGTCGCGTACGACGACGCCGCCCGCGAGCGCTACGACCGGCTGCTCGCCGGCTGACCCGCCGCTCGCCGGGCCCTTGCCACTCACCGGAACCAGTTGCGTCCGGCTGATCGTGGCTCAGGAGCCCCAGCTGCCCGGACGCACGAGGCACAGGTGCCCCACGTCCAGCCGGGCAGCGCTGCCCGCAGGGCCCCGTCGCTGACAACCCGCCCAGGTGGCGGGCGGAATCCATACCCACCGCCTCATCGTGCTGCCGTACTCAGCCGAAGAAGACCTCGGCCTCGGCGTACCGCTCCACCGGGACCGTCTTGAGCTCCCGGGTCGCCTCCTCGAGCGGCACGCGGACGATGTCGGTGCCGCGCAGCGCGACCATGACGCCGCTCTCCCCCCCGTGCACCGCGTCGATGGCGTGCAGCCCGAAGCGGGTGGCGAGCACCCGGTCGTACGCGGTCGGGGTACCGCCCCGCTGCACGTGGCCGAGGACGGTCTGGCGTGACTCGTAGCCGGTGCGTGCCTCGATCTCACGCTCGAGCAGCAGGCCGATGCCGCCGAGCCGCATGTGCCCGAACGCGTCGAGCTCGCCCTCCTGCTGGGCGATCGTGCCGGCCTTGGGTGTCGCCCCCTCGGCCACGACAACGATCGGTGCGTAGTGCGAGGCGAAGCGCTGCTCGATGTAGCGGCAGACCCCGTCGATGTCGAAGGGCTGCTCGGGGATGAGGATGACGTTCGCGCCGCCGGCGAGCCCGGAGTGCAGCGCGATCCAGCCGGCGTGCCGTCCCATCACCTCGACGATGAGGACCCGGTGGTGCGACTCGGCGGTCGTGTGCAGCCGGTCGATCGCCTCGACCGCGATCTGCACCGCCGTGTCGAAGCCGAACGTGTAGTCGGTGGCGCCGAGGTCGTTGTCGATGGTCTTCGGCACGCCGACGACGGTGAGCCCGGCGACGGCCAGCGCCGTGGCGACGCCGAGCGTGTCCTCCCCGCCGATGGCGACCAACGCGTCGACGCCGAGCCGGTCGAGGTTCTCCCGGATGCGCTCGACGCCGTTGTCGACCTTGAGCGGGTTGGTGCGGCTGCTGCCCAGGATGGTGCCGCCGCGCGGCAGGATCCCACGCACCTGCGGCACCCCGAGCTCCATCGTGAGACCCTCGAGCGGGCCCTTCCAGCCGTCCCGGAAGCCGACGAACTCGTGGCCGTAGACCTCGACGCCCTTGCGTACGACGGCGCGGATCACCGCGTTGAGCCCAGGACAGTCGCCCCCGCCGGTCAACACACCGATACGCACGTTCAGCCTCCAGACGACGCGGAGCGTCGAACCTATCGGTCCGCGGCCCTTCCCGCGGGCCGGAAAGATCTTGTTCCGGCTAGATGTCGATGCCCAGCGGATAGGCCTTCTCCGCGAGCGCCTCCCAGCGCACCTTCACGTGCCGGGCGTCGGCGAGCGCGTCGTGCAGCCCCTCGCCCTGCACCGGCATCGCCGGCCGCCCAAGGTGTTCCCACAGTTGGCGGACATCCATCGTGAAGCGCGGCAGCGCGCGGGGCAGCTCCGGCATCTGTCCCCACAGCTGGCACAGCGCCACGTGGTCGTACGCGCCGTACCAGGCCCACAGCACGGGGTCGGCGCCGAGGAAGTCGAGCAGCTCGGCGCGGATCTGCGAGCGCGGCTTCCACGTCGAGGCCGGTGGCAGCTGCGGCAGCACGGTGTCCCGCACCCAGGGGTGCACGTCCAGGGGGTCGAACTCGCTCGAGACCGCGTAGTACTCGCGCCCGTCCTCGGCGACCACCCCGATCGAGATCAGCGTGATCACGGGCGCGGTGACGCCGAACTCGGCGTCGTAGAAGAACCTCACCCGCCGATGATGCCCTGCGCCTGCGTAGGGTCCGGATGCATGACGTTCTCGATCGTGGCCCGTAGCGCCGACGGCTCCCAATGGGGGGTCGCGGTCGCCAGCAAGTTCCTCGCGGTCGGCGCCGCCGTCCCTGCGGCGCAGTACGGCGCGGGCGCCCTCGCGACCCAGTCCTTCGCGAACCTCGCCTACCGGCCGGACGGCCTGCGGATGCTCGCCGAGGGCCGATCGGCACCGGACGTGCTCGACGCGCTGACCGGTGCGGACGAGCAGCGCGAGCAGCGCCAGGCGGGCATCGTCGACCGGGACGGCGGCGCCGCGACCTTCACCGGCAGCGGCTGCAACGGGTGGGCCGGCGGGCGCACCGGCGACGGCTACGCCGCCCAGGGCAACATCCTCACCGGGCCGGAGGTCGTCGACACGCTCGCCCAGGCCTTCGAGGGGACAGCCGGCCCGCTGAGCCGCCGGCTGCACCAGTCGCTGCTGGCCGCCGACCGCGCGGGCGGCGACAGGCGCGGCCGGCAGAGCGCGGCGCTGCTCGTGGTGAGCGAGGCCGGCGGGTACGGCGGCGGCAGCGACATCCTCGTCGACCTCCGGGTGGACGACCACAAGGACCCGGTCCCCGAGCTGGGCCGGCTGCTCGACCTGCACGACCTCTACTTCGGGACGCCGGATCCGGACGCCGTCCTCCCGCTGACCGGCGATCTCGCCCAGGAGGTCCAGGACCTGCTGGGCCGTCTCGGCTTCGCCTCCCTGAAGGACTGGGCCGGGGTCGAGAACTTCGAGGAGCGCCTCGTCCCGGGCGGCATCGACCCCGTCGTCCTCGAGCAGCTGCGCGAGGCGGCGGCGCTGTGAGCGTCCTGGCCGTCGACGCCGGGACCACCGGCGTCGCGGCGCTCGTCGTCGGCGAGGACGGCCGGGTCCTGAGCCGGGGCTACCAGGAGTTCCCGCAGCACTTTCCCCGGCCCGGCTGGGTGGAGCACGAGCCGGAGGAGATCTGGGTCTCCGTGCTGCAGGCCTGCCGGGTGGCCCTGCGCGACCAGCGCGTCACGGCCGTCGGGGTGACCAACCAGCGCGAGACGGCCGTCGTCTGGGCCCGGGAGCGGCTGTCCGCCCCGCGCCGCGCGATCGTCTGGCAGGACCGCCGTACGACGCAGCTGTGCGACCAGCTCAAGAGCGACGGGCACGAGGCGCGGGTCGCCGAACTGACCGGGTTGCGGCTGGACCCGTACTTCACGGCGACCAAGCTCCGGTGGCTGGCGGAGAACGACGCGGCGACGTGGGCGGGCGTGACCGACGGCAGCCTCGTCGTCGGCACCGTCGACGCGTACGTCGTGGCCCGCCTGACCGGCGGCGGCCGGCACGTCACCGACGCCTCGAACGCCAGCCGCACCCTGCTCTACGACCTGCGCAAGGGAGGCTGGAGCGACGAGCTGTGCGAGCTGTTCGGTGTGCCGCGCTCGGCGCTGCCCGAGATCGTCCCGTCGTACGGCGAGATCGGGCGCACCGACCCCGACGCCTTCCTCGGCCTGGACCTGCCCATCGCCGGGATCGCGGGCGACCAGCAGGCGGCGCTGTTCGGGCAGGGCTGCTACGAGGTCGGCCGCTCGAAGTGCACGTACGGCACCGGCTCGTTCGTGCTGGTCAACACGGGGAGCGCGCCGGTGCTGTCCGACCGGCTGCTGACGACGGTCGCGTGGATGGAGCCCGACGGGTCGCTCGTCTACGCACTGGAGGGTTCGGTCTTCGTCACCGGCTCCGCCGTGCAGTGGCTGCGCGACGGGCTGCAGCTCATCGGCTCGGCCGCCGAGATCGAGGCGCTGGCCCGCTCCGTCCCGGACAGCGGCGGTGTCGTGTTCGTGCCCGCCCTGACCGGCCTCGGCGCCCCGCACTGGGACCCGGATGCGCGGGGCACCGTCCTCGGCATCACCCGCGGCACGACCCGCGCCCACCTCGCCAGGGCCACCCTGGACGCGATCGCCTTCGAGGTACGCGACGTCGTCGACGCGATGACCAGCGAGGCCGGCTGCGAGGTGCCCCAGTTGCAGGTCGACGGCGGCGCGTCGGCCAACGACCTGCTCTGCCAGCTGCAGGCCGACCAGCTCGGGGTGCCCGTCCAGCGCCCGGAGGTGCTGGAGACCACCGCCCTGGGCGCCGCGTTCCTCGCCGGGCTCGGCACCGGCGTGTGGTCGAGCCGGCAGGAACTCATCGACACCTGGCGGCTGGACCGCCGGTTCGAGCCGGCCGACGGGGTGCGCGACGACGGGACGTACCCGCGGTGGACCCGGGCCGTGGAAAGGGCCAAGGGCTGGGAGCAGGAGCTCTAGCTAGCTGGCCCGTCGCTCCGGCGCCGGGTCGTCGCTGACCATCGCCTCGCGGGCCGCGGTCTTCGCCAGCTCGATGTCGGCCTTGGCCTTGGTGGCGTACTGGTCGACGTACTCCTGACCCGACAGCAACATCAGCTCGTACATGATCTCGTCGGTGATGGACCGCAGGACGAACCGGTCGCCCTCCATGCCGGCGTACCGGCTGAAGTCCAGCGGCTTGCCGATGCGGACACCCACCCGGCCGATGTTGGGGATCTTCTTGCCGGTGGGCTGGACCACATCGGTGTTGATCATCGCGACGGGGATCACCGGCACACCGCACTCGAGGGCCATCCGGGCGACGCCCGTCTTGCCGCGGTAGAGCCGGCCGTCCGGCGAGCGGGTCCCCTCCGGGTAGAGCCCGAGCAGCCGTCCGTCGGCGAGGATCCGGCGGCCGGTGACGAGCGCCGCCTCGGAGGCGGCACCGCCGCTGCGGTCGATCGGGACCTGACCCACGCCGCTGAAGAAGCCCCTCTTCAGCTTGCCCTTCACGCCCTTGCCGGTGAAGTAGTCGGCCTTGGCGAGGAAGGTGATCCGGCGCGGGACGACGAGCGGCAGGAAGATCGAGTCGGAGAACGACAAGTGGTTGCTGGCCAGGATCGCCCCGCCCTCGGACGGCACGCGCTCGCCGCCCTCGACCCACGGACGGAACAGCGTGCGCAGGATCGGCGTCAGAAAGCCCTTGAGGAGCCAGTAGAACAACCTGCTCGCCCCCCTTGCACCCGGCGGACCGTCTCTCGGGCCTTCCCGGAACCCTAGGCCCGCCGGCCGCGGCGGGCAACGGGGCCTGCCGGACCGGGCGTCGTGCGACGATGCAACCCACCTGCGACGAGACGAGGACCGCCGTGCCCGTGCTGCCCGGTGCCGAGCCCATCGACCTGACCGGCGGGCCTGTCGGCGTCCTGCTCAGCCATGGATTCACGGGCACGACCCAGTCGATGCGGCCCTGGGCCGAGCACCTGGCCGCGGTCGGCCTGACGGTCGCCGCCCCGCGACTGCCCGGACACGGGACCCGCTGGCAGGACATGAACGCCACCCGCTTCTCCGACTGGTACGCCGAGATCGAGCGGGCCTTCGACGATGTGCGCGGCCGCTGCGACACGGTGTTCGCGATGGGCCTGTCGATGGGCGGCACGCTCGTGCTGCGGCTGGCCGAGGAGCGCGGCGACCAGGTGGCCGGGCTGGTCCTCGTCAACGCGTCGGTGTCCACCGAGCGCAAGGACGCCCGATTCGCACCGTTGCTGTCGAAGGTGCTCCCGTCCCTTCCCGGCGTCGGCAGCGACATCAAGAAGGAGGGCGTCACCGAGCTGGCGTACGACCGGGTGCCCCTCAAGGCCTTCGCGTCGCTGCAGGCGGCCTGGCCGGTGGTGCGCAAGGACCTGCACCGCATCACCTGCCCGGTGCTCGCGTACCGCAGCCGGGTCGACCATGTGGTCGAGCCGCTGAGCGGTCGCCTGCTGCTCGAGGGCTGCGCCGGTGGCACCATCGAGGAGCGCATCCTCGAGGACAGCTACCACGTCGCGACGCTCGACAACGACGCCCCGACGATCTTCGCGGGCAGCGTGGACTTCGTGCGCACCCACGCGCCGGCCGCCGCGTAGGACGGCTGCACATGACCACCCTGCCTCCCCCACCGGGGTCGCCGCCCCCATCGGGGCGCCGGACCAACGGGCTGCACTCCGCCGAGTGGGGCGCGCTCGTCGACCTCGACCCGCGCCTGTCCGAGGCGCTGCTGGAGAGCCTCGGCGCCGTCGGCGTGCCGGCGTACGTCGAGCCCACGGTCGGCGCCGTCGACAACGTCTCGCGCGCCGTGGCACCGCCCAAACGGCCCCTCGACCGGCTCTGGGTCGACCCGACCCGCGCCGACGAGGCTCGGGCCGTCGTCGGGGCCGAGGTGGCCGAGCTGACCGCCCTGCTCGCCGAGGAACAGCCGGGCGCGACGGCCCACGGGTTCGTGCAGCCGGTGCCGCGGACCGCGGCCGCCAAGGTCCTCAAGCCACCGCTGCTGCCCGAGCCGCCCGGTACCCCTGCTCCCGCGGGCCCCGATGCGGCGGAGGACCCCGACGAGGCATGGCGGCAGATCGTCGAGGCGTGGAGCCGCGACAGCGACCACCCGGTCCCGCCCTGGCCGGTCTCCGAGGACCTCGAGGAGCGCCCCGCCGGACCGGTGACGCCGCCCGGCGAGGATGCCCGGCAGGAGAGCCGGGCGCGCCGCCGTCCCGACGAGCAGGACGACGAACTGCCCGCCTGGATCGAGCCCGGGGCGCTCGAGGACCAGCACCACTACGTGCCGCCGCCGCCCCCTCCCGTGCCGAGGATCCGGCGCCACACCGTCGGCGCGGTGGTCGCGCTCGTCCTCGGCCTCGTTCTCGTGTTCGCCCCGAACCTCGTGGGTCAGGTCTCCTCGCTCGGCCTGGGCCTGCTCGGGATCCTGCTCATGCTCGGGGGCGCCGGCGCCCTCGTCTGGCACATGCGGGACGCCCCCCCGACCGACAGCGGGCCCGACGACGGCGCCGTCGTCTAGCCCTTCCCAGGACAGGAGCGACGCGTGCCGGCGAGCGAGACCGTCGAGATCAGTGGGCACCTCATGGACGCGGGGGTGCTCGCCCGCATCCTCGACGACGTTCTCGGGTACGGCGGCGACTACGCGATCGACCGGCTCGACGTAGGGCGCGCGCACGACGACGAGTCGCACGCCTGGATCATCGTGTCGGCCGAGGACGAGGAGTCCCTCCAACGGCTGCTCATGCGCCTGCAGGCGCACGGGGTCAACCTCGTCGATCCCGGCGAGGCCGTCGTCCGCTCGTGCGACCGCGACGGGGTGTTCCCGGAGGACTTCTACTCGACGACGAACCTCGAGACCGTCGTCCGCCTGGACGGCCAGTGGGTCCCGGTCGAGCAGCCGGAGATGGACTGCGGGCTCCTCGTCGAGGGGAACCGGATCCGCACCGTGCCGGTGAGCGATGTGAAGGCGGGCGACCGCGTCGTCTGCGGCGCTGGGGGCGTCAAGGTGGTGCTGCCCCCGCGCGAGCACAGGGCCGACGGGTCGGCCTTCGCGTTCATGAGTTCCGCCGTGTCGAGCGAGAAGCCGCAGGCCCTGCTGGTCCGGCAGATCGCGCAGCGCATGCGGGAGGTGAAGGCCGAGGGCGGCAGGATCCTCTGGGTCGGTGGCCCGGCGATCGTGCACACCGGAGCGGCCCCGGCCATGGTCGCGCTGGTGGAGCACGACTTCGTCGACGTGCTGTTCGCCGGGAACGCGTTGGCCACCCACGACATCGAGTCCGCGCTGTTCGGTACGTCGCTCGGCGTCGACCTCGCGCAGGGCAAGGGTGTCGAGCACGGCCACGAGCACCACATCCGGGCCATCAACCGGATCCGGCGGTCCGGCTCCATCGCGGCGGCGGTCGAGGACGGCACCCTCACCGGCGGAGTGATGCACGCAGTGGTGACGGCCGGCAAGGCGTACGTGTTGGTCGGGTCGGTCCGCGACGACGGTCCGCTGCCGGACGTCTACACCGACGTCATCGAGGGTCAGCGGGCGATGCGTGCGCAGCTGCCCGGCGTCGGGTTCGCGATCATGGTCGCGACGATGCTGCACTCCATCGCCACCGGCAACCTGCTGCCCGCGTCGGTGCCGCTGGTGAGCGTCGACATCAACCCGGCGACGGTGACCAAGCTGGCCGACCGCGGCTCGTCCCAGGCGGTGGGCATCGTCACCGACATCGGGTTGTTCCTCGAACAGCTGGCCCAGGAGCTGGTCCCTGGATACACCCGCGCCTGACCCGGCGTCAGGCCGGCGCGTTCACTTCGTGACCCACGAGGGAGTCCCTGCTCCGGGTGGCCGACCCGGGCAGCCGGGCCGGTCAGGCCCAGGCCAGCTCGGCGAGCACCGGCTTGTGGTCGCTGACCGGTCCGATCTCGAGCACCTCGCGGGAGACGACCCGCAGCTCCGGCCCGGCGAACAGCCCATCGATCCGTCGCCGCGGCGAGGTCACGCTGAACGTCGGCGGCAGGCCGTCCCCGACGTCGGCCAGGCCGTCGGACAGCGCCCGCCAGGCCGGACCGCCCGGCTCCTCGTTGACGTCCGCGCCGATGAGCAACGGGACGCCGAGCGGGGCGGCCGCCCGTACCCGCCCGGCGCTGGCCTTGCGGGCCGCCGGGTCGAGGTCCAGGTGGGTGCCGAGGACGCCGAGCCTTCGTCCGTCCACGGAGAGCACCGCCATCGCGGCCCCGCGGGGGGGCAGGCTCCGCCGCTTCGGCAGCCGTACGTCGTACGCCGTCTCGACCCCCACCCGCAGCGAGCAGAGGATCAGGTTGCCGACGGCCGGCCGGCCACCGGTCACGACGACGAGGTCCGCCTGCCGGGCCAGCCGGGCGCACGCCGACCGCCACCGCCACAGGTGCGGCGACTCCTGCACCAGCACGATGTCCGGCGCGGCCTCCCGGAGCACCCGGGCCACTCCCCCGGCTCCGGCGGCTCCGGCGGCGTCATCGCGCAGCGCACGGACGTTCCAGGTCAGGACCCGCACGGACGCCGCGCCGTCAGCGGATGCGGGCCAGGTCGGCCGCGCCGACGAGGCCGGCCTCGTTGCCGAGCTCGGCGAGCCGGATGTCGGCGAGCGGCCGGTAGCCGACGCCGGTCAGCTTCTGGCGGTAGACCCGGCGGGCCGGGTCGAGCAGCAGGTCGCCCGCGTCGGAGACGCCACCGCCGATGACGAACACGCCGGGGTCGAGGATCGCCGCGAGGTCGGCCAGGCCCTGGCCGAGCCAGGCGCCCAGCTCCTCGAAGCAGGCGAGCGCGGCCGGGTCGCCCTCGAGCGCGGCCTGGGTGACGTCGACGGACTCGATCCCCTCCGGCTCGCCGCCGCCGAGTTCGAGCAGCCGGGCGCCGTACGCCGCCTGCACGTCCGCGATCTCACGCGCCTCGTGGAGCAGCGCCCGGCCGGAGCAGTACTGCTCCCAGCAGCCCCGGCCGCCGCAGCCGCACCGGCGTCCGTCGACGACGACCTGCATGTGGCCGAACTCGGCACCGATCCCGAAGCGGCCCCGGTAGAGCTTGCCGTCGAGGATCATGCCGCCGCCGATGCCGGTGCCGACCGTGACGAGCACGAGGTCGGCCTCGCCGCGGCCGGCCCCGAACCGGTACTCGGCCCAGGCGGCGCAGTTGGCGTCGTTCTCGACCACGACCGGCAGGTCGATCCGCTTGGCGACGTCGTCGCGCAGCGGCTCGTCCCGCCAGACCAGGTTGGGCGCGAACAGGACCGTGGACCGCTTGACGTCGATGAAGCCGGCCGCGCCGATCCCGACGGCCTCGACCTCGTGCTGGCGGCGGAGTTCGGTGACGACGGCGGCGATGGTCTCCTCCACGTCGTCGGGCGACGTGCTCGGCGTCGGACGGCGGGTGCTCAGCAGGACCTGCCCGTCCTCGTCCACGACACCGGCCGCGACCTTCGTGCCACCCACGTCCACACCGATGGTCAGGCCCATCAGTCCTCCCCTATGTCGATGTGCTGGACGGCCGGGCCGCGCCGGGCCGACTCGTCGGGCGGGGTGGCCGTGGTCACCGCCGTCTTCAAGGCGGTCACGAACGACGCGGCAGCGTCGAGCAGGTGCTCCACCGTCTCCGGCCGGACGTTCCGGAGCAACCCGATGCCCTGGCACACCGGGCAGGCCTGGCATTCCGGGGAGCCGGTCGCCACATGCTCGTCGTCGAGCAGGTGGCCGGCCTTCCGGCGGGTCCAGTCCTCAACCGCCGCGAAGAGCCTGGCGGCCTCCTCGGCGGCACTACCAACATCGGTCACGGACGCATCCAGAGGTCGGGGTCGGGCTCGAACCGGATGGCCAGGCGGCCCTCCGACAGGGTGGCACCGGTGACGACGCAACGCTTCAGTGCGCTGGGCAGGGCCAGGACGCGGCGGTGGCTGCCCACGGTGACGACGAGCTCGTCGCCCGAGCGCGTCAGGCCCACGTCGCCGCGCCTGGCCAGCGGCAGGGCGAGCGCCAGGACGAACCCGTCGCTGGTGCGCTCCAGGCCGAGCAGTTCCTCGGCCGGCGCGGCGTCGGCACCGGGGTCGGCCTGGCCGTACAGCTCCTCGCCGAGCGCGGTGAGCGCCTCGAGCCCCACCGGCTCGGCCGGTCGGTACGGCGAGGTGAGCAGCGGCAGCGGGTGCACGTCGCGGCGTACGCCGTCGAGCTGGGCGGCCTGGGCGGCGACCCAGCCGGCCCGCCAGTCGTCGGCCGGGGCGTCGTCCGTCCCGGCCGGGAACACGCGGTTGGCGACGAGCCCGTCCACGCGGTAGCCGTAGAGCGCCAGCGAGGTCAGGGTGCGCCGGGCCTCCGCCACGACGACCGCCTCGGGGGTCAGCACCAGTCGCACCGAGGTGCTCGGCGCGGTGAGCGTCCGCCGTACGTCGCCGAGCTCGCGGTGCAGCCGCTCGACCGCCTCGAAGACGCCGTCCGCCGGCACCGCCGGGCCGGCCACCCGCGACAGGAGCGGGCGGATCGCCCGCAGGGCCCTCCGCTGGGCCGGGAAGACCTTCTCGACGTACCAGTTCAACGCCTCGGGCAGGGCGAGCAGCCGCAGCGTCTCCCCGGTGGGCGCGCAGTCGACGACGACGAGGTCCCAGCGGCCGGACGCGACCTGGTTGCGGACCTCGAGCAGGGCCAGCACCTCCTCGGCACCGGGCAGGACGGTGAGCTCCTCGGCCTGCAGCGCGTCGACGCCGGCCCGTTCGAGCACGGCCAGCAGGTAGCCCTGCACCTCGCGCCAGGTGCGCTCGAACGCGCGCTGCGCGTCGACCTGCATGCCGTACAGACCGGTGTCGATCTCGGTCGGCTCGGCACCGAGCCGCGTCCCGAACGCGTCGGCGAGCGAGTGCGCCGGGTCGGTGGAGAGCACGAGCGTCTTGCGTCCGCGGGACGCGGCGAGCGCGGCCGTGGCCGCGGAGGCGGTGGTCTTGCCGACACCCCCCTTGCCCGTGAACAACAGGACGCGCACGACACTCTCCTCGGTTCCCGGGCGGGTGCCGAACGCTACCGCCGGGTCACGCGGTGGCCTCCACCCGCTTCTTCAGCTCCTTCAGCGCCGAGTCCATGATCATCTTCTCGGCCTTCCGCTTGAACATGCCCAGCATCGGCATCGCGATGTCGACGGCGAGCTTGTACGTGACCTCGGTGGCGTCGCCCTGGCCCTGCAGCGTGTAGCTGCCCACCTGGGACTTCTGCACCGTGCTCTTGCCGACCAGCTGCCAGTCGACGCCGTCCGGACGCCAGGTGTACTCGAGCGTGTACTCGTCCTTCAGCACGCCGGCGTCCATGACGAAGGTGGCCAGCCTGGGCTTGCCGTCCGCTCCGGTCTCGACGATGTCGGCACTCTTGATCTGGCCGGTCCACTGCGGGTAGCTCGGGATGTCCGCGATCACCGCCAGCACCTTCTCGCTCGGCGCGTTGATCGTGATCGTCGAGCTCGCCTGGTCGGCCACGCGGTCCTCCTGCTGTCGAGTGCCGCGAGGCTAATACTCCAACGCGTACGGCGTCCCGCTACCCCGGAAGTGCCCGACGTTCACGCATTCGGTCCGGCCGATGCGGATCCGCCGCTGCAGCGGCTGGTGCACGTGGCCGAAGAGCACCAACCCGGGCGAGGTGTCCCGGATGGCGTCGAGCACCGCGCTGCTACCTCGTTCGAAGCGGCGCGCCTCCACGTCGTACAGCAGCTCGGGGATGTCCGGCGGGATGTGGCAGGCCAGCACGTCGACCGCGCCGACCGCCGCGACCTTCGCGGCGTACTCGTCGTCGGCGATCTCGTACGGCGTGCGCATGGGCGTGCGCAGGCCGCCCCCGACGAAGCCCCACGTCCGGCCGCCGATCACCGTCGTCTGCCCGTCGAGCACGTGGTGGCCCTCACCCAGGTAGTCGGGCCACAGCCGCGGGACGTCGACGTTGCCGTAGGTGAGGTATGTCGGGTTCGGCAGGACACCGAACAGCTCGGCGTACTGGGCGCGGATCTCCCGCTCCATGACCGCCTGCGGATCCCCGAGCCCGGCCCACAGCGAGCGCGACCAGTCCCGCGCCTCGTCGAACCGGCGGGCCGTGCGCAGCGCCACCAGCCGGCTGGCGGCCCCGGCCCCGAACAGCCGGGCGAAGATCCCCTGGCCGGCGTCGTGGTAGTCCAGGAAGAGCACGAAGTCGCCCAGGCAGACCAGCGCGTCGGCGCCCTCGCCGGCGCGGGCGAGCGCCGCCACGCTGCCGTGGACGTCGCTCACCACGTGGACCCGCACGACGCGGACCCTACGTGTTCAGCCCGGCGCTCAGCGCAGGACGACGCCGCTCAGGAAGGTCAACAGGACGGCGGCCAGCGCCGCACCGCCGGCCAGCGCGAACCTCTGCGGCTTGGCCAGCCGGGTGATGTCGCCGACCCCGGGCAGCTCGAGCAACGGCCCCTCCTGCTCCCGCAGGACGGACAGGAACCCGCTGCCGCACGCCCCGCAGGCGCCGTACCCGAGGGGGTTGGGCGCGTCACAGGTGGCGCAGGGCCAGGTCGGGCCCTCGGCCGGGACGGGTGGTGGTGACGGCGGCGCGTACGACGGCTCCGGCGCAGCATCCGCGGGCGCCGGCCGGAGGTCGGCGTAACAGAGCGTGCACCACGGCGCACCGGGGCGCAGCGCGGCGCCGCAGGCCGGGCAGGTGCGCACCAGCTGCTCGTGAGTCCCCACAGAAGGAACCTCGGCAGCACGGTGCGTCAGCTTGACACCCGCGGGCAACACAGCCGGGGTCACGCTAGGTTGGCGTGTCGCCCGCGTCTCACCCGCGTGCCGTCCCACGAGGAGCCCACGTGCAGGAGTACTCCACCCCGCCGGTCATGGAGCTGGCGCCGGACGCCAGCCTGGTGGACTCGGTGTTCGAGCACGCCAGGACCACGCCTGATGAGGTCGTGTTCACCCGACGGGTGGACGGACGCTGGGTGCCGGTGACGGCCAAGGAGTTCTCGACCGAGGTCAGCGCCCTCGCCGCAGGTCTGGTGGCCGGCGGTGTGCAGGCCGGCGACCGGGTCGGGCTGATGAGCAAGACGCGCTACGAGTGGACGCTCTGCGACTACGCGATCTGGACCGCCGGCGCCGTCACCGTCCCGATCTACGAGACGTCGTCCGCCGAACAGGTGCAGTGGAACCTCGGCGACTCCGGCGCGGTGGCCGTGCTCGTCGAGTCCCCCGGACACCAGCAGACCTTCGAGTCGGTCCGCGGTGAGCTGCCTGAGGTGAAGAGCGTCTGGCAGATCGACGCCGGCGGCCTGGAGGAGCTGGCCGCGCTGGGCCGGGACGTCCCGGAGTCCAGCCTGGCCGAGCGGCGGGCCTCGCTGACCCCCGACTCGCTCGCGACGATCATCTACACGTCGGGCACGACCGGCCGCCCCAAGGGCTGCGAGCTCACCCACGCCAACCTGCTCGGCACCGGGCGAAGCGCGAGCGTCGTCCTGCCCGAGCTGTTCAACCCCCAGGGCGCGACGCTGCTGTTCCTGCCCCTCGCGCACGTCTTCGCCCGGCTGATCCAGGTCGCCTGCGTGGAGAGCCAGGCCCGGATGGGCCACACGGCCGACATCAAGACCCTGCTGCCGGACTTCGCGGCCTTCCAGCCGACGTTCATCCTGTCGGTGCCGCGCGTGTTCGAGAAGGTCTACAACTCGGCCAAGCAGAAGGCGCACGGCGACGGCAAGGGCGCCATCTTCGACCGGGCCGAGGCGACCGCGATCGCCTACTCGGAGGCGCTCGACAAGGGCTCGGTCGGGTTCACCCTCACGCTCCAGCACAAGCTCTTCGACAAGCTCGTCTACTCGAAGCTGCGTGCCGCGCTCGGCGGGAAGGTGGCGTGGGCTGTCTCCGGCGGCGCGCCCCTCGGCGCCCGGCTCGGGCACTTCTTCCGCGGCATCGGCGTGACGATCCTCGAGGGCTACGGGCTCACCGAGACGACGGCCGCCGGCGCCGTGAACACGCCTGCCCAGATCAAGATCGGTACGGTCGGCCGCCCGTCCCCCGGCGTCACGGTCAAGATCGCCGAGGACGGCGAGATCCTGATGTCCGGCGAGAACGTCTACCGCGGGTACTGGCGCAACGACGGCGCCACCGAGGAGTCGAAGGGCTCGGGCTGGTTCAGCACGGGTGACATCGGTGAGCTCGACGACGAGGGGTTCCTGCGGATCACCGGCCGCAAGAAGGAGATCATCGTCACGGCGGGCGGCAAGAACGTTGCTCCCGCGGTGCTCGAGGACCGCCTGCGCGCCCACCCGCTGGTCAGCCAGTGCATGGTCGTCGGTGACCAGAAGCCGTACATCGCCTGCCTCGTGACGCTCGACGCCGAGGCCGTGCCCGGCTGGTTGTCCACGCACGGCCGGGAGGCCGGTACGCCGGTGGCCGAGCTGGCCGACGACCCGGAGATCGTGGCGGAGATCCAGAAGGCGGTGGACGACGCGAACAAGGCGGTGTCCAAGGCCGAGGCCATCCGCAAGTTCGCGATCCTGCCCGTCGACTGGACCGAGGAGGGTGGGCAGATGACCCCGTCCCTCAAGCTCAAGCGGTCCGTGGTCCTCAAGGAGTTCGCCACCGACGTGGAAGCCCTCTACGTCGGGCACTGACCGATCGCCCCCGCTTCGTGATCATGGGCGGGCCAGGCCTCTGGCCCCAGCAAGCCCATGATCACGTGGGGGTCGGGCCGGCCAGGAGGTCGTGCAGCCGGCCGGCCAGGACGTCCCACCGCCACTCGCGCTCGACCCACGCGCGCCCCGCCGTACCCATGGCCCGCGCCCGCACGGGGTCCTCGAGCAGCCGCGCGATCGCGTCGGCGACGACCTCGACCCGGCTCCCGTCGACGACGTGGCCGGTCTCCCCCTCGAGCACCGCGTCGGGCGACCCGCCGCTGTTGCCCGCAACCACCGGCAGCCCGGTCGCGGACGCCTCCAGGTAGACGATCCCGAGCCCCTCCACCTCCAGCCCGCCGCGCCGGGTCCGGCACGGCATCGCGAACACATCCCCCGCGTCGTAGTGCGCGGGCAGTTCCTGCCAGGGCACCGACCCGGTGAACACGACGTCCCGCTCCACCCCGACAGACCGGGCCAGCGCCTGCAGCTCGGCCCGGTCCGGGCCGCCGCCGACGACGAGCAGCGCGGCGCCCGGCACCCGCCGCCGGATCTGCGGCAACGCCTTGATCAGCACGTCCTGGCCCTTGCGCTGCACCAGCCGGGACACGCACACCACGACCGGGCGGTCGACGAGCCCGTGCCGTCGCCGTACGTCGGCACCGCCGGCGCCCGGCCGGAACAGTGCCGTGTCCACGCCGCTGGGCAGCCGTTCCAGACGCGGCACGACCGGCGCGAGCCGGCGGCGGGTGTACTCGCCCAGGTAGGTCACGACGTCCACGTCGCGGCCGATCCGCCGCAGCACCTGGCGCGCCCCGGGGAGCAGCGCCCAGCCGACCTCGTGACCGTGGGTGGAGGCGACGGCCCGGTCCAGCCCCAACGGCTTGGCGAGCAACCCGAGCGGCGCCGCGGCCCCGAACCAGACCCGGTCGCAGCCGTGCCCCCGCGCGATCTCCCTGGCGCGCCGGAGCACGTCGGGCGTCGGCAGCATCAGCGAGCTCGGGTGCCGCACCACCGGGAAGAACTGCTCGGCGTCGAAGGCCGCGGCCCGCTTCCAGGCCGGGGCGTAGACGACGACCTCGTCGGCCGGCAGCCGACTGGCCAGCGAGTGCACGAACGCCTGGATGCCGCCGGGCCGCGGCGGGAAGTCGTTGGTGACGACGAGGGTCTTCACGGATGCAGCCGCGCCCACTCGCGGGCCAACGCGATCCGCTGCGGCGTGCTCGGATGCGTGGCGAAGAACGCGTACAGCACCGGGTTGGGCTCCAGGTCGGCGAGGTTCGTGCGGGCCAGCCTCTGTTCGGACGCGACGAAGGTCGGCACGTCCCGGGTGAGGTCGAGCGAGTGGACGTCGGCCCGGGCCTCGATCCGGCGCGACACCAGAGTCGACAGCGGCGCGAGCACGAGGGTGCCAGCCGCAACCAGGAACAGCAGCAGCGGGATCACCCGCGGGTCGCCGATCGAGTCCGCACCCGCCCGGCGGAGAAGCGGCGTCCAGGACAGCAACAGCGCGAGCGCGCACACCCCCGCGGCCGCCCCGAGAGCTCCGATCAGCGTGCCGTGCAGCACGTCCTGTCGCTTCGCGTGACCGAGCTCGTGCGCCACGACGAGCCGGACCTCCTCCGGGGAGGCCTGTTGCACGAGCGTGTCGTAGAGCACGATCCGCCGGGTCGAGCCGAACCCGCTGACGTAGGCGTTCAACGCCGTCGTACGCCGTGACGCGTCCGCCACGAGCACGTCCTCGACCGGCACCCCGTCGCGCGCGGCCAGCGCCAGCAGGTCGGTCCGCAGATGTCCCGCCGCCAGCGGGGTGAAGCGGTTGAACACCGGCTCGACGACGAGCGGGTAGACGAACGACCCGGCGACGACGAATCCGGCGGTGACCAGCGCCGCCCACGCCCACCAGGTGCGCGGCGCCAGGCGCACCAGCGCCAGCACGGCGAGCAGCACGATGCCGGAGAGCCCCGCGGTCAGTGCCACGCTCTTCGCGGCATCGACGAACCAGGAGCTCCACGACTGCGTGGACAGGCCATACCTGCGAAGCACGCGTTCCGACCACGCGTCCAGCGGCAGCGTGACGACCCGGCCGATCAGGGTCAGCGCCAGTGTGCCGAGCAGCACCTGCCAGCCCCAGCCACCGCCGAGCGGCCGGGCGACGGCGGCGACCACGCGCGCACCCACAGGAGTCAGCGCCAGCAGACCGGCGACGGCCAGCCCGAGGAGCAGGGCGGCGTACGCCGGCGGCCGCACCTCACGGTGGTAGGCCTGCTCCCGGGTGATCTCGGCGGGCGTGAAGTCGCGACTCACCTGGACCGTCGGCGCGGCGCCGGGCAGCACGGTCCAGGGCACCGTCGCGACGAGAGCGACGGCGAACCCGAGGAACAGTGCAGCCAGCGTCCCGGCGACGGCGATCCGGCTCATCCCAGCCGGGCCGACAGATCGCGCCGCCAGTCGGCGGTGAACCGGGCGGTGTCGGTCCCGAACAGACCGTGCAGCGCCTGCTCGACGGCAGCGGCCGACGGGCCGCCCGTGCGGCCGACGGTCCGGTAGAAGCGCAGCAGCCCCTCCTCGCCGTACCGGGACGCCAGCAGCCGCACGGCCAGCCAGGCCTGCTCGTACACCTGGGGCAGCTCGGGGTTGCCGCCGTCGAAGTCACGATCGGCGGGCAGCGCCCGCGGCAGCTGCCCCGCGCGTACCGCGGTCTGCAACTCGGTCGCCGACACGCTGTACGGGACGGTCACGCCGCGATAGCCGACGTAGTCGGCGAGCCCCTCCACCAGCCAGGTGGGCACCGCGCGGCCGGTCGCGCCGCGGGTCGCGACGTGGGTGACTTCGTGGGTCAGCACGACGCGTCGCCCGAGGGGTCCGAGCCTGCCGAAGGTCGCCGGGTTGATCACGACGCGGTCGCCGACCGGGTGGGTGCCGGCCGCGCCGGTCAGCTCGGCGGTCGCCACCGCGGCGATCTGCCCGTAGTCGCGGTCGGTCCCGACGATCCTCGCCAGCTCGGCCTGCGAGGACGGGACGAGGACGGCGACGCGGGCCGCCCAGTCGCCACCCCACACGGCCATGACCCGCGGCACCGCCGCGTCCATGTCGGCCGTGAGCGTGCGCATCAGGCCGAGCGAGGCCGGGTGACCGAGGACGAGCGACGCACGACCGCGTACGACGAGGACCGGCCCGCCGTCCCAGAGGCCGCGGGTGGTGTCCCTGCCGACGGAGGCGAAGTCGGCGTCCGCGGCGAAGTACCAGCGGCCGCTGCGCGGGACGAACGTCAGGTGCTGTGGCTCGGCGGTCGGCGTCCGGTCGTACCCGGTCAGCCGGTAGTGCAGCGTCACCCTCGGCGCCCACCACCCGCGGCCGTGCAGCCGGTCGAGCCGGGGGTCCGCCTCCTCCGCGTGCGCGGGATCGAGCTCGTACGACCAGTCGCTGAGCGGCACCGCGGCCAGCGCGTCGAACAGCCGGCCCTGCGCCGCCCGGAAGGCCATCGCCGTCGGGTCCACGGTGGACAGCCAGGCGTCGCGGTTCCGGAGGCGTACGGCGTCGGCCCGCGTCGCGAGCAGGGCGCGGACGGCCGTCGTACGCGTCGGCAGCGGCTCGGCGGGCGCGACGCGGCCGCGGGGCACCGCCGGATGCG